>VBKG01000318.1 GCA_005879585.1 Deltaproteobacteria bacterium | reverse complement strand
CGGTCGTGCCGCGCTCGAGGCGGAACGATGGGAAGCGTCCCGCCTCCTCGACGAGCATCTCGAGGAGCGCGGGCTGCGAGACGGTGCGCGGGCCCTCGACGCCGAGGTCGGCGAGTGAGAGCCGAAAGAGGCACCGCGCGCCGCGGTACACCTCGAGCCGGCGGACGTGCGTCTGCGGGAGGCCGTCGAGCCGGGCGCCGAGCCCCATCTGCGCGAATGCGTCGACGCCGCTCGGCATGAGCGCTTCCCCGCGGCACTCGCGCGCAAAGTCGGTGTGACGCTCGAGGAGCGTGACGCCGATGCCGCGCCGGGCGAGCAGGTAGGAGAGGGAGGCGCCAGCGGGCCCGGCGCCGACGACGACAACGTGGCGTTGGTTCACGGGGCGCGTCTCAAACGCCGAGGCTCGACGACCGGCGGCGCGGTCTGCGCGGCTTGACCGGCACCGTGAGTGGCTCTATTTCCGGCAACACCCCAACCCCGTTTGCCGGGTTCGTGCAACTGACCGCGCGCGTGCAGCAGCGCCATCATCCTACCGACGACCGAACGCGATCTGCCGCACTCGGTGCTCGATCCCGCCGGATCCCGAAAGTTTTGAAGGGACGGCCTCGTAAACACGTAGAGCTGTGCGCGCTCGCGATCGCCGCGATATTTTCCCGGGTGTCTGTGGCGGCGGATACACGATGGCGCCTGGACTTTGCTGGAGGGGCGCTTGCAGTTCCTTCCGAGGTAAGACCACGCCTTAGCAAGGAAGATCAGGTTGCGGGCGATTTCAAGGGAGCTACCGTGCTTCCAACCGATTTCAAACACGGTGGATCCTACGCGGTGGGCTTAGGCTACGCATTGAGCGACTGCCTCGAAGTCCACGGCGACTTCCAGCAGAGTTTGCCCGGCTACGACGTCGAGAACTTGGTCATTCCCAACCCGAGGCTCCGCACGACATTCTCAGTACCCGTCACGAAGTCTGCGCTAGACATTTTTTCATTCAGCGTGGGGGGCCGGTTCTACCTGCGTTCTTCCACATCGACCGTTCGACCCTGGCTCGGGTGTCAGATCGGATGGTATCGCGGCACGATCCACCTCCGTGGACCTCTCTGCGGAGGGCCCGAGTCGTCGACGCCGTGTCTTACGCAGAATCTGATGGACCAGGTAAACGACGGCGTCGGCATCAATGCCGGCGGCGGCGTCGATGTGGCGGTCACCCGCTGGCTGTCACTCGGGCTCGACCTGCGCTACCAGAACGCGCTCACGGTTTTCGGGGGTTTCGACTACGTCACCACCCTGTTCGACGTCGCCGTCCACTTCTGAGCGGCGACGTTTTCGCGGGCAGCGCCTCGGCGGCCGTTTCGCCGTTGAGGAACACCACTTTCGGCTGCGTGTAGACACCGTCTGCGTCAGAAGGCGAGGAATGCCGTTCCGGAAGTTGTGAGAAGGACGTTTGCCATCTCATCGATCCCCGCGCGGATCGCACGTCTCGACTGGGCTGCGATCGAGACGGCCCTCGATGAGCAGGGCTACGCGACGACCCCCCCGCTGCTCCAGTCCGACGAGTGCGCGGCGCTGGCGCGGCTGTTCTCCGACGACCGCAGGTTTCGCAGCCGCATCGACATGGCGCGCTATCGCTTCGGTGTCGGCGAGTACAAGTACTTCGCCGCGCCGCTACCCGAGCCGGTGGCGGCGCTGCGCGGGGCGCTCTACGCGCGCCTCGCGCCCGTTGCCAACCGCTGGATGACGGCGCTCGGACAGCCCGAGCGGTATCCGCCGGACCTCGACGCCTACCTCGCGCGCTGCGCCGCGCACGGGCAGGACCGTCCGACGCCGCTCCTCCTTCACTACACGGCGGGCGGCTACAACTGCCTCCATCAGGACCTCTACGGCGCGCTGGCGTTTCCGCTCCAGGTGACGTGCGTCCTGAGCCGCGCCGGCGTCGACTACACCGGCGGCGAGCTGCTGCTCGTCGAGCAGCGGCCGCGGGCGCAGTCGCGCGGGGCGGTGATCGTCCTGGCCCGCGGCGAGGCGGTCATCTTCCCGAACCGCCACCGGCCCGTGCGGGGAGCGCGCGGGTGGTTCCGCGTCACCGTGCGCCACGGCGTGAGCCGTGTGCACGCCGGCGAGCGTCTCAGCCTCGGCATCATCTTTCACGACGCCGAGTGAAGACCGAGCGCGTTACGCCTGCGGCGTTGGCGCGGGAACGATACGCACCCGCCGGCGGTCCTTGCCGAGCCGTTCGTACTGCACGACGCCGTCGACCAGCGCGAAGAGCGTGTAGTCGCGCCCCATGCCGACGTTCGGTCCCGGATGCACCCGCGTGCCGCACTGCCGGACGAGGATGTTTCCCACGCGCACGTTCTGACCGGCGAAGAGCTTCACGCCGCGCCGTTGCCCCCCGCTGTCACGGCCGTTCCGGGTGCTGCCCTGGCCCTTCTTGTGCGCCATCAGTTGACCTCCGTCACCCGCACCGTCGTGATCGCCTGCCGGTGGCCACGGCGACGGCGGTAGTTCTTTCGCCGCTTCTTCTTGAAGACGAGAATCTTCCGCGCCCGCCCTTGCCCGACGATCTCGGCCCGCACGAGGGCGCCCTCGACCAGCGGCGTCCCGATGCGAACGGCTCCATCTCCGGAGGCGAGGAGCACTTCCGGGAAATCCACGGTCGTGCCCACTTCACCGGGGAGCCGCTCGAGGCGCAGCACGTCACCGGGGGCCACCCGATATTGCTTCCCCCCGGTGCGAATGACGGCGTAGGTCATAGAAGGAAAGCGGCGCCAAGGTCTTGCCGCGCCGAGCCATCGTCTGTACTTGAGGGTCTTCTGGGAGTCAACCGCTCCCGGCAGAGCCGATGCTCCGGGTCACCCTCTACAGCCGGCACGGCTGCCACCTCTGCGAGGAGATGCGGGCGGTCGTCGCCGCCGTCGAGCGCGAGCTGCCGCTCGAGGTGGACGAGGTCGACGTCGACGGCGACGCGGCGCTCGCGACGGCGTACGGCGACGAGGTGCCCGTTCTCTTCGTGAACGGCCGGAAGGCGTTCAAGTACCGGGTCGACGCGGCAGCGCTCCGCGCGCGCCTGCGCCGGGAGCTCGCGTAGCGGATGCCCATCATCGCGATCGACGCCATGGGCGGCGACCACGCGCCCGGCGAAATCGTCAAGGGTGTGGCGCGCGCGTCGCTCGAGACCGACATCGATTGTCTCCTCGTGGGCGACGAGCGGCGCATCCAGGAGGTGCTCGAGACCGTCCCCTACAACCCCGAGCACATCTCGATCGTCGACTGCCGCGACGCGATCGGCATGGACGAGGATCCGCACGAGGCGGTGAAGAATCGGCGCGACGCCTCGCTGCTGGTCGCGACGCGCGCGGTGGCCGAGGGGCGCGCCAACGCCATGGTTTCGGCGGGCAACACCGGTGCGTGCGTGCTCGCCTGCGCCCGCGACTTCCGGCTGCTGAAGGGCATCCGTCGCGCCGCGCTGGCGAGCGTCTACCCGCGGCACACCGAATACACGGGTCAGGATCCGCTCGCCCTCGTGCTCGACGTCGGCGCGACCATCCGTTGCGAGGCGGAGGAGCTCGTGCAGTTCGCCCTCATGGGCAGCGCGTACGCCCGGCGCATCTCCAAGGTGCCGAGCCCGCGCGTCGCGCTGCTCAACATGGGCGTGGAAGCGTCGAAGGGCGGCGAGACGCTCGTCGCGGCGCACCGCCGGCTCCGCCGGATGCCGGCGCTCAACTTCGTCGGCAACGTCGAGGGCAACGACCTCGCGCGCGGAGGTGCGGACGTGATCGTCTGCGAAGGTCTCCTCGGCAACGTGGTGCTGAAGCTCGTCGAGGGGATCGCCGAGGTGTTCACCGACGTCGCGAGCGCCGCGGCGAGGCGGCGGCTCACGTGGCGCATCGGTCTCGCGCTCCTCGCCCGCGGCATCGAGCGTCTGCGGGAGCTCACGGACTACACGCAGTATGGGGGGGCGCCGATCCTCGGCTTCGAGAACCTCTTCATCAAGTGTCACGGCCGGTCGAACGCGCGTGCCGTCGCCAATGCGGTCAAGGTGGCCGCGAAGGCGGTACGGGACCGCGTGCCGGCGGAGATCGCCGAGGCGGTTGCGTCCCTGCGATGAGCCGGCTCCGCGTCCCGAGCGCGCCGCGACCGCTCGTCTGTCGCTGGGACCTCGACAAGACCTATCTGCAGAGTGAGTTCGACTCGCTCCGCCAGCTGCTGCGGACGGCCTTCGAGCGCGCCGAGGACAAGGTGGACGTGCCCGGCGTCGCCGAGCTGATCAAGGCGATCAAGAAGGCGGCGGTCCGCCACGGCCGCACTGCGCTCGTCTACTTCATTTCCGCGAGCCCGCCGCAGATCGGCAAGGCCATTCGCGAGAAGCTCGTGCTCGACGGCATCCCGTACGACGGCATCGTGTTCAAGGACCAGCTCGCGCATCTGAAGCGCGGAAAGCTCCGGAACCTGCGCGAGCACGTCGGGTTCAAGCTCGTGGAGCTGCTCCGCGGCCGCGTCGACGCCCCCGCCGGGGCGCGCGAGCTGCTCTTCGGCGACGACTGGGAGTCGGATTCCCTCATCTATTCCCTCTACGCCGACGTGCTCGCCGGGCGCCTCGACGTCGACCGGCTGGTGCCGATCCTGCGCCGGATCGGGGTCGACGCCCGGCTCATCGACCAGGTGGTCGCTCTCGTCGCAACGGCGGGCAGGCAGGACGCCGTCGAGCGCATCTTCATCAACCTCGAGCGGCGTACGCCGACGGGCACGTTCCGGCTGTTCGGCGCGCGCGTCGTGCCGACGTTCAACTACTTCCAGACCGCCGTCGTGCTCGCCGCCGACGGGCACCTCGACGTCGAGGACGTCGCCGCGGTGGCGCGTACGCTCCTCGACCGGTCGGGATACACGGGGCGACGGCTCGAGAACTCGCTCGGCGATCTCGTCCGCCGCACGGTCGTGTCGCTGGCCGCCGCCGAGCGGATCGGTGCGGCGCTGCGCGTCGCCGGCGTCCTGCCGACGGACACGCCGGCCCGCTCGCGCTGGCGGCGCATGGTCGACGCCTTCCGCCGCTACCGCGGTCGCCGTCGCGCGCGTCGCGCGGCGGCACCCGCTCCGCGCCGCGCCGCGCTCGACTACGACGCGATCCTCGACCGGCTCCGCCCGACTGGCCGCGAGCCGTCGGTCGAAGGGAGGCCCACATGACGGACGAAGAGTTCATCGTGATTCTCGTCACCACCGCCACGGCCGCGGAGGCCGCGCAGATCGCGCGCACCCTCGTCGAGGAGCGGCTGATCGCCTGCGGCAACGTGATCGGGCCCATCCGCTCGCTCTTCCGCTGGCAGGGCGCCGTCGACGACGCGAGTGAGCACCTGCTCCTCGCCAAGGCCCGCGCCGCGGACTTCGTGCGGGTCGAGGAGCGCGTTCGGACGCTGCACTCCTACGACGTGCCGGAGGTGATCGCGGTCCCGATCCGCATGGGCTCGGCGCCGTATCTCGGCTGGCTCGCGGACGCGACGGCGCGTGGAGCCTGAGCGTCCGCGCGTGCGCGCGACGCAGCCGCTGCGCTCCCCCGAATTCGTCTCAATCAGCTACCCGCTGTGGCCTTTTGTCCCGGCATCCTCGTCGCCACCATGGCAGATGGATGGGCATCGCGCGCACCGTCGTTGCTCTTGCCGTCATGGCGCTCCTGGCGGGTCCGAGCGCCGCGCAGACGTCGCCGACGGAGACGCTCGTATTCGCGCCGATCGCCGACACGTACGTCGACAGCTCGAGCCCGACCGTCAACTTCAACTCTGACGCCCGGCTGCGGGCCGATGCCGTTCCCGCGCGCGCGACCTACCTTCGCTTCGCCGTGAGCGGCGTGAACGGCCGGGCCATCGGGCAAGCGCGGCTGCGCCTCCAGGTCAGCGGACCGAGCGCCGTGACCGCGGGCAGCGTCCATCTGCTCGGCGGTCACGACTGGGACGAGGCGACGCTCACCTGGAACAGCCGGCCCGCCATCGACGGTCCCGCCCTCGCGACGGTGGGACCGGTGCCGCTCGGCGCGATCGCCGACTTCGATGTGAGCGGCGCGATCACGGGCGACGGGGTCTATGACCTCGCCATCGACAGCCCCTCGTCCGACGCGGTCTCGTTCGTGTCGTCGGCAGCGGCGAGCGGTCAGAAGCCGTCGCTCGTGCTGACGGTCGCCGCACCGGCCGCGCCGACGGTCACCATCCTGAATCCCGCCGATGGCGCCGTTTTCTTCCTCGGCGATCCGGTGACGCTGCAGGCGACGGCGACCGACCCGACCGACGGCGATCTCTCCGCCCTCGTCGGCTGGACGTCGAGCCTTCAGGGCGACCTCGGCGCCGGGTCGCTCGTCACGACGACGCTTGCGGCCGGGATCCACACGCTCGTCGCCAGCGTCACCGACAGCGCCGGCGCGACGGGTCGCGCATCCGTCGCGGTGACGGTCCGGCGACCGCCCGCGGGCGACACGCCGCCGCTCGTCGCCATCAGCGCTCCTGTCGACGGCCGTCTGTTCGCGGCCGGGCAGCCCGTCACCTTCGCCGGGTCGGCCAGTGACCTCGAGGAAGGCGTGCTCACCGGACAGCTCGTCTGGACGTCCGACCTCGACGGCGTGCTCGGCACCGGCGGCACGTTCGCGCGCCCGCTGACCGTCGGGACGCACCGGATCAGCGCCGTCGCAACCGACACCGCGGGGCTCCAGGGCGGCGCGCAGGTGAACGTCACGGTGACGGCACCGCTGACACGCGAGTTCACGGCGACCGCGGACGCGTACGTCGACGCGGCGGCTCCCGCGACCAACTTCGGGACCAACGCGCTCCTCCGCGCCGACGCGAACGTGTTCCGCGCGACCTACCTCCGCTTCGCCCCGACCGGCGTGGGGACGGCCGTCGTCCGCGCGATCCTCCGCCTGCAGGTCGACGGCGCCGTGGGCGCCGCGAGCGACAGCGGCGGTGCGCTGCACGCGATCTCCGACACGGGGTGGCAGGAGAATGCCATCACGTTCAGCACGCGGCCGGCGATCGACGGGCCCGCGCTCGGTACGCTCGGGGCGGTCGCCCCCGGGCAGACGGTCGAATTCGACGTCACGCCGGTGGTGAGCGGAGACGGGACGTACGCCTTTGCGCTGACGAACGGATCGAGCGACAGCGCCGACTATCGGTCGAAGGAGGGTGGAGCGCCGCCCAGGCTGATCGTCACGCTCGCGGGCAACGCGCCGGCCGTCGCGATCACGTCGCCCGTCGATCGGGCCACGTTCGCTGCCGGCGACCCGATCACGCTGAACGGCACGGCCACCGACCTCGAGAACGGGAACCTGAGCGCGTCGCTGCTGTGGACCTCGAGCCTCGACGGCCCGCTCGGGTCGGGGCCGGCCGTCGTCACGGCGGCGCTCCGTCCCGGCACGCACGTGCTCACGGCCGCCGCGACGGATTCGAGTGGGCTCCGGGGCCAGGCGCAGGTGACCGTGTCGGTGCAGGCGCCGAACCAGCCACCGACGGTGACGATCACGGCGCCGCCGCGCGGTGCCTCGCTCCCCGCCGGCACCCCGGTGACGCTCGCCGCCACCGCGAGCGACGCCGCCGACGGCGACCTGAGCGCGCAACTCACGTGGACGTCGAGCCTCGAGGGGTTCCTCGGGACGGGCGGACAGCTCACCACGATCCTGACCGAGGGCATGCACACGATCACGGCGTCGGTCACCGACGGCGGCGGCCTGAGCGGCGCCGCGGCGGTCGGCGTCGCTGTCCGGCCGCTGTCCACGGTGAACGCGCCGCCGCTCGTCGTGATCCGCAGTCCGCTCGACGGCTGGGCGTTCGTCGCCGGCCGGCCGGTCACGTTCACGGGCACCGCGGCCGACCTCGAGGACGGTACGCTCACCGGCAACCTCCAGTGGACGTCCGACCTCGACGGCCCGCTCGGTACGGGCGGCGGCTTCACCCGCGTGCTCCGGGCCGGGACGCATCACATCACCGCCACGGTGACGGACGCCGGCGGCCTCCGCGGCGGGGCGACGGTCACGGCGACGGTGGTACCCCCGACGACCCTTGCCTTCACCGCGACCGCCGACACGTACGTCGACCCGAAGAGCGCGGGGCGGTCCTTCGGCACCGGCGCGAAGCTGCTCGCGCGCGCCGCGCCGCTCCAGGAGACGTTCCTCCGCTTCGCCGTGAGCGGCATCGGCACGGCGAGCGTCGAGCAGGCGCGGCTCCGGCTGACGGTCGGCTCCGGCCGCGCCGACGGCAGCGTCAGCGGGGGAGCCATCGAGGCCGTCGACGGCCCCTGGTCCGAGGCGACGACCTACCGCACGCGGCCGCTCGTCGTCGGCCCGGTTCTCGCGACCGCCGGCGCCGTCAGCCCGAACCAGGTGGTCGAGTTCGACGTCACCTCCGCCGTTCGCGGCGACGGGACGGTGAACCTGGCACTCGTGTCGCCGTCGAACGACTCCGTCGCCTATCGAAGCCGTGAGGCGTCGGTCGGGAAGCCGCAGCTGATCGTTACGCTCGGCCCGCCGCGGTTGACGCTCGCCGGCACTTTCGTCGACTCGTACCAGAACGGCACGCTGACGGCGGGATTGCGGGTGGACGCTCGCGCGGCGACCTTCCTCGGGTCCGACACCAACTCGTACCCGCTGAACCTCGGCGGAGGATCCGGCGTCGTGTTCGCGGGTGGCGCGGTGCTCGGCCAGTATGACCGGCTCGAGAGCTGGGACGCGATGCACACGAGCAACAACGCCGGCATCGCGTTCTCGAACGCGCAGTTCACAGTCGAGGGGATGCGGATCGACAACGTGACGGACGCCATCCGCCCGCAGAACGGCGGCGCGTTCACCGTGAAGGGCGTCTGGCTCAGCTACATCCGCGACAACTGCGTCGAGGACGACCACCTGCAGGACGGGCTGGTCGACGACTCGCTCTTCGACGGCTGCTACAACGCCTTCAGCGCCCGCCCGTCGCCGACCATCATGACCGCCGGCTCCAACGGAGCGACGAAGCTCTGGACGATTCAGAACTCTCTCGTGCGCCTCCAGCCGATGCCGGCACCTCGGGCGGCGAGCGCCGACAACCTCGGACACGACGGTTTCTTCAAGTGGCATCTCTGGGGCGACCCGGTGAACAGCCTGTCTCCCAAGCTCGCGCTCTACGGCAACGTCTTCATGGCGGAGCGTGTCGGCCAGGTCGGCGGGGACCGCATGGGCATCCCGCCGGGTGAGCTCCAGGGCTGCGCGAACAACGTGATGGTGTGGCTCGGCACCGGGCCCTTCCCGAGCGCGCTGCCCCCGTGCTTCACGGTCACCACCGACCGGAGCGTCTGGGACACCGCGGTCGGCGACTGGCTTCGGCGCCATCCCGACGTGCGTCGCTGAGCGTCCGCCCCGGTGTCCGCCGTGCGCGCAACGCGGGCGCGCATCGCGTGTTCGTGGGCGCCGGGAGGTCGGATCGACCCGAGACTCATGTCTCGGGTCGGAGCCAGACGCGAGAGTGAAGGGGTAGTACCACGCGCGACCGGGGTGCCGCGGCTGGCGAAGCCAGCGCGGCATGCGCGGTACGCGCGAGAGGTCGATCCCTTTCCTGTCACTGCACCACAGTTCAGGCCCGCCTTTACGCCGTCGCGACAGCAAGCGCGAAGAGCTGGCGCCGGTTGCAGGCGGCTCGTCGCGCTGGGGGTCGCGCCGCACCGACCTCCCATCGCCACAGACGCCTCGGGGTGTCGTGCGTATCTCGTTTGTCGCGCCGGCTTTGCCGGCCGCGACACGCCGCTCGCGCAGGCCATCGAACGGTACAATTCCCTGTCCGGTCCCGACCCGAGATGTATCTCGGGTCGGCTTCCTAGCCGGCCGATCGCGTTCCCACCGGGCGGGCGGCTTGACGTGACCCGGGCGGCTTCGGCACTTTCCACCGCCAGGGACGATGATGCCGCCCGCCGCGGTCTTCACCTTCGACAACATGGCGGAGGCCGCCGAGGTCGGCGCCGGCCTTCGACAGGTCCCGCGCGAGGACACCACCGATCCCTCGCTCAGCCACGGCTACCCGAACCTCTACCGGCTACTCGCCGCCCACGACGTCCGCGCCACCTTCTTCGTCGAAGGCTGGAACGGCATCCACCATCCCGCCGCGGTCGCCGACGTCGTGCGGCACGGCCACGAGCTCGGCATGCACGGCTGGACCCACGAGGTGTGGCAGGAGCTCGACCCCGCGACCGAGGAGGCGCTCGCCGAGCGGGCCACGGCGGCGATGGCGGAGGCCGCCGAGGTCGGCGCCGGCCTTCGACAGGTCCCGCGCGAGGACACCACCGATCCCTCGCTCAGCCACGGCTACCCGAACCTCTACCGGCTACTCGCCGCCCACGACGTCCGCGCCACCTTCTTCGTCGAAGGCTGGAACGGCATCCACCATCCCGCCGCGGTCGCCGACGTCGTGCGGCACGGCCACGAGCTCGGCATGCACGGCTGGACCCACGAGGTGTGGCAGGAGCTCGACCCCGCGACCGAGGAGGCGCTCGCCGAGCGGGCCACGGCGGCGCTGGCGGAGGCCGCCGGCGTCCGGCCGCTCGGCTTCCGGGCGCCCGGCGGCAGCCGGACGCCGCACACCGAAACGGTGCTCGGGCGGCTCGGCTACCGCTACGATGCGAGCCTCGGCGACGGAATGTGCCCACAGGTGCTCGGCTCCGGTCTCGCGCAGATCCCGTTCAGGTGGAGCGGCGTGGACGGCTTCCACTATCTCCGTCCCGAACCCGCTCGTCCGTCCGACGTGCGCGACATCTGGCTCGCCGCCCTCGCGCGCGTCGCCGAGCGCGGTGGGCTCTTCGTGCTCGTGTGCCACGCCTTCGTGACCGGCGTCGACGACGAACGGCTCGCCGCGCTCGACGCCGTCGTCGCCGCCGCGTGCGCCGATCCCCGGCTGCGCATCAAGACCGCGGGCGAGATCGCCCGCGAGCTGCTCGACGGCTGAAGAGGAGGACCCCATGGCAACGCCCCGCATCGCGATCCGGCTGAACCACGTCGCGTACCCGACCTTCGATACCGCCGCGACGATCCGGTTTTATACCGAGGTCATGGGCTTCCGGTTGGTGGCGGCGCTCGAGGGCGTGAGCGAGCCCGAGCGCCAGCGGTTCCTCCATACGTTCTTCGCGATGGAGAGCGGCGAGATCATCGCGTTCTTCGAGGCCGAAGGCCTGAAGCGACCTGCGAGCGACGGGCTCCCACGCTGGATCCGCCACCTGGCGCTGAGCGTCGACTCCAAGGAGACACTGGCCGCGTGGCAGGAGCGTCTCGCCCACCACGGCGTGCACGTCACCGGGCCGGTCAACCACGACGACACCTGGCTGTCGATCTACTTCGGCGATCCGAACGGCGTGACGCTCGAGCTGACGCACCAATCGCGCGCGCTCGACGACGAGGACGCACGCCGCGCGGCGTCCGTCGTCGCTGACTGGGCGGCGAAGCAATGAGAGAGTAGCGGGCCGCGCGGCGCTGATCGACCGCGTTGACACCTTCGTGGTCGCGCGGTTTCTTCCCGTGCCGTGCCCGAGCTGCCGCCGCTGGCTGGTTTCCGCATCCTCGAACGCGCCCGCTCGCTCGCCGCGACGTATGCAGGGTTCCTCCTGAGCGAGCTCGGCGCCGAGGTCGTGAAGGTGGAGGCCGCGAGTGCGGCCCGCGCGACCGCGGGTGACCACGTCCTCGCGCGCGGCAAGCGGTCCGTATCACTCGACGCGGGGGCCGAGCGCGCGCTCCTCGTGCGGGTCGACGGGGTGCTGACGGACGAGTCCATGCCGCCGCCGGATGCGGAACTCGTCCGCTGCCGGGTGTCTGCATGGGGACGGGCGGCTGTCGGCCTGCCGCCGGACGAGGCGCTGCTCGCGGCGGCGGGGGGCGCGCAGGCGCTGCAGTGGTCGTGGTCGGGCCGGCCCGTCTGGCTCGTCACGCCGATGATCGGCTACATGACCGGCATCCTGGCCGCGCTCGGCGTGAGCGCCGCGATCCTGGCCCGCCGGCGCGGTGCGCCCGGCCAGGCGGTCGAGGTGAGCGGCCTCGCCGCCGCGCTCGCGCTCAACAGCGGCACGTTCGTCTCCGGCGCCGGCCACCGCGGGTCGCTCTCCGCGGGCGGCGATCCACGCGGCGTCTATCCGAGCTACGGGCTCTATCCGACGGCCGACGGCTGGCTCTTCGTCGGCGCCCTCACGCAGGCGTTCTGGACGAAGCTCCTCACCGCGCTCGACCGCGTGGACCTGCTCGCGCATCCGCGACTCCAGGGCGATCCGATGACGTTCTACGGCGCCGACGTGCGCGCGCTCGTCCGCGGCGAGCTCGAGCCGATCTTCGCCACACGCCCGACGGCCGCGTGGGTCACGGCGTTGCGCGCGGCCGACGTACCATGCGGGGGCGTCGGCACACGCGCCGACTTTCTGTGTGATCCGGAAGCGCGCGCGCTGGGCCTCGCCGTTCCCGTCGACGATCCCGTGCTCGGGACGACGTGGCAGCCGCCCGCGCCCGCGGTCTTCTCCGACACACCCGCGCCGCGGCCGCGCCCGGCGTCGATCCCGGGCGCCGATACGGCGGCGGTCCTGGCCGAGGCGGCGGGGTCGGCGCGCGCGTCGCACGCTCCGTCCCGCGACGGACCGCGCGCCTGCCTCGAGGGGATCCGTGTCCTCGACCTCAGCAATTTCATCGCGGGTCCGTTCTGTCCGCTGCTGCTCGCCGAGCTGGGTGCCGACGTCGTCAAGGTCGAGGCGCCGGGCGGCGATCCGTTCCGCTTCCAGCTCTTCGGCTTCGTCGGCTGGAACCGCGGCAAGCGCTCGCTGGTGCTCGACCTGAAGCGCGCAGCGGGCCACGAGGTATTCCTCGACCTCGTCCGCCGCGCCGACGTCGTCGTCGAGAACTTCCGCCCGGGTGTCATGGACCGGCTCGGGATCGGCTGGGATCACCTGGCGCGCCTGAACGCGCGGCTGGTGCACGTGTCGATCACCGGCTACGGCTCGTCCGGCCCCCTTGCTGCGTTGCCCGGCTTCGACCCCATCTTCCAGGCGCGGTCCGGCTTCGCGGCGGCGCAGGGCGGCGACGACGCCCCGGTGCTGCACATGATCGCCTACAACGACTACTGCGCAGGCGCCCTCGGTGCGCTCGCCACCGTTGCCGCGCTCGTCGCCCGCGAGCGGACTGGCCGCGGCCAGCACGTCGACGTGAGCCTCTTTCGTACCGCGTTCGTGGACCAGGCGGCGCAGATGATTTTGTTCGACGGGCGCCCACCGGACGCCGTGGGTGGCCGCGACTACCTCGGCCCCGCGGCAAGCCGCCGGCTGTACGCGTGCCGGGACGGATGGATCTGTGTTGCGGCGCCGTCCGATGTCGAGGCGGCGGCGCTCGGGGCGCTGGCCGGCATCGGCCTCACGGCTACCGATCCAGCCGACGGCGCCGCTGCTGCCGCGCTCACGCAGACGTTCGCGGCATGGGCGCGCACCGATGCCCTCGCGCGGCTGGCCGCCGCCGGCGTGCCGGCGGCGCCGGCGCTCGAGGCGGCCGAGATATGGAACCATCCCTGGCTGCGCGCGAGCGGTTGTCTCGGCGAGCTCGCGCATCCGACCCTCGGGCGGCTCGACGTCGTCGGTCCATTCATTCACCTGGACGCGACGCCCGCGACGCTCGGCCGTCCTGCGCCGCTGCTCGGTGCCGACCGGGACAGTGTGCTTGCGGAACTCGGCTACGACGCGGAGCGAATCGCCGCGCTCGTCGCGGAGGGGGTTGCCGGGTAGCGTCTCAGCTCGCCTCTTCGAGCGCATGCTCGAGGATCGCCGCATTCGGCAGCATGCCATGCAGATTGCGCCGTACCGCGTCGAGCGCCGGTCGGAGGTTGCGGAACGCGAGGCGGCCGCGGAGCGCCTCGAGGTGCCCGGCGTGCTCCTCGAGGAAGCGCGTGAGCACGGTCGATGACACGCGCTCGAGGCCGCCGAGGTCGACGACGATGCGCTCCTGCGTGCGGCCGATCGCGCGGCGGACCCTCGCGACCAGCATGCGGGCGGCCCGGGCGTCGAGGGTGCCCTCGAGGCGGATCACGAGGGCGGCGAGCGTCTCGTCCCGCATGGTGCGAACGCGCAGCCACGCGTGCCGCATCTGGTCCCCGCGGGCGCCGACGAGGATCGACACGAACGCCACGCGCTCGCGGATGCGAATCGGTCGCGCGAGCGCGCGGGCCAGCCGCATCGCCGCCGTCGCCTCGACGCGCGGCGCGGCGACGATCGCGCGACGGGCGCGGTAGTTTGCAACCAGCGCCGCCGTGCCCGCGCCGTTCAGCTGCGCCGTGCGGCGCCAGATGGCACGATGGGTGTGCAGCTCGCGTCGGGCCCATTCGAGACCGCTCTGTACGTCGTCGGCGTTGAGCTGTGCCGGCGCGAGGATGACAGGCGCCGGCGGTCCCGCGAGCCGCGGGAACGCGACCCGTCCCGCCTTGCAGAGCCAGACGGCGCGCCCGAAGACACCCGCGTCGTCACCGGGACGGCCGAGGGTCAGGTGAACGATGGTGAGGAGCCCAGCGCGGCGGATGCGGCGCAGGTCGGCGGCCGCGGTGCGCAGCGACCCGCCGTCGAAGACGCCGTCGCCGGTGCGTCGCATCGGGTCGGGGTCCGGACCGAGGACGAAGCCGCGACAGCCGCTCTGCGCCGCGAGACGCAGAAGCGAGCGGTCGAGCATGGCGGCGTCCGCCTGGACCAACCACGGACGCCGCACGAGCGCGAGCTGGCGGCAGAGAAGGCGCGCGTACGCCGGGATGGTGCCGAACAGATGATCCTCGAGCACCGCGACGTCGGCGACCCGATCCTCGCGCAACTCGCGCGCAACGTGCCCGGGCGGTCGCAACGCGCCCTCGACGCCGAGCAGGGAGACCCTCGCCATGCGCGCGTCATATGGAGCGCTGACCGCGTTGGCAATACCTCTGGTCAACCGGTGCGGCGCGCCGTGGTCCGTCCCCAGATGCGTGCAGAGAGCCCGTCGAGCAGCGACGAAGGGCCCACGAGCACGAGCACGCGCTCGCCCCGACGTTCGACGCGGGCGTCAGGCACGGCCTCGCGCATCGCGTCGAGGAACTCGATCGCGTCGCCGGGGCCGTCCCAGGCGGTGGCCCACACGAGGACGAGCTCGTCGCCCCGCGCGAGCGCGCGCAGCCGATCACCGCCCCAGCCGTCGGCCACCGCCGCGGCGGCATCCTCGGTGCGCGCGCGACGGGCGAGGATGCGAATCGAGAGCTCGCCGAGCGTATCTTCGAGCACGCGACGCCATCCCGCGGCCTCCATCTCCTCCGTGCCGTGAAGGGCGATCTCGAACGGCCGATCGCGCACTCCGAAGTAGCGCGCGGGGTGCAGGACCTGCTCGGTCGATTCGGGCGGATCGGCCTCGGCGCGGTCCACCGCGGTCCAGCCGCCTTCCGCGAGCGCCCAGCCGGCGAACGCCGTCCCGGCGTCGTACTGGAACGCGAGCGACGCGCGCACGATCTCGGGCACCCGCGGGTACTCGGCGGCCAGCGTGGGCGCGATCGCGTGCAGCTGCCGCTCGATCCGGTCGATGGTGGCGCGCGACGGCGTCCCGCGCTGCACGTAGGCGAAGCCGGCCAGCGTCGCGTCGCCTTCGAGGAGCGCGCGACGGGCCAGAATCCGGTCGCTGTACGAGTTCGCCAAAGGCTCGGGTTCCGTCGGCAGCCCCCAGTGCTGGTCCTGCAGTGCGTGCGTCAGCTCGTGCGCGACGAGCAGCTCGCCGACGAGGTCATGGCCGGAGAGCAGCGACAGGAGTCGGACTGCGGGCCCGCCCGTCCCGAGCGCCTCGGTCGCGAGCACGAGCTGCTTCGACCGCGGGTCGTAGAAGGCGGCGATCTGTCCCCGGTAGAGATCCTCGAGCGCGGCGCGCAATGCGGTGCCGGCGGGCAACAGGCCGAGCCGCTGGTAGACGGCCGAGACGCGCTCGAGGTCGTCTCCCGGATAGGACAGATCGATGTCGCGACGGACCCACGCGGCGACGTCGGCGGGCGGGAGGGCGACGGCGGGGACCGGGCGGCCGAAGTCCTGGCCGCGGAGCGCCGGCAGGTCGCGGACGACGGTCGCGAGGGCGTCCGCGTTCACCCGTCCGTCGTGCACGATCCGGCCGCGGACGCAGCCGGCGGCCAGCGCGACGGCGAGGAACACGGCGCGGCGGCTCACGGCCGCCAGTCTTCCATGATCACGACGGGGTAGCCGAGCCGCGTCATCATCTCGCTACGCGCGGCGGCGGCGGCGCGCAGCGCGTAGGGGCCCATCAGCACCCGGTAGTACCGGGTGGCATCGGTGTCGAGGAGTGCCACGTGAGCGTCGGGGAAGCGCGTGCCGAGCACGCGACGGAGATGCTGCGCCCGGGCGGGGTCGGCGAGCGAGGCGACCTGCACGAGATAGCGGACAGGCGGTGGCTGTGGCGGCGCGCCGGTGCGCTCGGCCACCTGCGTCGCCGGCGGGAGCACCTCGATCCGGACGCGCGCCGTGCCGGGACCGACTATGTGGAGCACGCACGCCGCCGCATACGACAGGTCGATGGCGCGGCCGCCGACGAACGGCCCGCGGTCGTTGATCCGGACCTCCACCGCGCGACCGTTGGAGAGGTTGGTGACCATGACGCGTGTTCCGAGCGGCAGCGTGCGATGGGCAGCCGTCAGCTCGTACTGGTCATAGATCTCTCCGTTGGCGGTGCGGTTGCCGTGAAAGCCGGGACCGTACCACGAGGCGACGCCGAGCTGGACGCCGTCGATCACCGGCGGTGGCGCGGGCGGACTGGTGCGCATGGGCGCACAGCCTGCGAGCAGGTAGACGACGAGCACCGCGCCCCACCACGACCGCCCCATCCCCGGCGCGCATTATGGCGGGCGCCGTGCGGCCGCTCAAGTTTTCGCACGGGGTTTTTACGTTTACTCGACGGGAGGCTTGTGGTAACCACGCCGCAGGTCCCGATGTCCGGTCATTCGAAGTGGAGCTCGATCAAGCACAAGAAGGCTCTGAAGGATGCCCGGCGCGGCAAGCTGTTCACCAAGCTGATCAAGGAGATCACCGTTGCCGCGCGTCTCGGCGGCGGCGACATCAACGCCAATCCGCGTCTCAGGACCGCGGTGCTGACGGCGCGCCAGAACAGCATGCCGACCGACAACATCGACCGCGCCATCAAGAAGGGCACGGGCGATCTCGAAGGCGTCACGTACGACGAGGTGACCTACGAGGGATACGGCCCGGGCGGCGTCGCGATCCTGGTCCACGCACTGACGGATAACCGGAACCGCACCGTCGCCGACGTCCGCAGCCTGATCCAGAAGTATGGCGGCAACCTCGGCGCCTCCGGCTCGGTCGGGTGGATGTTCCAGAAGTGCGGCCTCGTCACGGTCGAGCGGCGGAACCTCGACGAGGACCGTGTCATGGAGGTCGCGCTCGAGGCGGGTGCGGACGACGTTCGGGAGTCGGGAGACATCCTCGAGATCGTCACGGCGCCCGATCGGTTCGACGCGGTCAAGACCGCGCTCGAGACGACGTCGGTGCCGCTCGCGTCGGCCGAGGTCACGATGATGCCGCAATCGACGGTCGCGATCTCGGGCAAGACGGCCGAGCAGATGGTGCGGCTCCTCGAGGCGCTCGAGGACCACGAGGACGTCCAGTCGGTGTCCTCGAACATGGACATCGCGGCGGAGGAGCTCGAGCGGCTGTCGGCGGCGTGATGAGGAGCGGAGGGGTGGTTGCGGGTGCTCGGCATCGATCCCGGTAGCCGGCTGACGGGCTGGGGGGTCGTGGAGGAGCGTGGCCTCGGGCTGCGCCATGTGGCGAGCGGGACGATCGCGCTCGGGTCGCGCGCGACGGCCGCGGTCCGATTGGCGCGCCTCCATGCGGAGTGTGTACGCCTCATGGGCAGATGGACGCCGGCCGCCGTCGCCGTCGAACGGGCGTTCGTCGCGCGCAATCCGCAAAGCGCGCTGCGCCTCGGCGAGGCGCGCGGCGCCGTCCTCGCCGCGGTGGCGACGGCCGAGAGCGCGCTCCACGAGTACACGCCCGCGGAGGTGAAGCTCGCCACCGTCGGCCACGGCGCTGCCGACAAGTCCGCCATCCGGCGCGCCGTCGTGGCACGCCTCGGCGTCGCGCCGCGTCTCTCCTTCGACGCGGCCGACGCGCTCGCCGTCGCCCTCTGCCACCTCGACCGCGCGCCGCTCGCCCGCCGCATCGCGACCGCCCTCGCGCGCGAGCGCGTCCCCGGGCGCGGGCGGACGCCCCGGAGCGGCGCAAGCGTGGGGCAGGCCGTTCGTGTCGAGCGAAACGCCGCCGCTCCGGAAGAAACGCCTCCGGAGCGGCGCAAATGCGGGCCGGACGCCTCGTGTGTCCCGGGACGCGACAGCGGCGGAAGGGACGTCCCGGAGCGGCGCAGCCGCGGAGGGTGGTCTTGATCGCCGCCCTCGCCGGCACGCTCGCCGAGAAATCCCCCGAGCGGCTCGTCATCGACGTCGGCGGTGTCGGCTACGCCGTCCACGTCTCGCTCCAGACGTTCACCGACCTGCCGCCCGCCGGCGTGCCGGTGCGGCTCCTCATCCACACCGAGGTCCGCGAGGACGCGATCGAGCTGATCGGGTTTCTCTCCGACCGCGAGCGGGCTCTCTTCCACCTGCTGCGCAAGGTGAAGGGCCTCGGCCCGCGCACCGCGCTCGTCGTCCTGTCCGGGATGCCGCTCGCGGATCTCGCATCGACGATCGCCGCCGGCGACGCCGCGCGCCTGCAGACGATCGCCGGCGTCGGCAAGAAGTACGCCGAGCGGATCGTCGTCGAGTGTCGGGAGCCCGCGGCGGCGCTGGCCGCCAGCGCGGCCGCGCGCCCGCGGGCGCAGACGGACGGCGTCGTCGACGAGGCGGTCTCGGCGCTCGTGAACCTCGGCTACAAGCGCCCCGAGGCCGAGCGCGCCGTCGAGAAGGTGAACCGTGCCGGCGCCGCCCTCGAGGAGGTCATCCGGGGCGCGCTCCAGGGCCTCAGCGCATGAATCGATGTATCTGGTGGATCTTATGGGCGCGGAGCGCGCGGCAGCGCGCGAGCACCGCACGGGCCCCCGGAATCTAAAATGCGCTGGCCGAGCCCCGTCGCCCCGGAGCCGCTCGACGACGAGCTCGTCGTCGAGACGCCGCTCCGCCCGCGCACCCTCGACGACTACATCGGCCAGGAGTCGATCCGCGAGAACCTGCGCGTGCAGATCGCTGCCGCGCGCTCGCGCGGCGACGTCCTCGACCACGTCCTCCTCTACGGGCCGCCCGGTCTCGGGAAGACGTCGCTCGCGCACGTCATCGCCAACGAGCTCGACGTCGCGATCCGTCCGACCGCCGGTCCCGTTCTCGAGCGGCCGGGCGACCTCGCCGCCATCCTCACCAACCTGGAGCGCGGGCACGTCTTCTTCATCGACGAGATCCACCGGCTGAATCACGTCGTCGAGGAGACGCTGTACCCGGCGATGGAGGACTTCCAGCTCGACCTCGTGGTCGGGCAGGGACCGACGGCGCGCTTGATCAAACTGCCGCTGAAGCCGTTCTGCCTGGTCGGCGCGACCACGCGCGCGGGGCTGCTCACGTCGGCGCTCCGCGACCGCTTCGGCGCGACCTTCCGGCTCGACTTCTACGGCCGCGAGGACCTCCAGCGCATCCTCCGCCGCTCGGCGACGATCCTGGGCGTGGCCCTCGACGACGACGGCGCCGCCGAGCTCGCCGGCCGCGCGCGCGGCACCCCGCGGATCGCGAATCGGCTGCTGCGCCGCGTGCGCGACTTCGCCGAGGTGCGCGCCGAGGGGCGGATCACGCGCGCCGTCGCGCGCGACGCGCTCGCTCTCCTCGACGTCGACGAGGCCGGCTTCGACAAGATGGATCGCGCGCTGCTTCTCACCATCGTCGACAAGTTCGCCGGCGGACCCGTGGGCATCGACACGCTCGCCGCCGCGGTCGGCGAAGAGCGCGACACGATCGAGGACGTCTACGAGCCCTTCCTGATCCAGGAAGGATTCCTCGCGCGGACGCCGAAGGGCAGGGTGGCGACGGCCCTCGCCTACGCGCACTTCGGCCGACGGGCGGGGACGCCCGTGCCGGCGCAGCAGAAGCTGCTGTGAGTTCCTAGGGCGGTCGGTCATCTGTCTGGTACTCCCTCGATGCCAGCTGGGCGTCCGCGTGGCGCTGGCGGGCCACTGCTATTTGACGATCCGTGCTTCGGTGACCTTCCAATGTCCGTGGCCGGCGTCGTGTCGCGTCTGCACCCTCACGACGGGGCCATGACCCGGCTGAATGGCTTCGCCTCGGAGCGACAGCACCAGGATCTTCGCCGGTGCCGTCGCCGAGGCCTGGTGGAATGCCGTCATGAAGCGTCGCGTTCGCCGCGTGGACCGCACGCCGAGGATGTCTACCGGACCATGCACCGGCGATAGCGTCAGCTCGAGACCTCGTACGGCTTCGTCCCGATTCTGCAAAAGGATGGCACTCCCGCGACGCTTCGCCGAAGCGGCGTGGGATGTAGGCTCCGACGTTCCCGCGCCGTGCGCTCCTGCGGGCAGCACTTGCGCGGTGACCGATGGCGTGGGCGTCGGGCAGGCGAGCGGCGTCGGGATGCGGCCGAGCAGCGCGTCGATCTCCCGGAGAACGTCGAAAACGTCGATTCTCGAGTCGCAGGTGTCGTCACAGATGCACACCTGCGCCGGCGTCGGCGTCACGCGGCCGAGCACGATGTCGATCTTGGTGAGGATGTCGAGGAGGTCGAGGTGGCCGTCGCCGTTGCAGTCGCCGAGCAGTCCACTGCCACAACACCGGACGGCTCCGCTCGACCGCGAGACGTCGCACGGCTGGTTGTTGCTGCAGTCCGCAACGACGGGGCTGGGGTCGATGTTCAGCTGAACGCTGTTGCTGAGCGGGCACAACGGCGCGCGGTCGGTCAGGCAGATGCGCGCGATCGGCCCGCTTCCGGAGGCGATGCAGCCGCCCCCGGCATCGAGGATAACGACGTTGATGCGATTGGTGGCCGGGATTTCATTGCACTGACACGAGAACGCGGCGGTGCGCGACGCGCACTGGCAGCGCGAGAGCTGGAACTCATCGGGCACGTCGATCACCGCTGTCTGAACCGCCCGAATTGCCCGGCCGTTCGTCAGGTTCAGGTCGACGCAGAACTCCGTCGACGGCGGACTCACTCCGTCCCCGATGCCGAGGTTCACGGTGCATGGCCCCGTCGTCGTGGTCGTCGTGGTCGTTGTGGTCGTGGTGGTCGTCATGGTGACGCCGGAGAACAGGCCGCTGAAGTTGAGGGCGGTGAGGGTGGTGAAGGTGCGCGAGACGGGCGTGAAGGTGAAGCCCGCCAGGCTCGGCGTCACGGTGCACGTCGGGCCGACCTCGAACCCGGTCTGGGCCCAGAACCCGCCCCCATCCGTCTGTACGGGAAGCGGCACCACCCCACTGCCACCTACGCAGTCGAAGGTCATCGTGACGCCGGGAAGGCCCATGCCGAGGCCGGTGACGATGCCGGCGACGGGATACGGCAGGGACGCGTAGGCAAGGCTCAGGTGATACGCACCGGTGTCGAACGTGGCGCTCGACGACACCTCGATCAGGCACGGGCCGGTGGCCGGCAACGTGAGGAACCCGACAGCCGGCAGGCGTACCGACGTCCCGGACCCGAACGGCTGCGACAACACCTGGTTGTTGCAGACGAGCGCCACCGCGGGGGTGACCTCGGTGGAGTTGACGAGGATCGCCACCTGCTGCCCCTGCGTGCCATCGAAGGAATAGCGGTCCGCGAACCGGTTGCTGCCGAACACGGGCGACGTGCAGTCGTCGGTCGTGAGCGCGCCGCCGACGGTCTGCCCGGGCGCGATCGGTACCGGTGCGAGGACGTTGCACTCGACGAACGTCGCCGTGAAGTCGAGCTCGCCGATCGTCGTGAAGTCACGCGACGGCGGTGTGAACGTGTACGTGCCGAGGCTCGGCGTGACGCGGTACGTGGTCCCTGGCACGAAGCCCGTCTGCGACCAGAACCCCATGGCATCGGTCTGCACCGGCGCCGGCAGCGCTCCCGTACCCAGCACACGCGAGAACGTCACCGTGACGCCCGGCAGCGGCGCGCCGGTGGCCGTCAGGATGCCGGCGACGGGATACGGCAACGAGGCGTCGGCGAAGCTCACGTCGTAGTCGCCGGTATCGAACGTGCCGTTCGACGACACCTCGACCAGGCACGGCCCGGTGTTCGGCAGCATGAAGAAGCCGGAGCTCGGCAGGCGGACGGATGTTCCGGACCCGAACGGCTGCGACAGCACCTGATCATTACAGATGAGCGCGACGGCGGGGGTGAACTTCCGGGACGTCACGAGCATCGTCACCTGCTCGCCGCCCGTCCCGCTGAAGGAGTACCGATCGGCGAAGCGGTTGCTGCCGAACACCGGCGACGTGCAGCCGCCCGTCGCGAGGCTGCCGGCGACCGTCTGTCCCGGCGAGATGGGAAATGGTGACAGCCCGCTGCATTCGATGAACGTCGCCGCGAAGTCGAGCTCTGCGGGAGTGGTGAAGTCGCGCGACGGCGGATTGAACGTGTACGTGGGAAGGCTCGGCGTGACGCGGTACGTCGTCCCGGGCTGGAAGCCGTTCTGCGACCAGAATCCTCCGGCGTCGGTCTGCACCGGCGACGGCAGTGCCCCCTGGCCGAGCACGCGGGAGAACGTCATGGTGACGCCCGCGAGCGGCGTGCCCATGCTCGTGACGATGCCGGCGACCGGATAGGGGTTCGGCGCGTCCGCGAGGCTGACGGTGTACCCACCGGTGTCGAAGATGGCGTTCGACGACACCTCGATCATGCAGGGGCCGCTGTTCGTCAACGTCAAGAATCCGGACGCGGGCAGCCGGACCGACGTCCCGGACCCGAACGGCTGCGACAGCACCTGGTTGTTGCAGATGAGCGCGACCGCTGGCGTGAACTCCCGCGACGTGACCAGGATCGCCACCTGCTGCCCACCCGTGCCGGTGAACGAATAACGATCGGCGAAGTGGTTGGTACCGAACACCGGCGACGTGCAGTCGCCCGTCGTGAGCGTGCCGCGCTCCGTCTGGCCAGGCGCGATCGCCAACGGCGCGAGGGCATTGCACTCGATGAACGTCGCGGCGAAGTCGAGCTCCAGGGTCGTCGTGAAGTCACGGGAGGGCGGGTTGAAGGCGTACGTGCCGAGAGTCGCCGTGGCGGTATACGTGGTGCCGGGCTCGAAGCCGGTCTGGAACCAGACACCCGAGTCATTCGTCTTTACGGGAGACGGCAGCGCACCGGAGCCGAGCACGCGGGAGAACGTGATCATGGCGCCGCCGAGCCCCATGCCGCCTGCCGTCACCACGCCCGCGACAGGGAACCGGACCGTCGTGTTGGCGTCGGCCAGGCTCACGACATACCGCCCGATCCGGTTCACCGAGGCCGAGGTGACCTCGATGATGTACGTGTCGGTCGCCGGGAGGGTGAAGAACGCCGTTCCCGACAGGAGACGAGCGGACGTGCCGCTTCCGAACGTCAACAGCTGCACGGTTCCCGTCGATGCCCGGATCATGGCGACCGCTGGCGTGAACGCGTTCGACGTGACGAGGACTGCGACCTGCTGGCCGGCGGTGCCGGTGAAAGAGTAATCGTCGGTGAAGCGGTTGGCGCCGAAGCTCGGAACCCCGGCGCAGTCGTCGAGCGTCAGCTCGCCGGTCATCGTCTGCCCCGGCGAGATCGGGATTGCGAATGGCGGGCATGCCGCGGCGCTCGTGGCCGCGGTGAAGTCCAGCTCCGCGATGTCGGGGAAGTCGCGCGACGCGGGGGTGAAGGTGAGCGGTCCGAGGCTCGGTGTCACGCGATACGTGGTGCCCGTCTCGAAGCCGCTCTGGGTCCACAAGCCGGACGCATCCGTCTGGACCGGCGGCGGCAGCGCGCCCGTGCCGACGACGCGCGAGAAGGTCATCGTGACACCGGGGAGCGGTCCTCCGCCGATCTTTACGACTCCCGCCGCGGGGAACGAGGGACCGGCCGCGTCCGCCAGACCGACGCGGTAGCCGCCCGTGTCCAGGGCCGACGCGGAGGCGATCTCGATGACGTAGGTGCCGGTGCTGGGCAGCGTGACGTTCGGGCTCGACGGGGGCACGCGGGCCGAGGTGCCGGAGCCGACGGCGAACGTCAGGGTCCGCGCGTCGCTCCCCTCGATCAGCGTGATCGCCGGCGCGAAATCCCCGGAGGTGGCCAGGATAATCACCTGCTGGCCCTGCGTGCCGCTGAACGTGTAGCGGTCCGCGAAGTGCTCGCCGCCCCCCGTGAAGACGGTGGAGACGCAGTCGCCGGCGGTGAGTGCGCCCTGGAGCACCTGACCGAAGGTGATCGGGAGGCCCCCCGGCATGCTGCAGGCGACGAAGGTGCCGGTGAAGTCGAGCTCCGTCATCGTCGTGAAGTCGCGCGACGGCGGCGCGAAGGCGAACGTGCCGAGGCTCGGCGTCACGCGGTACGTCGCCCCGACGCCGAACCCCGTCTGCGACCAGGAGCCGTCCACGTCCGTCTGCACGGGCGGCGGCACGGGGCCCGACCCGAGGACGAGCGAGAAGGTCATCGTGACGCCGGCGAGCCTCATTCCGCCGCCCGTCACGATCCCCTGCACCGGGTACGGGTCCGGTGCGTCCGCCAGCGCGACGTGGTACGCGCCGGTCTTCAGCGACGACGTGGAGGATACCTCGATCACGTACGCACCCGTGCTCGGCAGCGTGAAGAAGCTCGACGCGGGAAGGCGTGCCGAGGTGCCGGAGCCCGACACGGAGTGTACGATCTGCCGGTCGCTCACACGGATCAGCGCGATCGCCGGTGTGAAGTCGCCCGAGGTCGCCAGGACGGCAACCTGCTGGCCCTCGGTGCCGTCGAAGGCGTAGCGATCGGCGAAGTGCCCGCCGCCGCTGCCGAAGACCGGCGAGACGCAGTCGCTCACCGAGAGGTCGCCGGGGACGCTCTGGCCGATGGCGATCGGCACGGCGGTGAAGGTGTCGCAGCCGACGAAGGTCGCGGTGAAATCGAGCTCGCCGGTCGCCGTGAAGTCACGGGACGGCGGCTCGAAGATGAAGGTGCCGAGGGCGGGTGTCGCGCGGTACGTGGTCCCGACGTCGAACCCCATCGCCGACCAGAACCCCGAGTCGTCGGTCCGTACCGGAGGGGGAATCCTGCCGGTTCCGAGGACGCGGGAGAACGTGATGATAACCCCGCCGAGACCCATTCCTCCGCTCCTCACGATGCCGGAGACGAAATACGGTGAGGCGGCATCCGCCAGGCCGACGTGGTAGACGCCGGTCTGGAGTGGCCCGCTCGAGGCGACCTCGATCACGTAGGTCCCCGTGCTCGGCAACGTGAAGAACCCCAGGCGTGCCGACGTGCCGGAGCCGGAAACGGACGCCAGCGTCTGGCCGTCACTGGCGCGAGCCAGTGTCACCGCGGGGGTGAAGTCTCCCGACGTCGCGAGGATGACCACCTGCTGGCCGCCGGTGCCGTCGAAGGTGTACCGGTCGGCGAAGTGCGCTCCGCCGGACGTGAACACGGGAGACACGCAATCGCCGACGGTGAGTGCTCCCGGGATCGGCGCCTGCCCGACCGCGATCGGCGCCCCGGTGAACGTGTTGCACGCGATGAAGGTACCGGTGAAGTCGAGCTCGAGCGTCGTGGTGAAGTCGCGCGACGGGGGCGCGAAGATGAAGCTGCCGAGGCTGGGCGTCGCCCGGTACGTGGTGCCGATTTCGAACCCCGTCTGGGACCACACGCCCGATGAGTCGGTTTGCACCGGGGGCGGGACGGCGCCCGTGCCGAGCACGTCGGAGAACGTCACGGTGACACCGGCGAGGCCCATGCCGCCGCTCCTGACCACTCCCGCGGCCGGGAAGGCGACGGCGGAACCCGCCAGGCTCACCGCGTAGGCACCCGTGTCCTGCACGCTGGTCGACGAGACCTCGATGAAGTAGGTGCCCGTCGCCGAGAGCGTGAAGAATCCCGCCCCCCCCGGCAGGCGAGCGGCGGTCCCCGAGCCGTTGACCGACTGGAGCGTGACGCCGTCGGATGCGCGGATCAGCGCGACGGAGGGGGTGTAGTCGCCGGAACTGATGAGGATGGCGACCTGCTGACCCACGGTCCCGTCGAAGCTCCAGCGATCCGCGAAGTGCGTGCCGCCCGCTCTGAACACCGACGACACGCAGTCGCCCGCGGTGAGCCGCCCTCGAGCCGACTGTCCGATCGCGATCGGCGTGAGAGAGCAATCGGCGGCGACGGCGCGGGGAGCCGTCCCGATCGTCAACGCCAGGACGATCGAGGCGAGGACGGGGATCTTCGCGAGGGCCTCCCTCGAACGCGTCAGCACCTTCCGCTCGCCGCCGTAAACCGTCTGACTCCATGGGTCTGTCCCCCATGACGCACAGCGGTAGAGCATGTGCGACGCCGTGTTCCCGTGCTTTCTAAACTCTTCGATACGATCAACGCGGTGAAGCGCGTGCCTCTTAACATGGTGAATGTTCCGGTTGTCAAGTGGAAGATGCAGCTGGCGCCGCGAGTTCGGATAAGGCACCTGCGAGGTGCGCGCCGCCGCCGGTCAGGCCGTCGGGCGCGACGCGCCTTTGACCGCGCGCACGAGCTGCAGCCCGACGGTGAAGCGGAGCGCGCCATCCGCATGCCAGGCGTGCAGCCCCGGGAACTCTCCGCGCGCCGCCGCTTCGAGCATCTCGCGCGCCCGGGCCCCGTCCGCCGGCGCCGGGTGCGCCCGCGTGATCCACTCTTCGACCTCGAGCTCGAGCGCGGAGAGCCACACGCGCTCGAGCGTCAGGCCGCTCGCCGCGCAGAGCGCGGCCCACGATTCCGGGTCGACCGCCCGCGTGTGAGACGGGTCGCGGAGCCGGTCGATCGTCGTCATCACGTTGGCGGCGGCAGGATCCGGCGGCGGTGCCTGGTCCTCGATCACGATCGCGCCGCCGGCCGCGCAGACGCGGGCCATCTCGGCGAGCACCGGCGCCGGGTCGGGGAAATGGTGGAACGCCCGACGCGAGACGACGCGGTCGAAGCAGCGATCGGGGAACGGCAGGCGTTCGACGTCCGCCTGCGCGAACGCGGCATTGGCGATGCCCCGCTCGCGGACGATCGCCGTCGCGCGGGCGAGCATCGCCGGCGTCAGGTCGACGCCGACCACCTGCGCGACGTGGGGCGCGAACGCGGCGGCGACGAGCCCCGGCCCGCAGGCGACGTCGAGCACGCGCTCGCCGCCGCTCACCGCCGCCCAGCCGACGAGGCGCTCGAGGGCCGCCCGGTCGGTCATGACGGGGCTCTCGGAGAACTCGACCGCCTGCTTGTCGAACGACGCGCGTACCGTCTCCCGGTGCTTTTCGCCGTCCCGGTCGTCGGGCATGCTCCGCATTATGCACGATCTCGGGCGGGTCCTGATCCTGGTCGGCGTGGCCGCCGTCCTGCTCGGCGTCGTGCTCGTGTTCGTGCCGCGCATCCCCGGAGACATCCTCATCCGGCGCGGCACGTTCACCTTCTATTTCCCGCTCGTCACCTGCATCGTCGTGAGCGCCGTCCTCACGCTCGTCCTGAACCTGTTCTTTCGCCGCTGAGGCCGGCGCGAAGCCGCGCGCCCCCGCTCGCCGCAGGCCGGATTTCACGCATTTTCCCGAGCTTTTTTGACGTGTTGGACCCGGCGGGGCGGTCTTGCCTTCGCCTTCCCTTGTCCCTATCATCGCGCGAACTCATGCCCGGCCCGTCCGACTCGCCGCCTGCGCAGGCGGCCGCGCCCGAGTCTCGCCGGCGCCGTCTGGAAGGGTTGATCATCATCGCGACCGCGGTGGCGGTCGTGCTCTTCGCCGTCTTCGAGTTCCATCTCCCGCAGTCCCCCGGCACGGGCTCCGTGGGCACCAATGCGGTGCTCGTCGTGCTCATCAACCTGAACCTGATCCTGCTGATCCTGCTCGTGTTCCTGGTCGGCCGGAACATCGTGAAGCTGATCTTCGAGCGCCGGCGCCGCATCATCGGCGCGCACCTGCGCACCCGCCTCGTCGGCGCGTTCGTCGGGGTCGCGTTGCTGCCCGCGACGCTGCTCTTCCTCGTGGCGCTGGTGTTCGTCGGCAACTCGATCGAGCGGTGGTTCAACGAGCAGGTGGAGAACTCGCTCGCCGGCTCGCGGGAGGTCGCGCAGACGTACTACCGCGGACTCGGCGAGACCGCGCTCGGGTTCGCGCGCGGCCTTGCCGGACGGCTGCGCGCCGAAGGCCTGCTGGCGCCCGAGCGGCGCGAGGCGCTCAAGCGGTTCCTCGATCAGCGCCGCGCCGAATACCAGCTCGACGTCGTCGAGGTGTTCGCGCACGGCCAGGCGATCGCGCGCAGCCGGCGCGGCGAGCTGCCCACGGGCATCGGGCTCGCGCCGTGGTCGGACCTCGTGCGTCGCGTGGCACAAGGACCGGAAGCCACGGTCGTGGACACCGTCGGCGAGGCGGACATGATCCGTGCCGCCGCTCCCGTCGTGGTGGACGACCGCCCGGTGGCGGTCGTCGTGGTCGACACCTACGTCCCGAACAGCGTCGCGAAGCGCCGCGAGGACATCAGCCGTGCGTTCGACGAGTACGTTCGCTTGAAGGTGCAGCGGCAGCCGATCAAGACCGCGTACACGATCACGCTCGGCCTCGCCACGGTGGTCGTGCTGTTCGCGGCCACCTGGGTCGGCTTCTACATCGCTCGCCGCATCACGGTGCCCATCCAGCGGCTGGTCGAAGGGACGCGCGCCGTCGCGCAGGGCGACCTCGACCAGCGCATCCCGGGTGAGGGGCACGACGAGATCGGCACGCTCGTCTCCGCGTTCAACCGCATGACCGCGGAGCTGAAGACCAGTCGCACCGAGCTCGACTCCCGCCGCCGCTACCTCGAGATCCTGCTCGCCAACATCACCGCCGGCGTCATCTCGACCGATGCCGAGGGCCGCATCACGACGCTCAACCGCGCCGCCGAGACGCTCCTCGACGTGCGCGCCGCCGCGTGCATCTGGCGGCCGCTCGACGAGGTGCTCGCCGGCGAGCCCTATGCCGAGATCCGCCAGCTGAGCGCGAGCCTGCTCGCGAACAACGGCAACGACGGGCCGCCGTACGCGATCACGTTCGGGCCACCGGCGCGCCTCGACGGCCCATCCGGAGGCGCGGCCACCGTCGAGCGGCAGATGCGGCTCCAGCGCGACGGTCACGACGTGGCGCTGCTCCTCACCGGCACCCGGCTGCTCGACGATACCGGCAGCCCGCAGGGCCTCGTAGTCTTCCTCGAGGAAGTGACGCACCTCCTCCGCGTCCAACGCATGGAAGCGTGGCGCGAGGTGGCGCGGCGCATTGCCCACGAGATCAAGAACCCCCTGACGCCCATCCAGCTCTCCGCCCAGCGGCTCCGCCGCCGCTACGCCGGCCAGCTCCACGACGGCGGCACCGTGTTCGACGAGTGCACCCGCACGATCATCCAGCAGGTGGAGGAGCTGAAGGCGCTCGTGAACGAGTTCTCCACCTTCGCCCGGATGCCGGCCGGCCAGCACACGCCGCAGGACCTCAACGCGGTCGTCGAGGAGGCACTCGTCCTCTTCCGCGAAGGCCACCGCGAGATCGACTTCGTCTTCGTCCCGGAGCCCGACCTCCCCGAGCTTGAGCTCGATCGCGAGGGCGTGAAGCGCGCGGTCATCAACATCCTCCACAATGCCGTGGCGGCGTGCGCGGCGCGGCGGCAGGTCGCGCCCGGCGAGCGCGGCCGCGTCGAGCTCAAGACCACCGACGTCTCGCGGCTCGGCATCGTGCGGCTCGAGATCGCCGACAACGGCGACGGCATGACGGCCGAGGTGAAGGCCCGGCTCTTCGAGCCCTACTTTTCCACCAAGCCCGACGGCACGGGCCTCGGGCTCGCCATCGTGTCGGCGATCGTCGCTGATCACAACGGCTTCATCCGGGCGCGCGACAACCTGCCGCGCGGCAGCCGCTTCATCATGGAGTTCCCCGTGCGGCAGCAGCCGAGCCAGCTCGCCGCCCGCGCCCGGCTCGGCGCCTACGGCGCCTGAGGAAGAGAGGACCGATGCCTGAGACGATCCTGGTGGTGGACGACGAGGAGAAGATCCGCTGCACGTTGCGCGGCGTCCTCTCCGACGAGGGGTTCGACGTCGTCGAGGCTGCCGACGGCCGCCGCGCGCTCGAGCTGCTCCAGCACGTCGAGCCCCGCCTGGCGATCGTCGACGTGTGGATGCCGGAGGTCGACGGAATCGAGCTCGTCGAGCGCATGCGGTCCCGCGCGCCGCGGTTGCCGATCATCGTCATCTCGGGCCACGGCACGATCGAGACGGCGATGCGCGTGATTCGCCTCGGCGCGTGCGACTTCCTCGAGAAGCCCTTCCAGCTCGACGCGCTGCTCCAGGTGGTGGGTCGCGCGCTCGACGGCAACGTCTCGGTCGACCGCGACGGCACGACGGCGCCGGCGGCCGTCGCCCCGGCGCGCGTGCTGCCACAGCGGACCATCGCGCGCGGCGTCGTCGTGAACGGGCAGGGGCTCCACACGGGCGTTCGCACGGGGCTCATCCTCCAGCCGCTGCCGCCCGGCAGCGGCATTCTCTTCGGCAGCATCTCGTCGGGCGAGACGGTTCCCGCGGTCATCGACCACGTGGATTCGACCGACTACGCGACCACCCTCGCCCGCGGCGGTATGGTGGCGAAGACGGTCGAGCACCTGATGGCGACGCTGCATGCCTACGGCATCACGAACATGCTCGTGAAGATGCAGGGCGAGGTGCCGATCCTCGACGGCTCGGCGCTCGAGCTCTGCGCGCTGCTCGAGGAGGGCGGCGTCGTCGAGCAGCCGGCGACGGTCGAGGAGCTGGTCATCGACCGCACGTACGCGCTCGGCGCGGAGTCGGGCACCGAGAAGGGCATCATGATCGAGCCGGCCGACGCGTTCGAGGTGCACTACACGCTCGACTATCCGCCGCCGATCGGCCGGCAGGCGTACGAGTTCCGCTTCACCGGCGTCGACGCCTTCCGGCGTGAGATCGCCCCGGCCCGTACCTTCGGCTTCGTCAAGGAGATCGAGACCCTCGAGCAGATGGGGCTCGCGAGCGGCGGCCGCCTGAACAACTGCATCCTGGTCGGCCCCGACGGCGTGGTGAACGCGCCACTACGCTTCTCCGACGAGTTCGTACGCCACAAGATCCTCGACATCTTCGGCGACTTCTACCTGCTCGGCCGCCCGGTTCGTGGTCGTGTCACCGCGCGCATGACCGGTCACTCCGACAACGCCGCGTTGCTGCGGCAGATCCGCGCGCGGATCGGGGCGTAGCAGTCGGCCGTCCGCGAGGTGGGCAGGGCGCCGCCTCCCATGTCGGCCGGCATTTCGTCCGCTCTCGCGGCCGCCGTCCTGTTCGGCCTGAGCGCTCCAGTCTCCAAGCTCTTGCTCCCGGCGACGGGCCCGCTCCTGCTCGCCGCGTTGCTGTACCTCGGTGCCGGTCTCGGGCTCGCCGCGGCGACATTGGTCGCGGCTCGGGAGGCTCCGCACGCGGCGCCGCGCGAGGCGCGACTCCGCGGCGTCGACTTCCTGCTTCTCTTCTTCGTCATCGCCACGGGCGGAGTCGCCGCCCCGGTATTCATGCTGTTCGGTCTCGCGCGTGTTTCGGCCGTCGTCGGCTCGCTCCTCCTGAACCTCGAGACCCCGCTCACGATTCTCCTCGCCGTCATGTTGTTCCGCGAGCACCTCGGCCGTCGCGCCGCCGCCGGCGCCGTTCTGACCGCCCTCGGTGCCGCCACCCTGACGTACGCGCCGGACGACGTGCATGGGGACTGGCGTGGCGCCGCTGCCGTCGTATTCGCCTGCCTCGGTTGGGCAGTCGACAACAACCTGACGCAGCGATTATCGGTGCGCGACCCAGTTGCGATTGCGCGGACGAAGGGCCTCGTCGCAGGTACGTTCATGCTCGGGCTCGCGCTCGCCACGGGATCGATGCTCCCGGCGCTGGCCGTCGTCTTGGCTGCTCTCGCAGTCGGATTTGTCAGCTACGGGTTCAGCATCGTTCTCGCGGTCCGTGCGATGCGAATTCTCGGGGCCGCGCGGCAAGCTGCATTCTTTACGACGGCACCGTTCGTCGGCGCCGTTCTGGCGGTTCCACTGCTAGGTGAGCGCTTGGGTCCGTCCCATGCGGTAGCCGCGGGCCTCATGGTGCTCGGCGTCTTCCTCCTCGTGACCGAGACGCACGGCCATCGGCACGTACACGAGGCGCTCGAGCACGAGCACGCGCACTTCCACGACGAGCATCATCAGCACGAGCACCCGGAGCCCGTTCTCGAACCCCACGCTCATCTTCATCGGCACGTTCCCGCAGAACACGCTCACCCGCACGTCTCGGACGTTCACCACCGGCATCGCCATTGATACCACCAGCTCCGCGGCCATCAGTCCTCCGCCGCAGGCTGGACGCTCCTGAACTGCGCCAGCAGGAGCAGGTCGTAGACGAGCTTCAGGATGCCGCCGCAGACGAGAGGCCAACCGAACGCCGAACGGCTCAGCATCGCGCCCGTGATGAGCGGCGGAACGGCCGCGGCGAGGCTCCGCGGCACGTTCGTGACGCTCGCGGCAGCGGCACGTTCCTCCGGCGGCACGACGGCCATGACGTACGCCTGACGCGCGGGCACGTCCATCTGCGACACCGCCGCGCGGAGGAGGAGGAAGGTGACGGCGAGCGGCGCGCTCGGGACCAATCCCGCCAGGATGAGGAAGACGTTGGCCGGAACGTGCGTGTAGACCATCGTGCGCACGAGGCCGATGCGTCGCGCCAGCTCCGGCGAGACCAGCTGCGAGAGCGCGCCGGCGACGCCGGCGGCGAAGAAGATCGCGCCCGCCACCTCGACCGAGAGCTGAAAGCGCCGGTAGAGCCACAGCACGAGCAATGACTGCACGACGAAGCCGCCACCGAACGAGTCGAGGCTGAACAGCGCGGCCAGATGGACGACGATCGAGCGTGACCGTGCCAGGGGTGCGCCGTCCGCCCTTCGCGGCGGCTCGACCGACCGGCCGAGCCCGAGGTACACCGCGGCGCTCACGACGCCGACCAGCGCGTACAGCAGGAACCCGCACCGTTCGGCGGCCGCGACGTCCGATCCCCGCGCGTGTGCGAGCGCCGCCGGCAGGCCGCTCACGAGCGCGCCGAGCGCGCCGGCGAAGTTGCCGGCGACGTTGTACCGCGCGAAGAGGCGGGTGCGTTCCCCGGCCGGAGTCGTCTGCGCGAGCGCGGCCTGCTCCGTCGGCAGAAAGACGCTCACGTCGCCCGCCGACGGGTTCAGCGTACCGAGGACGGCCACGACCAGGAGCGGCCAGAACGCCGTCAGTCCGGCGAATCCGATCCCGGTCGCGAGCATGACCAGCGACGCGCCGACGAGCACGGGCCGTCGCTCCATCCGATGGCCGCCGAGCCCGAGGGCCATCGTGAGCGCGGCCGAGCCGAGGAGCGTTCCGGTCACGATCGCGCCGATCCGGACCGGCGTGAACCCGAGCCGGCTCAGGTAGCCCGCGAGAAGCACGCTCACGAAGCCGTCCACGAAGCCGCGGAGGCCGCGTATGAGGACGATTCGGTGCGCATCACCGAGGGCGCGCGCGGCGGGAGCCGCGGCGTCCGGGGGAACGGCGGCGGTCGGCATGAGAAACGCTACGGGCGGAACGGACGCCAGGCGGTGACTTCGGCGGCGACGCCCGGGGGCGCGAACAACGTCGCCTCGGCGGCACGTGTGAGGTCGCCGACCGCGGAGACGGCGCGCACGGTGTAGGAGGTGCCGCGCGCGGTCAGCCGCGCGCGGAGCGCGTCGATCGCGTCGGGTGTGGCGCCGGGCAGGATGGCCGGAAGGTCCTTCTCGGGGTCGATCGCGGCCCGCGCGCGGGCGGCGAGCAGCCGCTCGACGGCCGCCGCGTCGTCGACGACGGCGAGCAGCACCTCGCGCGACGCGGTGTTCGGGTTCACGCGAGCCTCCGGCGCGACGGTGACGTACGGTCGCAGGCGCTCGACGACCGGTCGCGTGAAGCCGCGCACGAGGGCGAGCTCGCCGACGCTCCCGAGCGGCGCGTTCCGGGGTGCGTACGGCGGGGTGAGACCGAGATAGTACGCACGCTCGGCGCCGAGCGGACGCGGGGTGTCGTCCGCATCCGTCCAGTCGGCCAGCGCGTCGGCGAGCGCGGCGTCGAGACCGAGGACGGCGAGGAGCCGCGGCAGCCGATCGGCGAGCTCGGGGACGCCGAGCGCGAGACGGCGCGCCTCGTCCTCGACCATCACCTCGACCGTGCCCGCGCCGAGCGGCTGGCGTCCCGAGCCCTCCGCCCAGGGTGCACGCGCCCAGTCGACGGCGTCGGGATCGCGCTCGGTGAGGAACACCGCCGCCGCCGCGACCCCCGAGCGCGCGAGGGCGTCGGCCTGGAGCGCCGCGAGCGCGTTCCGCGCGAGGTGCTGGTCGACCGCGGCAGTGTGCGCGAGGCCGAGCGTCACGATGCCGAGGACCGCGAGGCCGACGACGGCGCCGAGCAGCGCGACGCCGCGTTCACGGCGCCGGGACACGAACCATCTCCACGAGCTCGCAGGCCTCTGCCGGCTCCCAGGACACGCGCACGCGAACCTCGCGCAGCGCCGGATGGGCGGTGGACGTCGTGTCGCGCGTGTAGTGCAGCGCGCGGGGCCGGTCGCCCTCGACGTGTCCCGGGTCGGGCGGGTGCACCTCGGCGTCGGCGAGGAGACCCCGGGCGAGCAACGTCGCCTCGGTCAGGCGCACGTCGGTGGCGATGCCGTGCACGCTGGCCGCGAGCAGACGCTGGAGTGCGGTCACCCCGACGGCCAGCACGAAGAGCGCTACCACCACCTCGAGGAGCGTCATGCCGCGCGGCCGTCGCGCGCTCATCAATATCCTTCGCTCGCGCTCACGGGGCGAGCAACCGAGGGCTGGCGACGGTGCCGGCGACGAACAGCCGGCGCGGGCCGGCCGCGTCACCGGCGGGCGCCGGCAGCAGACCGAGCAGCGCGCGCACGCGGTCCGGTGCCTCCGGAGCCGCCGCGACTGCCAGCCGCAGCTCGAGGCCGCTCGCCTCGAGCGGTGCGGCGAGCCGCACCGTGCCCTCGCCCTCGGCCGACACGTCGGGACCGTGGAGCTCGAACGAGGTGAGCGCCACGCGGTCGCCGACGAGGCGCCAGCCGAAGGAGGCGCGCTCGGCGTGCAGCGTGCCGACGGCGACCAGCGGTCCTGCGCTGCTCCGCCATTCGCCGGCGTGCACCTCGACCGTTCCCTCACCGGCCGGCGGGCCGAGCCGGACGCGCGCCGTCATCGTCGCGCGGCCGGCGAGCGCGCCGGCGGCGAGCGCGAGCGGCGGACAGCCGCCGAGGTCCACGTCCTGCCACGTGAAGCTGAGGGCCGCCGGCGCGCCGTCGCCGGTCACCGTCGCGACGCCGGTGCCGCCGCAGACGAGCGCCTCGACGTGCCACGGGAGCCCGGTGCCGTCGCGCCAGAGCCCGCGGAGCGACGGACGCAAGAAGACCCGTTCGGCGGCCACGAGCGCGGCGCCGTCGCGGCCGTGGAGCGTCACGTCCTCCAGTAGCAGACCCGTCGGACGGAGCGCCGCTCGCTGGAAGACGATCGCGGGCCAGCCGGCGGGCGTGGCGCGCGCGAGCAGCGCGCGGACGACCGTGTCGATGGGGAAGAGGAGGAAGAGGAAGAGGGCGACGAGACCGGCCGCGATCGGCGCGCCGCCGAGAATCGTCCGTCTCACGAGGCCGCCCGCAGGCGCGCCACCTCGAGCGTGGCGTCGAAGCGTGCCGGATCGTCCGGGTGCTTGCGGAGGTCCAGGCGGACGACGTGCGCCGCGCTCTCGAGCGCGTGCAGCAGACCCACCAGCTCCGGTAACGCCGCATCGCTCAGGCGGAGCGCGACGCGGTCCTCGGCGAGGCCGTCCTCCACCGGACCCGCGGCCGGCGTGAGGCTCGCGAGCCGCTCGTGGCCGACGACCCCCTCGGCCGCTTGCTGCACCTCGGCGAGCAGCGACGTGTCGTCTGACGCGGCGCCCGCCGGGCGGCCGGCGGTCAACCGCTGGGCGAGAACCCGGACGACGGCGAGATCCCGCTCGTGCGCCGCGACGCGGCGGTGAAGGGCGGCGAGGTCGTCGCGTACCGCGAGCGCGCCGAGCGCGAGGCCGATCACGACCGCCGTCGCGGCGGCGACGACGAGGAAGAGTCGCTCGCGCGCCGAGCGCCCGCCGAGCCACGCGAGCACCCGGTCGCTCACGAGCTCGCTCCGCTCGGGCGGCGCGCTGCATGCAGCCGGAACTCGACGCCGCGGCCGTCGACCGTCGCGCGGGTCTCGTCGGCGGTCACGTCGCTCAGGAACGGTGCGCTCGCGAGGGCGCGGCGGAGCGCGTCCACCGTGTCGAAGCTCGCGGCGTGCCCGCGGAGGTCGAGCCGTTCGCCCTCGATCGTGAGCTGGTCGAGGTCCAGGCTCACGCTCGGCGGCACGCGGGTCGAGACCTCGCGCAGGATCTCGAGCACGGTCGTCCCACCCCCGAGGCGCGTCCGTTGCCGCACCGCACCGCCGACGGCCGCCTCGAGCTGCGCGCGCGGCGCGACCAACCGGGTGCCGGGCATCGCCTCGGCCGCCGTGCGCTCGATCGCGGTGACGAGCGCGACGTCGCGACGCGCGAGATCGTAGCGCGCGAGGCCGAGGTCGAGGCACGCGAGCACCACGGCGACGGCAGCGAGCGCCGCCACGCGGCGGAGCGACGTACCCGACGGCCGGAGGCCGAGGTCGAATGCGACGCCGTGACGCCCACCGGTCGCCGCACCCGCCACGGCGGCGCACGCGTCGTCGACATCGGCGAGCGGTCGAGCGTCGAGCGCCGCGGCGATGCGTGCGCGGTCGGCCCCGGTCGCGACGATCGTCGGCGGCGCGCCGCCGAGCGCGGCGAGCACCCAGCGCACCTCGGCGGCGAGAGCGACCGGCTCGGTGGCCGGTGTCCCGAGCGCACGGTCGCGACGATCGTCGGCGGCGCGCCGCCGAGCGCGGCGAGCACCCAGCGCACCTCGGCGGCGAGAGCGACCGGCTCGGTGGCCGGTGTCCCGAGCGCACGGAGCCCCACGATCCGGCCGCCCCGCCGGACCGAGAGCGCGCTCCGCTCGCCGTCCGCGACGACGATTGCCGCGTCACCGGCGGCGTCGGGCATCAGACTCCAGACGGCGATCGGCGCGAGCTCGACGCGCGCCGGCGGGAGCCCCGCCGCGACGAGCGGCTCGATCGACGCTTCCAGGTCCGCCCGCCGTGCTGCCGCGGCCAGGACGACCGTCCCGGCCTCGGTGTGGGCGAGCGGCTCGAACGCGATCACTGGGTCCTCCGGCGCGGCGGGCAGCTGGCCCAGGAGCTCGAGCGGCAGCGTGGCCGCGACCCGCCGTCGACTGCCGAAGGGAAGCGTGAGGATCCGGTGCGTCACGAGCGCCGCGGGGGCGAGCGCGACGACTACCTGCGGGTGCCACGCGGCGAGGCGCTCGAGCGCGGCGCGCAGCTCCGACGCGTCGGCGAACGGGATCCGCTCGACGCCGGCGAGCCGCGCCGAACCGAACGTCCGCAGCGCGCGCGCCGCGCGGAGCTCGCCGTCACCGATCTCGATCGCGAGGATGCGCATGGGTTTCCGCTACGGCGACGCCGCCTGGAGCGCGACCGCGGTCGTCAGCTCCTCCGTGCCGCCATGGCCGTCGTCCTGACCGATCGCGATCTCGACGGCGCGCGGCAGCTCGTCGCCCTGCCAGACGCTATGCCAGCCGCCGCCGTCGAGGCAGCGCATGCGGAGCGCGCGGACTCCCGCGAGCATGGGAACCGCGGGCGGCTCCGATGCCGGAACCGGTGCGAGGGCCTCACGACGCACGAGCGTGCCCACGCCTGGCCGTCCGGCAACCGCGTCCACGCGGTACGAGACGACGCTCGTGTCGCCCGCGGGCGTCGAGCCCGCAGCCGGCCCGCGCGCCGCCGTCGGGAAGCTGAGCGACGACCACGGCGGCGCACCGTCGGCCGGCGGTTCGAGGACGAAGCGCTCGCCCGGACCCGGGCGGCGGGCCGCTTCGAGCTCGGCGGCGAGACGGACGAGCAAGCTTCGGCCCGCGCCGAGGTCATCCGTCGGACCCGTGGACGAACGGCCGCCCTCCCGCGGCCGGCACGACGACGCTCGCGCGGCGGCCCGAGCGATCGTCGAGGTCGATGCGGCCGGGAAACGCGTCGCCGTCGGGCTCGAGGTCGAGGGCGGCGAGGCCGCGGGTCGCCGGTGGCGCGCCGCCGGCGGTCACCGCGACGATGCGGAGGCCGGCGGGCAGCACGCTCGCGCGGCCGAGTGGTGAGGCATCGGGCGTGATGGTCGTTGCATCGTGCGCCGGCGTGCCGAGCTCCCAGCGCCCGCGATCGAGGTCGACGACGAGCCGCATCGGCCGCCCGCCGAGGATCGCGCGGTCGCGTGCGTAAGCGAGGCTGTCCGCCAAACGGCGAGCGGCGGCGTCGAGCCGCCGTCCGGTGATGTCGTCGAGCCGCGGCAATACCAGGCCGGCACTGAGCGCGATCACGGCGAGCGCCACCACGAGCTCGAGGAGGGTGAAGCCTCGAGGGCGGCGTCCGGCCTCAGTCCCGGCTGTCGATGTCGGCAAATTTGCCCTCGCCGCCTTCCACGCCGTCGGCGCCGTAGGATTTGAGCGTGAAGCGGGCGCCGTCGCTCAGGTACACGTACGGCCGGCCCCACGGGTCGAGCGGCACGCGTTCGAGGTAGCCGTTCGGATTCCACTGGCGCGGCACGGGCGATGTTGCGGGCCGCGACACCAGCGCCTGGAGTCCCTGGTCGGTCGTCGGGTAGCCGCTGTTGTCGAGCCGGTAGAGGTTCAGCGCCTGCTCGATGCCCTTCATGTCGGCGACGGCCTTCGTGTGGCGGGCGTCGTCGGTGCGGCCCATGATCTTCGGCGCGACGATCGTCGCGAGCAAGCCGAGGATGAAGACGACGACCATGACCTCGAGCAGCGTGAATCCCTCGCGTCGCCTCATCGCACGACCTGGTTCAGCGTGAAGATCGGCACGAGCACCGCGACGACGAGAAGCAGCACGACGGCGCCCATGACGACGATCAGGATCGGCTCGAGCAGCGCCGTGGCGGCCGACACGGCGGCATCCACCTCCGCCTCGTAGCTGCGTGCAGCGCGCTCGAGCGACGGGGCGAGGCTCCCGCCCCGCTCGCCGACCGCTGCCAGCCGGACGAGGAGAGACGGAAAGATGCCCGTGCGCGCGAGCGCGGGGGCGAGCCCTTCTCCCTGGCGTACCGCCGCGCGTGCGGCGTCCGCCGCTTTGATGAGCGCGCGGTTCCCGAGGACGGTGGTGCCGACGTCGAGCGCCGCCTCGACCGGCACGCCGCTCGCGACGAGCGTCGCGAGCGTGTGCGCGAAGCGGGCGACGGCGGCGCGCACCACGAGCCGCCCGGCGAGCGGCAGGCGGAGCAGCATCGCGTCGAGGCGAGCCCGCCCCGCCGGCGAGGCGAGGACGCGACGCCCGGCCACTGCGGCGGCGACCGCCAGCAGCAGGAGGACCCACCATGTCGCGCGAACGACGGTCACGATGCCGAGGAGCACGCGCGTCGCGAGCGGCAGCGGCGTGCCGGTGTCGGCGAAGAGCTGCGCCACCTGCGGTACGACCCAGACGAGGAGGAACGCGAGCACGAGGCCCGTGGCCGCCGTCATGATGGCCGGATAGGTGAGCGCCGCCTGCACGCGCGCGCGCAGGGCGGCCGTCGCTTCCGTGTGGTCGGCCAGCCGCTCGAGCACCGTCGCGAGCGCGCCGCTCGCCTCGCCTGCCCGGACCACGTCGCAGTAGAGAGCGGAGAACACGCGCGGACTCGCGGCGAGCGCCCGGGCGAGCGGCTCGCCATCGCCGAGCCGGCCGCGTGCGAGCGTGAGCGCGCGGCCCAACGACGCGTCCCCCGCCTGCTCCGCCACCGCCTCGAGCGCGTCCGCCACCGGGAGTCCCGCGGCGACGAGTGTCGCGAGCTGCCGGGTTGCGACCGCGAGATCGGCCGGTGCGACCCGCCGCCCGGCTCGCCGCATCGCTTCGGGAGCGAGGTCGGTCGGGAAGACGCCGCGGGCGCGCAGCGCCTGCCAGGCGCCGCGCACGCTCGCCGCGTCGATGACGCCGCTTTCGGCGCGACCGCTCGCCCGGAGCGCGCGATACGCGAATACCGGCATCAGCGCTCGTCCTGCGTGACGCGCAGCACCTCGGCCTCGGTCGTGACGCCGGCGCCCACCTTCGCGAGGCCGTCGTCGCGGAGCGTCGTCATGCCGGCGGCGACCGCGTGGCGGCGGATGGTCGCGGCGTCGGTACGCGCCATGACGAGGGCGCGGACCGCGTCGTCGACGACGAGGAGCTCGTGGATCGCCGTTCGGCCCCGGTAGCCGGTGCCGAGGCATCGGGCGCAGCCCGTCGCCTCGCAGCCCGTGCACCGTACGCGCACGAGCCGCTGCGCGAGCACGGCGAGCACGGAGGAGGAGATGAGGAACGGCTCGACCTCCATGTCGAGGAGCCGCGTCACGGCGCCGGCCGCGTCGTTGGTGTGGAGGGTCGAGAAGACGAGGTGCCCGGTCAGGGCAGCCCGCAGCGCGATCTCGACGGTCTCCCGGTCGCGGATCTCCCCCACCAGGACGACGTCCGGATCCTGGCGCAGGATCGCGCGGAGCCCGCTCGCGAAGTCGAGGCCGATCGCCGGCTTCACCTGCATCTGTCCGATGCCGCCGAGCTGGTACTCGATCGGATCCTCGATCGTGAGGATGTTCCGCTCGCCGTTCGCCAGGCGGCGGAGCGCCGCGTAGAGCGTCGTTGTCTTGCCGCTGCCGGTCGGACCGCTGACGAGGAGGAGCCCGTGGCTCTGGCGGAGGATCCCGTCCACCGCCGCCGCGAGCGCGGGTGCGAGCCCGAGGCGCTCGAGCTCGAGCGGCGCCGCCGCGCGATCGAGGAGGCGCAGCACCGCGCGCTCGCCGAACGCCGTCGGCACGATGGATACGCGGACGTCGACGTCGCGGCCCGAGACATGGACGCGGATGCGACCGTCCTGCGGGAGCCGTCGCTCCGCGATGTCGAGCCGCGCCATCACTTTCAGGCGCGAGACGAGGCGCGGGTGGAGCCGGATGGGTGGTGCGAGCACGTCGTGCAGGATCCCGTCGACGCGGAAGCGGACCGTGACGGTCCGCTCGTACGGCTCGAGGTGGATGTCGCTCGCGCCGTCCTTGAGCCCCTGGCAGAAGAGCGCGTTCACGAGGCGGATGACGGGCGCCTCGTCGCCGGCCTCGAGGAGATCGAGCGGCTCGGCGAGCGCGTCCTCCGACGCATCGGCGAGCTCCAGCCGCTCCTCCTCGATCGCCTCCATCGTGTCGGCAGCCGAGCGCGCGGCGGCGTTGTACGCCCGGGTGATCGCATCGCGCAGCGCCGGCGGCGGGACGACGACGGGCACGATGCGGCCGCCGTAGAGGAGCCGAAGGTCGTCGAGCGGGGCCAGCGCCCCGGGGTCACCGATCGCGACCTCGACGCCGTCGGCATTGCGAGCGAGCGGCAGGACGACATGACGGCGCGCGTAGGGCAAGGGCAGCGCGTCGATCAGTTCGGCGGCCGGCAGCGCAGCGGGGACGGGCGCGTACGGCAGGGCGGCGGCATCGGCGAGCGCCCGCGTGAAGGCCGCGGTCTCGGCCGCCCCGAGCGCCGCGAGCGCGTCGGCGAGCGTGCCGCCCTCCCGGCAGCGCGCGCGGGCGCGCTCGAGCACCTCGACCGGAATCGCGAGCCGTGCAGCGGCCTCGTCCTCGAGGGCGGTCACCGTGGCTCCCGTCCGCGCGGCTGCCACGACGGGCCGGTGAGCGGCGGACGGTCGCGGAGCGCCTTCGGCATCGCCGCCCGCATGCGGTCGCGCTGCTCGGCCGACGTGTCGGCCATCTGCTCGTCGGAGGCGATCACGTGGGGGGTCAGGAAGACGAGCAGGTTCGTCTTCATGCGGCGACCGTCGCGCCGGCGGAACAGCGCGCCGAGCACCGGGATCTTGTTGAGGTAGGGCACCGCCCGCTCATCCTGGCGGAGGGTGTCCGACAGGAGCCCGCCGATCACGACGGTCTGCCCGTTCCGCGCCGCGACGGCCGTGCTCGCGGTGCGCACCGTCGTCGTCGGCCCCACCTGGGTCGGGTCGCCGACCGACGTCGGGTCGATGTCCGAGACCTCCTCGAACAGCGTGAGGTGCACGAAGTCGTCGGCGGTGATCTGCGGCGTCATGCGGAGCATGATGCCGACGTCGTGCCGCTCGATCGTGGTGAACAGGTTCTGGAGGTTCGTGGCGCTGGTGGCGCGACTCGCGACGAACGGCACGTTACGGCCGACGACGATCTCCGCCTCCTCGTTGTCGGTGGTGACCATGTTCGGCGCGGAGAGCACGTTCAGGTCGGAGTCGGTCTCGAGGGCCGTCAGCAGCACGGTGTGCGCCGGCACTTCACGGCCGTCCGGCAGCTTGACCATCTTGTTGCTCGCCGCGGCCAGTATGAGTCCCGGGATCGACGTCGGATCGGCGAGCGCACCGCCCGCGGGCAGCGACAGGTTCGCCTGCGCGAGCCCGCGGTGCCCGTCGAGCTCCGCGCCGCCCTGGAACTCGACGCCGAGCGAGCGGAGCTTGTCGATCGTCGCCTCGAGGATGATCGCCTCGACGAAGACCTGGCGCCGGCGGACGTCGAGCTTCTCGATGACGCCGCGGAGCGTCGTCCAGTCCTCGGGCGTGGCGCTCACGACGAGCGTGTTGGTCGCGGGGTCCGCGGTGATGCGGACGGGCGCTTCGAGCGGAATGGCGGCGGCCGCGCCGGCGGAGGCGGGCTCGGGCTGCGGCGGCGGCGCGGCGGGAGAGGGCGGTGCGCCCATACCGCCGTCGTAGCCGACGGCCGTCTCGGTCAGGCGCGCGCGGCCGCGCGCGAGCGAGCTGCCGTGCGGCCGCGGCTCCTGCGGCGGTGGCGCCGGGCCGCCCACGAGCTGCGAGAGCACGCGGACCAGGCTCGGTGCGTCGGCGTAGCGGAGCGGATAGACATTGACGCGCGTCGACCCCGCCGGCGCGGGGGTGTCGAGCCGCGCGGCGATGGCGCGCGCCCGGCGGACGTCGTCGGCGCTGCCGACGAGCACGAGCGTGTTCGTCCGGGCGTCGGCGATGGCGCGGAGGCCGCGCGCGCCGGCGGCGTCGCCGGCGAAGGCTTCGCGCACGCGCTGGGCGAGCTCGTCCGCCGGCGCGAAGCGCAGCGCGACGCTCTCGACGGTGCGCTCGCTCGACGGCGCGTCGAGGTCGTGCAGCAGGCCTGCGACGCGCTCGACGTTGGCCGCGGCGTCGACGACCACGAGCGTGTTCGTCGCCGGGTAGGCCGTCAGCAGGCCGTCCTTGGAGACGAGCGGCTGCAGCACGGGAACGACGGCCGCCGCGTCGGCGTGGTGGAGCGGCAGGATGCGGGTCACCACCTCGTCGGTGGCGTGCGAGCCCGCGGCGAGCGCGTCGCGCGCCGGCACGATCTTCACGAACGTCCCGCTCGGCACCGTGGTGAAGCCCTTCACCTGCAGGACGGACTGGAAGACGACGTACGCCTCGTCGGCGGTGATGCGCGTGGGCGAGAGGATGGTCACCTTGCCGCGCACGCGGTCGTCGATGATGAAGTTCCGTCCGGTGACCTCGCTCACGAACTTGGCGAGCACGGGCAGCTCGACGTCCTGGAAGTTGAGCGCGATGGTGGCCTCGTCGGCCGCGCGCGCGGCACAGGCGAGGAGGACGAGGAGGCCCGCGAGGGTCCGTCTCATCGGAGGTCGTAGACGAGCGTGCGCGGCACGCCGCCCCGCACGATGTCGAGGGCCACGCGCGGCTCGGTCTTGAGCCGCTGGAGGAAGCCGAGAAGGGCGGCGGGATCGCCGATCGCAGTGCCGTTCACCCGCTGCACGACGTCGCCGTCAAGGAGCCCGAGCCGCGAGAAGAGGCTGCCGCCCGCGATCTCGAAGAGCCGGAACCCGGCGGGCCGTCCCTCCGTGACCTCGGCGACCGCGCGGAGCTGGGTCAGGAGCCCGCTCATGTTGTCGGCGGCGCCGGTGATCTCGCGCCGGTCGACGATGAAGGCGTTCTCCGCCGTCCGCCGGATGCGCTCGTCCGCCGCAGGCGCCGGCACGCTGTCGGGCGTGGCGGCGTCGGTCCGCGCCGGCGCGCCGCCCTCGGGCGTCGCGAGCTCGAGCGTCTCCTGGCCGCGCGGGCGCGCGAGCGTCACGTGGTCCCAGTCGATGGCGGCGAGGCGCGCGTCCCCGACCGAATCGCCCACCCGGTAGAGCTCCTGCCGGTGGCTCGCCGTGTCCTCGATCACCGCGCGCGCCTCCCCGCCGCGAAAGCCGACGCCCCACAGGCGCAGCCGGCCGGACCCGACGCTGTGCCGCGACGGTGTCCGATGGGACGCGTTGAAGAGATCCCGCTCCGCGATCACCGCATAGCTCGCGAGCGGCTCGAGCGGCCGCGGCGCCGGATCCGTTGCGATGTTCGCGTCCGGCACGTCGGTCGGTGCCGTCTCGAGCGCACCGCGCACGCCGGTGCTCACGCCGAGCGCGCCGAGGTAGGCCACGAGCGCGAGCAGCGCGAGCTCGACCGCGCGTCGATGTCGCCGCACGAGCACCATGCTGCAGGGGACGGGGCTCCATACGCCAGATGAATGGAGGGAGCAAACGGTGCGCAGGTTGGTCGGCGACTGATTCCGCTCGCACCGCCGTGTTCCGCACCTCGGTTGCGGCACACCGGGCGGTCCAGCGCACGCGCGCCGGGCCTCGACACGC
>VBKG01000264.1 GCA_005879585.1 Deltaproteobacteria bacterium | reverse complement strand
GTCCTGCGCGAAACGGAGCTTCCGGCCGGTTTGGCCGGTGCACACGCAGTCTTTTTCATCGTGAGCCCCGGTGTCCCTCCTCCAGAAAAGGCGCCGGGGCACAGCGTCGTGCTCATCACGGACGGCTATCGGTGTCTCGGCGTCCTGTGCGACGAGTAAGCTGCGCAGTCGATTTGGCGCCGGCGTCGTGGGCGTCCCGCTCGCCGCGGGCCGCAACCGCTGCGAATTCGACACCGCTGCGAATTCGCGTTGACCGCTCTGGCGCGCGGATGCTATCGCCGCGTCAGCACCGCTCGCCCAGGAGGCGCTCATGCCCACCGCCGCGCGTCACGCATACTTCCCGGCCCTGACGCTCGCAGCTCTCGCAGTCGTCGTGCCGGTCGGCCACGCCCGCGCCGACGTCGACCTCACCGGCTCCTGGAACGTCTACTTCCAGGGCGGCTCGACGGGAGTCTGGAACATCACCCAGAACGGCACGACCCTCACCGTCACGGTGCCCGGAGAGACGTTCGGCGGCTTCATCAATCCGCAGACCGGCTCGTTCCAGGTGTACAGTCCATTTACGCCGTGCCCGGTGGTGTTCCTCGCTACTACGAGCCCCGACGGCAACGCGTTCAACGGCGACGTCTACAACACGGTGCCGAGCTGTCCTGGCGGCCCCAACACCTGCACCTGCGTCGCGAGCGGCCCCTCGACCGCCAACGGTCGCGGGTGCCGCGTCGGCGCCGGGGGCGACTGCTGCGGTGATCACGTCGTCGGCGCGACCGAGGAATGCGACAACGGCCCCGAGCCCGCTGACGCCTGCTGCGACGCCACCTGTCACCTCCGCGCGAGCGGCAGCAGCTGCACCGCCGACGCGAACCCGTGCACCGACGACGTGTGCAATGCGACCGGCACGTGCACGCACCCGGCGCTGGGCGCGGGGACCAGCTGCTTCGACGACCAGAACGCCTGCACCACCGACGCGTGCGACGGCGCGGGGACGTGCGCGCACACCCCGGTCGTCTCCGGCACGCCGTGCGCGGACGACGGCCTCTTCTGCACGACGGACGCCTGCGACGCCGGCGGCAGCTGCGCGCACACGCCCCTCGCCGCCGGCACGCCGTGCCCCGACGACGGCCAGGTCTGCACCACCGACGCCTGCGACGCGGGCGGCACCTGCACCCACACCCTGGTCGACGTCGACGGTGACGGCGTGTGCGACGTGTTCGACGCCTGCGTCGACGGCGTCGCCCTCACCAAGGCACGCCTCAAGGTCGGACGTTACGGCACCCCGCCCGGCGACGATCGGCTGACGGTGAAGGGCGACATGACGCCGCCCCCCAACCCACCGCTCGATCCGATCGCCGACGGGCTCCGCCTGGTGCTGCGCGACTCGCCCGACGGGGTGTTCCTCGACGTGACGCTGCCACCGGGCGCGTACTCCGTCGCCACGCGCACCGGGTGGAAGGTCCGCGGCACGGGCTTCGACTTCGTCACGCCGCAGGTCGTCGGCGGCGCGGTGAAAGCCGCGCACCTGAGGCGCCCCGCAAGCCTCCCGGGCGTGGTGCGCGTCGCCATCAGCGGTAAGGGCGGCAGCTACGTCACCGGTGTCATCACGCCGCCGCTGGAGGTGTCGGTCGTCGTCGGGCCGGCCGGCGGTCAGTGCGCCGAGGCGACGTTCGGGCCGGCTTCCTGCTCGGAGCACTCGGGCGTGGCCGCCTGCGACTGAGCAGACCGTCCCTGGCATTCTCGTTTCCTCGCCGTACCCTTCGGCAGCGCCCGAACGTCCTTGCTGCCAGAAGATGTCACCCGACCGCACCGTGACCGTGCTCGCCGCCGTCGAGCGGTGCCGCAAGCGCCTGTGGGCGCACTGCTATCGCATGACGGGGCGAAGGGCCGAGGCGGACGACCTCAGCCAGGAGGCCATCGCGCGCGCCATCGAACGCGCCGACGACCTCCAGTCCGCCGACGCCGAGGGGTGGCTCTTCCGCATCGCGACGACCGTCTGTCTCGACCACCTCCGCCGCGATCGGCGGACGCGATCGATCACGGACCTCGTCGACCCCATTGCCTTCGACGACGTCCCCGCTGCGGCAGCGGGCCCGGAGGCGACGGCGCTCCTCCGTGACGACGTGCGGCTCGCCGTCATCGTGGCACTGCAGCATCTGGCGCCCAAGCAGCGTGCCGTCCTGCTCCTGCACGACGTGTGCGGACTGCCGCTCGCCGAGATCGCGCACACCGTCCGCACGAACGAGAACGCGACGAAGGCGACCCTGCACCGGGCGCGCGCCGCGCTCGCCCGCGCCCGAGGCCGCGCCGACGTCGACGTCCCCGTCGACCCCGATGTCGTCGAGCGCCTGGCCCGCGCCCTCGAGTCGCGGTCCGTCGAGGCGCTCGGCGCGCTGCTCGCCGACGACGTCTGGGGCGTCGTCGACGGTGGCGGCGTCGTGCGCGTCGCGACGCGGCCGACGTTCGGGGCGCGGGCGCTGCTGCGTCGCTTCGCCAACCTGGCCCGACGCGTGCCGGTGCCCGTCGCGTGCCGCGTCGTGCACCTGAACGCGGAGCCCGCCGTCCTCGTCACGCTGCCGAACGCGGGGGACGCGGTGTTCGCGTCCGTCCACGTCGAGACGCGCGGCGGTCGGATCATCGCGATGCGGGTCGTGCGCGATCCCGCCAAGCTCGCACCGCTCCAGGAGGTGACGCAGTGATCGCATCGGCGATCCCCACGATCGGCGGGATCCTCGTCGCGATGGCGATCGTCGCGCTGATCGAGATCGCGGTGCCGCTTCACGCCCGCGGCCGATGGAACCGGATTCACCTCGGGCCGAACCTCGCGCTCACCTTTCTCACGTTTGCGACGAACGCGTTCCTGAATGCGGCGCTCCTGACGACGCTCGTGTGGCTCCGCGTGAAGCACTTCGGCCTGCTCGGCATGGTTCCCCTTCCCGGGCTCGCGTCAGGCGTCATCGGCGTCCTGGCGCTCGACCTGTCCTTCTACGTGGCCCATGTCGCCATGCACCGGGTGCCGGCGTTCTGGTGCTACCATCGCGTGCATCACGCCGATCCCGCGGTCGACGTCACCACCACCATCCGCCAGCATCCCGGCGAGAGCGTCATCCGGTACGCCTTCCTGGCCGCCTTTGCGTTCGCCTTCGGCGTGAGCCCGGGCGCCTTCGCGGTCTATCGGATCTGGTCGGCGCTCAATGGCCTCCTGGAGCATGCGAACATCCGCATGCCGCTGTGGGTGGACGGCCTCCTCTCGCTCGTTACGACGTGGCCGTACATGCACAAGATCCATCATTCGCGCATCGCCGCAGAGACGAACAGCAACTACGGCAACATCGTCTCGCTCTTCGACCGGCTGTTCGGCACGTTCACCGCGCCGGAGCGTGGGACGAACGTCCGCTATGGGCTCGACGGCTTCGACGACCGGGCCGTGCAGACGGCGGCCGGCCTCTTGGCCGTGCCGTTCCGGAAGAGCGTGGCCTCGGCGGCCGCGCGTACGGGGTCAGACGTTACGTCGGCTGTCCCGGGCTATCGCGCACGGCAGCGGACGAACTGTAGGAACGCGTAGACGCCGCCGTCAAGAAAAATCGGCCGATCGCCGTGACGCGTGGCGGCGCTCAGACGCGGCCAGTGGCGGCCTCCAGCAGCTCGAGGGACGCGACGCTCAAGTGACAGCGACCGCGCGGACCGCCGGCAGCCCGGTCGCGGCGACCTTCCACGTCCGGCCGCCGTCCTGAGACACGTACACCGCTTCCTCGACCGCGACGGCTACCCGATCGTCCGCCGCCGCGAGACGGTGCGGGCGCACGTTGGTCTCGAACCACTCCGGCGCGCCGTCCGCGCATCGCCGGAATGGCGCGCCCAGCGACTCCGCCCGATAGACGGCGGCGTCATGGCTGAATGGCCCGCTCGACGCGCCGACGAACACCGCGTCGCCGGTGAGCGCGACGGCCTGCAGGTACGACGCGTGGAGGCCCTTCGTCGTCCACGACCACGAGCGCCCGGCGTCGCGGCTCCAGCCAAACCCGCGCGCCGCCGCGGCCACCGCCACGCTGCCGCTCGCTGCGACCTGGTGCACGTCGGTCTCGGGCTCGAGCGACGCCTGCCACGTCTCGCCGTCGTCGTCGGACCGCCAGACGCCACCGACGTGAACGCCGACCAGCACCGACTCAGCCGCGGACGCGAGCGACCACACGTCCGGCTTCGGGGCGGCCGGGTTCTTCCAACCGCGGCGGCCAGGAACCGTGTCGAACGAGCGGAGCACGCTGAAATCGCCGCCGGCGCCCCGGAGGACGTGTGCGCCCGCAGTGCCGACGAAGAGCGTACCGTCGGCGCGCGGGAGCACGCAGCGCAGCTGGTGCTCCCCGATGCTGGCGACGGGCCGCCAGGCATCGGGAGCTGCAGCGTGCAGCACGTCCCGACGATCGACGATCGCCCAGAGTCCTCCCGCCGTCGAGACCAGGTGCGTGACGTCACGGCCTTCGAGCGCAACACGACCGGTCTCGACGTCGCGAACCCCGGTCTCCGTGGCCGCCAGGATCATCGTCAGTTGTCGGGCGCGCCGCCCGTGATCCAGTCCCGGATCGTCGCCATCTGCGCGAGCGTGAGCGGTCCGCCGGTGAGCGGCATCGGCGACCCCAGGATCATCTCCCCCGGCGGGCCGGCCTTCCACCAGAGATAGCTCGTCGACGTGGAAAATCGGTCGATGAGCTTCAGGTCTGGCCGCTCTGTGCTCATCACGTTCACGATGGCGGCATACGCGCTGCCCTCGCTCAGATTCAATCCCTGCGTCGGGAACGGTCCCGAGTGGCACGCCGGCAGGGCGCACCGCGCCGTGAAGATCGGCTGGACGTCGGTCTCAAAGCTCACCCCGGCCGGCGCGGTGGTCGTTGTCGTGAGGTCGGGGACGGTCACCGTCGTCGTCGACGTGGTCGTCGTCGAGCTCTCGGGGACCGTCACCGTCGTCGTCGACGTGGTCGTCGTCGAGCTCTCGGGGACCGTCACCGTCGTCGTCGACGTGGTCGTCGTCGAGCTCTCGGGGACCGTCACCGTCGTCGTCACGGTGACGACCGTCGTGGTCACCGTCGTCGTGCTCGTCGTCGTCACGGCCTGATCGTTCACAGCGCCCTGCTCGATCCACGTGCGGATCGTCGCCTGCTCCGCCGGCGACAGCGGTCCGCCCGTCAGCGGCATCGGCGATCCGAAGATCATCTGCCCCGCCGGCGCGCCCGAGATCTTCCACGCGAG
>VBKG01000317.1 GCA_005879585.1 Deltaproteobacteria bacterium | reverse complement strand
AGCAGGGGACGAGCGTCGAGCACACGTTCCGGCTCCGGAACGCGGGCCACGCCGAGCTGCGCCTCGACCACGTGAAGACCTCGTGCGGCTGTCTCGCGGGGCTTGCCTCGGCATCCGAAATTCCACCCGGCGGCGAGGGTCGAGTGAACGTCGTGCTGGACACGATGCGGATCACCGGCCACACGACCAAGGTCATCACCGTGTACACGAACGATCCCGGCGCGCCGAGCGCCGGCCTGGCGCTCAACGGGTCGGTGACGACGGACATCGTCGCGGCCCCCTCGCCGCTCTACCTCGGCAAGCTCCGGCGCGGGGAAGCCGTCGAGCGGGAGATCCGCGTCACGGCCGGGCGGCCGGGGGCGACGTACGAGGTGACGGCGGTCGAGCACTCGAACCCCGCGCTCCATACCAGCCTCGAGCGGCTCCCCGACGGCTCCGGGCAGCGGGTCGTCGTCACGCTCGAGCCGCACATCCCGCTCGGCCGCTTCAACGACCAGCTCGTGCTGCGGACGACGAGTCCGCGGCAGCCCGCGCTCACGGTCTCCGTCTTCGCGAGCGTCGAGGGCGACGTGGTCGTCCTGCCGCCGCAGGTGACGTTCGGGCTCGCGCGCGCCGGCGTGGCCGCCGAGCGCGACCTCTACATCCGGAACCGCGGGCTCCGCCCCCTCGCGGTGACCGCCGTCTCCGTGCCGCAGCGGGTCGTCACGTACCGGCTGGACACGCTCGAGGACGGACAGGAGTATCGCCTCACGCTGCGGCTGCGCGATGGCCTCCCGCCCGGCAAGGTCGAGGGCACGGTCGAGATCTTCACCGACCATCCCGACGAGGGACGGCTCGTCGTGCCGCTGTACGCGATCGTGCGCGACGGCGGGCGGCGCGGCTAGCACCGATGCGCATCCCGGTTGCCGTGGCGGCAGGCCGGGAGATCGACGTCGTCGGCGTCGGGCAGAACACCGTCGACCACCTCTGCGTGGTCGAGCGATTCCCAGCCCCCGACAGCAAGCAGCGCCTGCAGACGCTCGCCGTCGAGCCCGGGGGCCAGGTCGCCACGGCGCTGGTGGCGCTCGCGCGCTGGGGCGCTCGCTGCGCATATGTCGGAACCTTCGGCGACGACGAGGCGGGCGCCGCGTCGCGTACGTCGCTCGCGGACGAGGGCGTCGACGTCGGGCACGCGCCGGTGCGTCGCGGCGAGCGGAACCAGCTGTCGGTGATCCTGGTCGACTCCCGCAACGGCGAGCGCACCGTGCTGTGGCACCGGCAGCCGGCGCTCGTACTCGCGCCGGACGAGGTGCCAGGCGCGCTGATCGGCCGGGCGCGCATCCTGCACGTCGACGGCGCGGACGCCGAGGCGGCGATCGTGGCGGCCACCGCGGCGCGCGCCGCCGGGGTCGTGACCGTCGCCGACGTCGACATGGCGTTCCCCGACCTCGAACGGCTTCTCCGCCTGGTCGACGTGCTCATCGTGTCGTGGGAGTTCGCCCGCACCTGGACCGCTGCAGCGTCACCGGAGACGGCGCTTGCGAGCCTCGCCCGCCACGGCAGCGCGCTTGTCGGGATTACGCTCGGTGCCCGCGGCGCCTTGCTCGGCGCGGGCGGGGAGGTGCTGCGCGTCGCCGGCCACGCCGTCGCCGCCGTCGACACGACGGGTGCCGGCGATCTGTTCCACGCGGGCTTCATCTCGGCGATGCTCGCGGGACTCGAGCTCGACGCCGCGCTCCGGCTGGCCAACGCGGCGGCGGCGCTCCAGTGCACGCGTCTCGGCGGTCGCCATGCGATCCCGACGATCGCCGCGGCGCGCGCCCTTGCCCGTCTCTGAGGGCGCCGCTATGGATCCCTCGTCGCGCGCCGCGGCGCGTGTCGCCCCGCCCACTCCCATGTCGGCCTCGCTGAGCGACGTCGTCGCGCGCCTGGAGCGCGCCGTCGAGGGGACCACGCCGGTCCGGGTCGCCGGGCTGCGCGGTAGCGGACCGGCGCTCTGCCTCGCACAGCTCCTCGCCCGACGCCAGCGGACCGCGGTCGTCGTCGCGGCAACGGCGGCGGAGGCCGAGGCCTTTGCGGGCGACCTCCGGTTTCTCCTGGGCGACGAGGCGGCGTCCACGCCGCTCGCCCGGCGGGTGCACTACGTCCCGGGATGGGAGGTGCCGCCCTTCGAGCCGCTCTCGCCGACGCGGGAGACGGTCGCGGCACGCGCGGAGGGCCTCTACCACCTGGTGCACACCCTCGCGCCGATCGTCGTGACCACGGCCGAGGCGTGGGGGCTCCGCTGCCTGCCGCGGACCGAGTTCGCCGCCGCGGTCACGTACGTGGTCGCCGGCGAGACGATCGCGCCGGACGCGCTCGTCGCGCGCCTCGTCGAGTGGGGGTATCACCGCGTGCCGCTCGTCCAGGACCCGGGCGACCTCTCGCTGCGCGGCGGCATCCTCGACGTCTTCCCGGTCGGCTATGGCGAGCCGGCCCGGCTGGAATTCCTGGGTGACACCATCGAGAGCCTCCGCGCTTTCGACCCGACGTCGCAGCGGTCGCTCGGCCCGGTCGAGGAGCTGCTCCTCCTGCCGGTCGCCGAGTTCGGGCGCGCGCGTCTCGGCGCCGACACCGCCCGCGCGGTCGACGACCGTGCCGCGGAGCTCGGGCTCGCGCGACGGGAGCGTCGCGAGCTCGTCGAGAGCGTGCGTTCCGGACTGTTGCTGCCCGGCGCCGAGTTCCTGCTTCCCTACCTCTATCCCGAGCTCGCCCGGATGGCGGACTACCTGCCCGGAGATACCGTCGTCTGGCTGCAGGCCCCCGCGGAGGTCGAGGCCGCGGCCGAGGCGGGATGGATCCAGGTGCAGGCGCATGCAGCCGATGCCGCGCGCGAGGGCCGGTTTCACCCGCCGCCCGAGCGCCTCTACCTGCCCCCGGCCGAATGGCGCGAGGTGCTCGGCGGACGTCGCCGCGTCGAGGCGGAAGGAATCGACATCCTCGACGACGCCGCGCTCGCCGTGACCTCGTACTCGACCGAGGGTCTCGCACTCCGCGACCCGAGCGCCGCCGGCGGCCCGCTCGCCGCGGTCGCGGCGCAGCTCGCCGGCTGGCAGCGGCAGGGCGCGCGGCTCGTCGTCGTGGCGAGCGGGCCCACCCAGCGGACGCGGACCCGCGAGCTGCTCGCCGGCCACGACGTGGACGCGACGCCGAGCGCGGATCCGTTCCCCCAGGCGGTCGCGACGCCGGGACGGAAGCCGCTGGCGCTCATCGGCGGGCTCACGCGCGGCGTCTGGCTGCCGGCCGACGCGCTGGCGCTCGTCACCGAGGCCGAGATCTTCGGCGAGCGCCGCCAGATCCGCCGCGGCCGCCGCGCGCGCCCGGCGGAGTTCCTCTCGACGCTCGCCGAGCTCAAGCCCGACGACTACGTGGTCCACGTCGACCACGGCATCGGCGCCTACCGCGGGCTACGGCACATGCAGGTCGCGGACACGGAAGGCGACTACCTGCACCTCGAGTATGCGGGCGGCGACCGCCTCTATCTCCCCGTCGACCGCATCAACCTGGTGCAGCGCTACCTGAGCGCCGACGCCGCGGCGCCGCCGCTCGACAAACTCGGCGGCGGCTCCTGGGAGCGCGTCAAGGCGAAGACGCGCGAGTCGATCCTCGCGATGGCGAAGGAGCTGCTCGACGTGTACGCGGCGCGCGAGGCGCACGGCCGGCCGGCGTACGGCGCTGCCGACGGCCTCTACCGCGAGTTCGTGGCGCGCTTTCCGTTCGAGGAGACGCCCGACCAGCAGCGCGCGATCGACGACGTGCTCGCGGACCTCGCCCGCGAGAAGCCGATGGACCGCCTGGTGTGCGGGGACGTCGGCTTCGGCAAGACCGAGGTCGCGATGCGGGCCGCGTTCCTCGCCGTGCTCGAAGGCAAGCAGGTGGCCGTGCTGGTGCCGACCACCGTCCTCGCCCAGCAGCACCTCGAGACGTTCGTCGCGCGGTTCGCGGGCTATCCGGTGAGCGTCGGCGTGCTGTCCCGGTTCCAGTCGCCGGTCGAGAACAAGCGGACGATCGAGCAGCTGCGCACCAGCCGGCTCGACGTCGTGATCGGCACGCACCGGCTCCTCCAGAAGGACGTCGCCTTCCAGCGGCTCGGCCTGCTCATCGTGGACGAGGAGCATCGGTTCGGGGTGCGCCACAAGGAGCGCATCCGTCAGCTCCGCGCCACGGTCGACTTGCTGACTTTGACCGCAACGCCGATCCCGCGCACGCTGAACATGGCGCTCTCCGGCATCCGCGATCTGAGCGTCATCGAGACGCCGCCGCTCGATCGGCTGGCGATCCGCACCTACGTGACGCGCTACGACGAAGCCGTCGTGCGCGACGCGATCCTGCGCGAGCTCGGCCGCGGCGGCCAGGTGTTCTTCGTGCACAACCGGGTGGAGAACATCGACGCGGTCGCCCGCCGGCTCGGGGAGCTGGTGCCGGAGACGGCGATTGCCGTTGCCCACGGGCAGATGGAGGAAGGCGCGCTCGAGCGCACCATGCTCGCGTTCATGCACGGCCAGTCGAAGGTCCTCGTGACGTCGGCCATCATCGAGTCGGGGCTCGACATCCCGAACGCCAACACGATCATCATCAACCGCGCGGACACCTTCGGTCTGGCCCAGCTCTACCAGCTCCGCGGGCGCGTCGGCCGGTCGCACCACCGCGCCTATGCCTACCTCCTGATCCCGGGCGAGCACCTGATCACGGCCGACGCGCAGAAGCGGCTGCGTGTCCTCCAGGAGCTCGACGACCTCGGGGGCGGCTTCCGCCTCGCGGCCCACGACCTCGAGATCCGCGGCGGCGGGAACCTCCTCGGCAAGCAGCAGTCGGGCCACATCACGGCCATCGGCCTCGAGCTCTACACGACGATGATGGAGCAGGCGGTGCGGGAGCTGCGGGGCGAGCCCCAGGAGCCCGACGTCGAGCCGGAGGTCCAGCTCGGCATCCCGGCGTTCATCCCGGAATCGTACGTGCCCGACGTGAGCCAGCGGCTCGTCGTCTACAAGCGACTCGCGGCGATTCGCGGCGTGCCGGACCTCGACGAGATCGCGGCCGAGCTCGTCGATCGGTACGGTCCGGTGCCGGCGCTCGTCGACACGCTGATGCGTCTGATGGAGCTCCGCCGCTGGCTGAAGGACCTGCGCATCGTCGCGGCACGCCGCCGCGGCGAGCGCATCGTGCTCGAGTTCTCGCCCACGACGCCGGTGCGCCCCGAGACGCTCGTCGAGGCCGTGCACCGCAGCCACGGACGGCTGCGGCTCGTCGACGGCGCGACGCTGGCCGTCGTGCCGGAGGCGACGGACCACGACGGGACGATCGCCGAGCTCCGCGCACTCTTGCAGAGGCTCGCGAGCGCATGATACCCAGCCGCGCCATGTCTCCACGCGGCGGGCGCGTGGCGGCGCTGCTCCTTTCACTCCTCGTCGCGGGCGCCGGCTGGGCGGAGATCGTCGACCGGATCGTCGCGACCATCGACGGGGAGCCGATCACGGCCTTCGAGCTGCGGCGGTATGGGGAGGAGCGCGGCGCCGAACGGGTGCAGGAGCGGACGCTGCTCGACGCGCTCGTCACCGACAAGCTGCTCGAGAAGGAGATCGCCACCCTGGGCATCGCCGCCCGGGACGAGGAGATCGGCCGCTACATCGACGAGATCAAGGCGCGAAACGGCATGGATGACGAGCGTTTCCGCGATGCGCTCGCTTCCCAGGGACTGACCATGGCGGCCTATCGCGCGCGCGTGAAGGCGGAGATCGAGAAGTCGCAGCTCGTGAACCGCGAGATCCGCCAGCGGGTCAACGTCTCGCCGCAGGAGATCGAGCGGTACTACCAGACGCATCTGCCGGACTATGCGACCAGCGCGCGCGTGCGCGTGCGCGACATCTTCTTCTCCGTCCCGGCGGGCGCCGACGACGTGGAGGTTGCCCACATCCGCGCCAAGGCGGAAGAGGTCCGTCAGCTGGCGCGCGACGGACGCGACTTCGCGGCGCTGGCGCGGCAGTTCTCCGAGGGGCCGGGCGCCGACAAAGGCGGGGACCTCGGCAGCTTCGCCCGCGGCGAGATGGAATCGGCGCTCGAGGACGCCGCCTTCCGCCTGAAGCCGGGAGAGGTCAGCGAGCCCATCCAGACGGCCGCCGGTTTCCACCTCCTCCGCGCGGAGGAGGACATCGCCGCGGGGCACAAGCCGCTCGACGAGGTGCGCGACGCTATCCGCGATACGCTCTACAATGAGGCGCTCGAGTCCCGGTTCCAGCAGTGGCTTTCGCGTGATCTTCGCGAGCGGCACCACGTGGAGGTGATGGAGTGAACCCGGCGATCTTTCGCGAGTACGACATCCGGGGCGTGGCCGAGCGTGATTTCGACGTCGCCTTCGCCGCCTCGCTCGGTCGGGCCTTCGGCACGCTCTGCGGCGAGGCAGGCAAGCGGCGGGTGAGCGTCGGCCGCGACTGCCGGCTGACGTCCGATCGCTACGCGGCGGCGGTGGCGGATGGCATCCGCTCGACGGGCATCGCGGTCGTCGACATCGGCGTCTGCCCGACGCCGCTCCTCTACTTCTCCTTGTTCCACTGGGACCTCGACGGCGGCATCCAGGTGACCGGCAGCCACAACGCCGCCGACTACAACGGCTTCAAGGTCTGCCTCGGCAAGGAGGCGCTCTACGGCGCCCAGATCCAGGACCTGCGCCAGCGGATCCAGGCCGGGCGATACCGCGACGGCGCCGGTGCGACCGAAGTCCGGTCGGTCGTGCCGGTGTACCAGGACTACGTGGTGGAGAACGTCGGCGGTCTTGCGCATCCGATCGACGTCGTGGTCGACGCCGGCAACGGCACCGCCGGGCCGGTGGCGCCTGCCATCTACCGTCGCCTCGGAGCGCGGGTCACCGAGCTCTTCACCGACATGGACGGCCGCTTCCCGAACCATCATCCCGACCCGACGGTGCCCGAGAACGTGCAGCAGCTGATCGCCAAAGTCCGCGAGACCCGCGCGGAGCTCGGCATCGCGTTCGACGGCGACGCCGACCGCGTCGGCGCCGTCGACGGGCGGGGACGCATCGTCTGGGGGGACGAGCTGCTCGTCGTCTACGAGCGCGACGTGCTCTCGCGGAATCCCCACGCAGTCATCGTCTCCGAGGTGAAGTGCTCCCAGCGGCTGTACGACGACATCGCCGCGCGCGGCGGCCGCGGCATCATGTGGAAGGCGGGTCACTCGCTGCTGAAGGCGAAGATGCGTGAGACCGGTGCGCTCCTCGGCGGCGAGATGAGCGGCCACATGTTCTTCAAGGAGCACTATTTCGGCTACGACGACGGGATCTACGCCGGCGCCCGCCTGCTCGAGATCATCGCCCGCACCGGCCGCACGCTCGAGCAACAGCTGTCCGATCTCCCGCCCTCGCACACCACGCCCGAGATCCGCGTCGACTGTCCCGACGAGCGGAAGTTCGCCGTCGTCGACCGCGTCCGCGACCGGTTCCGCGCCGAGGGGCGCGACATCGTGGACATCGACGGCGTTCGGGTGCGGTTCCCGCACGGCTGGGGCCTCGTGCGGGCGTCCAACACGCAGCCCGTGCTCGTCATGCGGTTCGAGGCGGAGACGCCGGAGGCGCTCGCCGAGTACCGCCGGCTCGTCGAGCAGGCGGTCGCCGCGGCGCGCGCCGAGCTCGGCGGCTAGAGACCGGCCCCATGGCGGGCAGCATCGTCGTCCGCGGGGCCCGCGCCCACAACCTCAAGAGCGTCGACCTCGAGATCCCGCGCGACCGCCTCGTGGTCATCACGGGGCTCTCCGGCTCGGGAAAATCGTCGCTCGCGTTCGACACGCTGTACGCCGAAGGGCAGCGGCGGTACGTCGAGTCGCTCTCCGCCTACGCGCGCCAGTTCCTCGAGCAGATGGAGAAGCCCGACTGCGACGGCATCGAAGGGCTGTCGCCGGCGATCGCGATCGAGCAGAAGGGCGTGGGACGGAACCCGCGCTCCACGGTCGGGACGATCACGGAGATCGCGGACTACCTGCGGCTTCTCTTTGCGCGCGTCGGCCATCCCGTCTGCTACCAGTGCGGACGCGAGATCGCGGCGCAGACCGTGCAGCAGGTGGTGGACCGGCTGATGGCGCTCGCCAGCGACACGCGCCTCTTCCTCTATGCGCCGATCGTGCGCGACCGGAAGGGCGAGCACCACGCGGAGCTCGACGCGCTTCGCCGCAACGGGTTCGTCCGGGTTCGCGTCGACGGGACACTCTGCGAGCTCGCCGACGACATCGCCCTCGCCAAGGGGCGGCGCCACACGATCGAGGTGCTCGTCGATCGGCTCGCCGTCCGGCCGGGAATCGAGCGGCGCCTCGCCGACTCGCTGGCGGTCGCCTTCCGCGAAGGGGGCGGCATCGCCGTCGTCGACGCGAGCGAGCCCGGCGCCGCCGCGCCGCGCGCGCTGCTCTTCAGCGAGCGTCACGCGTGTCCGGTCTGCGGCGTCTCCTATCCCGAGCTCTCGCCGCGGTTCTTCTCCTTCAACAGCCCGCACGGCGCCTGCCCCACGTGCGACGGGCTCGGCGTGCAGCGGCGCTTCGACCCGGCGCTGATCGTGGCGCGGCCGGAAAAGCCGCTGCCCGCGGCCCTGGCCCCGGCCGCGTTGCGCGCGCTGCCGCGCTTCGAGGCGACCGTCGTCGCGCTCGCCGAGCAGTACCGCTTCCGGCCCGAGACGCCCTTCGCGTCGCTGCCCGCGGCCGTCCGCGAGGTGGTCCTCGAGGGCTCGGGGGACCAGGAGGTGGAGATCGTCCGGCAACGGCACGGGCGACGCGACGTCGTCCGCCGGCCTTTTCCGGGGATCGTGGCGCTCCTCGAGCGCCGGGCGCGGCAGACGCACTCGTCGTGGCTCCGCGAGGAGCTCGAAGGGCTCGTGACGGACCGCCCGTGCGCGGCGTGCGAAGGCACGCGGCTCCGCCGCGAGACGCGATTCGTCCGCGTCGGCGGACGGAACATCGTCGAGGTGGCGGCGCTGCCGATCGGCGACGCGGCCGCCTTCTTCGGCGGCCTCGCGCTGTCGCCGGCGGAGAGCGAGATCGCGCGACCGATCCTGAAGCAGGTGAGCGCACGCCTCGGCTTCCTGATCGACGTCGGGCTCGATTACCTGACGCTCGATCGCGGCGCGGCGACGCTGTCGGGCGGCGAGGGGCAGCGCATCCGGCTCGCGACGCAGATCGGCTCTCGCCTGGTCGGCGTCCTCTACATTCTCGACGAGCCCTCGATCGGTCTCCACCCGCGCGACAACGCGCGGCTGCTCGCCATGCTGCAGGAGCTGCGCGACCTCGGGAACAGCGTGATCGTCGTCGAGCACGACCGGGAGACGATCCTCGCTGCGGATCACGTCGTGGACATGGGACCCGGCGCCGGCGTGCACGGGGGACACGTGGTGGCGACGGGGCCGCCGGCGGCGATCATGGCGAATGCCGCCTCGCTCACGGGGCGCTATCTCTCGGGTGCCGAGGAGATCCCCGTCCCGCCGCATCGGCGGCGCGGTACGGGGTGGAGCATTGGGATCCGCGGCGCCCGGGCCAATAACCTCCGCGGCGTCGACGTCGACTTCCCGCTCGGCACGATGATCTGCGTCACCGGCGTGTCGGGGTCGGGCAAGAGCACGCTCGTCATCGACACGCTCCACCGCGCCCTCGCCCGCCGGATCGGTGGAGCGGGCGAGGAGCCCGGCGCGCACGACGAGGTCGTCGGCTGGCAGCTGATCGACAAGGTGATCGAGATCAGCCAGGCTCCGATCGGACGGAGCCCGCGGTCGAACCCGGCGACGTACACGGGCGCTTTCGCCCCGATCCGTGACCTGTTCGCGCAGCTGCCCGAAGCTCGCGCGAGAGGCTACGGACCCGGCCGCTTCTCCTTCAACGTGAAGGGGGGCCGCTGCGAGGCCTGCGCGGGCGAGGGCATGATCGCGATCGAGATGCATTTCCTTCCCGACGTCTACGTCACGTGCGAGATCTGCGGTGGCCGCCGCTACAACCGGGAGACGCTCGAGGTGCAGTTCAAGGGTCGGAGCATCGCGGAAGTGCTCGACCTCACGGTGGCCGAGGCTCTCGACTTCCTCGGCAACATCCCCGCCGTGCGCGTCCGCCTCGAGGCGCTGCGCGAGGTCGGTCTCGAGTACATCCGCCTCGGGCAGCCCGGCACGACCCTCTCGGGGGGTGAGGCGCAGCGCGTCAAGCTAGCGCGCGAGCTGGCGCGCCGCGCGACCGGCCGGACGCTCTACGTGCTCGACGAGCCAACCACCGGCCTGCACTTCGACGACGTGCGCCGGTTACTCGAGGTTCTGGGCCGCCTGGTGGATGTTGGGAACACGGTTTTGCTCATCGAGCACAACCTCGACGTGGTGAAGAGCGCGGACTACGTGGTCGATCTCGGACCCGAGGGAGGGGTGCGTGGCGGGCAGATCGTCGTCGCCGGGACCCCCGAGGCCGTGGCCGGGTGTGACGATTCGCACACCGGGCTGCTCCTCCGTCCGCTGCTCGAAAAACATACGGGTCGACTCGTTTCAAAACGCCATATTGATATTGGGGCGCGCCACAAATCGCCTTGACACGATGGGACCATCTTCTATATTCGACCTACCAGGTCCGACATATCCGGTATCCGAGGAGCGAGCATGTATACGACGAAGGCGGTGTACTTGGACAACCATTCGACGACGCCGGTTGATCCGCGCGTCCTCGAGGCGATGCTCCCGTACTTCACGAACACCTTCGGCAACGCCGCGAGCCGCACCCACGGGTTCGGCTGGGAGGCGGAGAAGGCCGTCGACGACGCGCGCGAGCAGATCGCGCGTCTGATCAACGCGAAGTCGAAGGACATGGTCTTCACCAGCGGCGCCACCGAATCGGACAACCTCGCGATCAAGGGTGTCGTCGAGTTCTACAAGGACAAGGGCAACCACGTCGTCACCGCGGTGACGGAGCACAAGGCCGTCCTCGACACCTGCCGCATGCTCGAGCGGAAGGGGCTCGCGACGGTCACGTACCTGCCCGTCGACCGCTACGGCATGGTGGACCCCGACGCCGTCCGCCGCGCGATCACGGACGAGACGGTCCTCGTCTCGATCATGTACGCGAACAACGAGGTCGGGACGATCAACCCGATCGGCGAGATCGGCAAGATCGCGCGCGAGAAGGGCGTCCTCTTCCACACCGACGCGACGCAGGGCGTGGGGAAGCTGCCGGTCGACGTCGAGGCGATGCACATCGACCTGCTGTCCATGTCGGCGCACAAGATGTATGGCCCGAAGGGCATCGGCGCGCTGTACGTCCGTTCGAAGAGTCCGCGGGTCCGCCTCACGGCGATCATCGACGGGGGCGGCCACGAGCGCGGCATGCGGTCCGGTACTTTGAACGTGCCGGGGATCGTCGGGTTCGGAAAGGCGTGCGAGCTCTGCCGGGAAGGCATGGCGGACGAGGCGCAACGTGTGCTCCGCCTGCGCGAACGCTTGAAGGACTTCATCTACGCGCAGCTCGACGAGGTCTACCTGAACGGGCACCCGGTCCACCGGCTGCCGGGCAACTTGAACGTGAGCTTCGCGTACGTCGAGGGCGAGTCGCTGCTGATGGGCCTCAACGGCTCCGTGCATCCGATCGCCGCGTCCGCATCGCTGCCGCCGATTGCCGTGTCATCGGGCTCGGCCTGCACGTCTGCGACGCTCGAGCCGTCGTACGTGCTGAAGGCCCTCGGGGTCGGTGACGACCTGGCCCACACCTCGATCCGCTTCGGCATCGGCCGCTTCAACACCGACGAGGAGATCGACTACGTCGGTGAGCGCGTCGTCGGCGAGGTGCGCAGGCTGCGCGACCTGTCGCCGCTTTACGAGATGGCCAAGGAAGGCATCGATCTCAAGTCCGTCGCATGGCAGCGCGACTGATAGGGAGGGCGTGATGGCATACAGCGAGAAGGTCCTGGACCACTATTCGAACCCGCGGAACGTCGGCTCTTTCGCCAAGGACGAGCCGAACGTCGGCACGGGCGTGGTCGGCGCGCCGGAGTGCGGCGACGTCATGAAGCTCCAGCTGAAGATCAGCGACGACGGTGTCGTCGAGGACGCTCGCTTCAAGACGTTCGGATGTGGCAGTGCGATCGCGAGCTCCAGCTACGTGACCGAGCTCGTGAAGGGCAAGACCGTCGACGAGGTCATGAAGATCAAGAACAGCGAGATCGTCCACGAGCTCTCGCTGCCGCCCGTCAAGATCCATTGCTCGGTGCTCGCCGAGGACGGCATCAAGGCGGCGATCGCCGATTGGAAGCGCCGTCGCACGACGGACACCAAGGCGGCGAGCTGACGAGGAGCGATGATCTCGATCACGGAAGACGCCGCGCGAAAGATCCACGCGCTGGTCGCCGAGAAGGGGCTGGCCGACGGCGGGCTGCGCGTCAAGGTGGTCGGCGGCGGCTGCTCGGGTCTCACGTACAAGATGGACCTCGACCTGGCGCGCGACGGCGATCGGATCTTCGAGCGCGACGGGGCCAAGCTCGTCGTCGACCGCAAGAGCTTCCTTTACCTGAACGGCACGGAGCTCGATTACCAAGACGAGCTCATGTCGTCGGGCTTCAACCTTCGGAACCCGAACGTGAAGCGCACGTGCGGGTGCGGCTCGTCGTTCGTGGTCTGAACGGGAGATGCTGGGGACCACTGCATGGAAGGCAGCCAGAACGAGGATCGGCAGTGCTGGCGATGCGGCGCCGGCGTCGGGACGGGACTCGTCTGTCCCGGCTGTGAGGCGCCACAGCCGCCCCCGGACGGCGACCTGTTCGCCGTCCTCGGCCTGCCGCGGCGGCTCGCGGTCGACGGGGAGGACCTCGAGCGGCGCTACCATGCGGCGTCGCGTGCGCTGCATCCCGACCGGCACCAAACCGCCGAGCCGCACGCGCGGCAGCTGAGCGAGCGCGCGAGCGCCGCCCTCAACCGTGCGTATCGCACGCTGCGCGACCCCGTCGCGCGGGGGCGGTACTGGCTCGAGCTGCACGGTAACCCGTTGCACCGCGAGAACAAGGAGATCCCGCCAGCGCTCGCTACCGACGTGTTCGAAACCCAGGAGAAGCTCGAAGAGCTGCGGACGAAGGCCACCCCGGCGCTGCACGACGAGGTCCGGCACGTGCACGACGCGCTGGTGGCGCGCCTGGTGGGGCTCGAGGCCGAGCTGTCGCGGCTGTACGCCGGCGCCAACGGCAACGGCATGGTCGACGAGCTCAAACGGCGGCTTTCCGAGATCGCGTACCTGCGGACGCTGCTCGGCGACATCGAGGCGGCGCTGGGAGAGGTGAGTGGAGCGCATAGTCGGCATTGATCTCGGTACGACCAACAGCCTGGTCGCCGTCCTCGAGGACGGTGGGCCGCGGGTGTTGGTCGATCCCGAGACGGGCGCCCACCTCCTCCCCTCGGCGGTGGCCTTCCTGGCCGACGGCGAGATGGTCGTCGGGGCGCGCGCGCGCGAGCTCGCTCCGGATCATCCGTTCGAGACGATCCTCTCGGTCAAGCGGTTCATGGGGCTCGGTTTCGAGCACGTGAGCGACGACGACCGCCGCCGCTATCGCTTCGCGGAGGGACGCGAGGGGGTTGTCCGGTTCGCCGTCGGCGGCCGCGCGGTGACGCCGCCCGAGGTCTCGGCGCACATCCTGCGCGAGCTCAAGCGGTGGGCCGAGCGCGCGCTCGGCGGCACGGTCGCCAAGGCGGTCATTACCGTCCCCGCCTACTTCAACGACAGCCAGCGCCAGGCAACCAAGGACGCGGGGCGGCTCGCGGGGCTCGAGGTGCTGCGTCTCGTGAACGAGCCGACCGCGGCCGCGCTGGCGTACGGGCTCGACCGGGCCGACGAGGGCACGGTCGCGGTCTACGACCTCGGCGGCGGCACCTTCGACGTCTCCATCCTGAAGCTCCGCGGCGGCATCTTCGAGGTGCTGGCGACCAACGGCGATACCCGCCTCGGCGGCGACGACCTCGACGGTCGGCTCGCCGAAGTCGTGCTGGCCGAGCTGCCGCGCGAGCTCGCCGCGCAGCCGTCGGTGCGCGCCCGCGCGCGGGCGGCCGCCGAGCGCGCGAAGCGGGACCTGTCGGCCGCGGAGCGCACGGAGGTCGTGCTCGACCTGCCCGAGGTCGGACGGCACGCGCGCGCGCCGATCACACGATCGGACTTCGAGCGCCTGATCCGTGACATCGTGCAGCGGACGGTCGTGCCGTGCCGCCAGGCGCTCAAGGACGCCGGGATCGACCCCCGGGACATCCGTGAGGTCGTTGCGGTCGGCGGCTCCACACGCGTACCGCTCGTCCGACGCCTGATGGCCGAGATCTTCGGGCGCCCGCCGCTCGTCGACATCGACCCCGACGAGGTCGTCGCGCTCGGCGCCGGCATCCAGGCCGGTATCCTCTCGGGCGGTCGGCGGGACATGCTCCTCCTCGACGTCGTCCCGCTGTCGCTCGGCATCGAGACGATGGGGGGCGTGTTCACGCGACTGATCGACCGCAACACGACGATCCCGGCGAGCGTCAAGGAGACGTTCACCACGGCGGTCGACGGTCAGACTGTCGTTGACGTCCATGTGCTGCAGGGCGAGCGGGAGCTCGCCGCCGACAACCGGAGCCTCGCGCGCTTCAAGATCCCGATCGCGCCGATGCCGGCGGGCGTTCCGCGGCTGGAAGTGACGTTCCTCGTCGACGCCAACGGCATCCTGAGCGTCGCGGCGTCCGACCTGCGGACGGGCCTCGAGCGCTCGGTCGAGGTGAAGCCGTCGTATGGCCTCACCGAGGACGAGATGGAGCGCATGCTCGAGGAATCGATCGACCACGCCGAGGACGACGTGCGCGAGCGGCAGCTGCGTGAGGCGCGCGTGGAGACGGACGTCATCCTGGGGGCGACGCGCCAGTCGCTCGTCGCGCACGGCAGGCTCCTCGCGGCCGGCGAGCGCGAGCGAATCGACGCTGCGGTGAGCGCGCTCGACGCGGCCAGGGCGGGTGAGGACTACGTCGCGATCCGCGATGCGATCGAGTCGCTCAGCCAGACGACCGAGCCGTTCGCCCGTCGCATCATGGACGAGTCGTTGCAAGAGGCGCTCGGCAACCGTCGCCTCGAGGAGCTCTGATGGCGCTCCACTGGGAAGACGCGGAAGACATCGCCGAGCAGCTTGCGGTCGCGCACCCGGACGTCGACCCGCTCACCGTTCGGTTCACCGACCTCCACCACTGGGTCTGCGCGCTGCCCGGCTTCGGTGACGATCCGAAGGCGTCGAGCGAGGGGAAGCTCGAGCGCATCCAGATGGCATGGGTGGAGCAGCGGGAGTCATAGGAGGCCTCGACGATGGCGATCATGCAGGTGAGCCGGAAGATCGATTACGCGCTGCGCGCGGTCATTCATCTCGCCAACGAGGAGACGAGCGACCGCGCCTGCTCGGTGGCCGAGATCGCTGCGCGGGAGCGGATTCCGCGCCAATTCCTCGAGAAGATCGTGCGCGAGCTGATCCACAAGGGACTCGTGCGGTCGCGGCGCGGTCCTCACGGGGGGTACGTCCTCGCACGCCCCGCCGATCGGGTCACGTTCCGCGACGTCATCGAGGCCGTCGAGGGGCCGATCTCGCTGAACGTCTGCGTCGGGGAGCATCCGGACTGCTTCCTGCTGGGGGCGTGCGGCATGAACCGGGTATGGCGCGAGGGGCAGCGTCGGGTCATGGACCTTTTCGAAAACACGACCATCGCGGACGTCCGGCATCCGCCGGACGGGACCGAGATGCCCGCGCCGCTGAATACGGCCGGGGCGGCGGCGTCTAACTCACGGTTGTAGGAACGCGCCGTCACTATTTGTCGTCATTGAGGCTAGAATCGGGTTCGTATCCATGAAGGAACGCGAAACCACAGAGGAGCGATTGGGTCCGCTGTTCACGCCCGACACCCTGCTGCCGTCGCAGTTCTTCGATCGAGTCCGCCGACGGGTCGAGCACGACGGCGAGCGCCGGCTGATGATCGCAGTCCTCGAGGACGCCGTGGACGTGTACCGGAAGCAGGCCGGGGCGCAGGAGGCGCGCAACCAGCAGCTGTTCCGGGAGGCGGAGGAGTGGATCGAGGATCGCAATCGCACGTGGCTGTTCTCCTTCGAGAACATCTGCGACGTGCTCGACATCGACTCCTCGTACGTGCGACGCGGGCTCCATGCGTGGAAGGAGCGGGCGCGGCGCGGCGAGGCGGCGAAGCGCGTCGTCGCCATGCGTACCGACGACGACAGCGACCTGCGGCACGCGAGCGGCGACTGAGCAGAAGTGGGCGGGGCGGGAGCCGGAATTCCGGCTCCCGCCCCTTTTTGTTTTTCCGCTCCCGGATGCGCTAGAGTCGCGGCGTGCCGCTGCGCTCGAAGGTCGCCTGTCCCGGCTGCGGAGCGCCGCTGATTCGGAAACCCGCGGGGCGCTGTCCGGCGTGCGGGGCCGAGGTGGCACGGCACGTCGAGGTGGCGCGTGCCCGCGAGGAGCACGTCGAGCGCATCGTTGCCGTGATCGGCACCGCATTGGTCGTGCTGGTCTTCGCCTTCACCGCGGGGCTCGGCCTCGTCGAGGGGGTGGCCGCGTATGCGGCGGCGGGGGCGGCGATGTTCTGGCTCGCCAGGAAGACGTTCGGCTGAGCATGGCTGCGCCGCAGGGTCCGATCACCGTGCATCTCCGCCGCGGCGCCGCGTCAGCGGCGGCGGATCTGCTCGTGCTTCCGGTGCCTGAGGGCCAGCAGACGCCCGCGCTCGCGGGCATCGACCGTGGCCTCGCGCGGCCGCTCCGGCAGCGGGTTGCGGCCGCGGACTTCCGCGGCCGGACGGAGGACGTTCTCGTCCATCACGCGGGTGGCACCCGGGCCGTCGCCCTCATGGGGCTCGGGCGCCATCCGACGGACGGCGACGGCTGGCGTCGCCTCGGCGCCCGCGCCCGGCGGGAAGCCGACCGACAGGGTGCCCGCCGCGTCGCGATCCATCTCGGCGCGGCCGCCGCCGACACCGCCGTCGTCGCGACCGTCGCCGAGGCGTTCCTGCTCGCGGGCTATCGCTTCGACCGTTACAAGTCGGAACGAAACGAGCGGCGCCGCGTCGAGCGCCTGCTGCTGCTCGGTGATCCGGTCCCCGCCGCGGCGGCGGCTCGCGCCGCGCTCGCCACCGTCGACACGGTCGTCCCCCACGTCATGCGCGTGCGCGACCTCGTGAACGAGCCCGCCTCCGTGGCGACGCCGCGTTATCTCGCGGCCCAGGCCGAGGAACTCGGCCGCGCGATCCCCGGGCTCGACGTCGAGGTGTGGGGCGTCAAGCGGATGCAGCGCGAGAACCTGGCCGGGCTGCTCGCGGTGGCGCGCGGCAGCCGCGAGGAGCCGCGCTTCCTGAAGCTGCACTACGCGGGTGCGGGCGCGCGTGCCCGGGTCGCGCTGGTCGGCAAGGCCATCACCTTTGATTCGGGCGGGCTGTCGCTGAAGCCCGCGAAGGCGATGGAGACGATGAAGTACGACATGGCCGGCGGCGCGACGGTCATCGGAGCGGTCGCGGCCGCGGCGCAGCTGGCCCTGCCCGTCGAGGTGACCGGGTACGTCCCCGCCACCGAGAACCTGCCCGGCGGCAGCGCCCAGAAGCCCGGCGACGTGATCCGCTACGCCAACGGCAAGACCGTGGAGGTGCTTAACACCGACGCGGAAGGGCGCCTGGTTCTGGCCGACGCGCTGGCGCTCGCGTCCCGCGCGCGTCCGGATGCCATCATCGATCTCGCGACGCTCACCGGAGCGGTGCGGGTGGCGCTCGGCGGCCTCTACGCCGGCGTCCTCGGCAACGACCAGGGGCTCGTCGATGCGCTCCTGGTCGCGGGCCGCGCGGCCGGGGAGCCGCTCTGGCAGCTTCCGCTGGTGGCTGAATATCGCGACGACCTGAAGAGCCCGATCGCCGATCTCCGGAACGTCGGCGGCGGCGACGCCGGGACGATCATCGGCGCGCTCTTCCTCGCCGAGTTCGTCGACGGCGTGCGCTGGGCACACCTCGACATCGCCGGCCCGGCCTTCAGCGACAGGGACCTGGCGCACGCCCCGCGCGGCGGCACCGGGTTCGGTGTCCGCCTCCTCGTCCGTTACTTCCAGGGGTTATAGCCGACCCGAGACTTCGTCTCGGGTCGGGCAGCGGAGGCGAGTGTGCCGCGTGCGTACGTTGTGCGAATGCCATGCCGCGGCCGGCAAAGCCGGCGCGGCAAAGCAAACGTGTCCGGCCGCGGTACTTGGCCTTCCGGAAGGTTTGCCGCGCCGGCTTCGCCGGCCGCGGCACGCCGTCGGCACTGATCATCGCGCACCATTTCCAGAATCCGGACGACCCGAGACAGGGTCTCGGGTCGATCCTAGAAGTGTGTGCGGACGAATTGCTCGGCTTCGTCGCGGGTCGTGACCTGGCCCTCGAGCTGGGCCTCCTCGAGCGCGCGCAGGATCTCGCCGAGACGAGGGCCGGGCGGGTGGCCGAGGGCGATCAGATCGTCACCGCTGAGGAGCCGGGGCGGCCGGATTTCCTCGCAGGCGAGCTCGGCGCGGCGCTGCTCGCAGAACTCGACGTAGCGGAGGTCGCGGTTCGACGCGAGGGCGTCCATGCGGGCTAGGGCAAGGAGCTCCTCGAACCCCTCGTGGCGGAGGAGTCGCTTCAACGTGGAAAGGCGCATCTCGGGGGCGTCAACGAGGCGGAGGTGGTTGCGCACCAGATAGTCGACGCGCTCCCAGGTCGTGCGGCTGCGCCGCAGGCGCTGGCAGATCGCGACGGCGAGATCGGCGCCGACGGCGGAGTGGCCGTAGAACGTGATGCGCTCGTTCCGCCTGGCCGCCGTGACCGGCTTGCCGACGTCGTGGAGGAGGAGGCCGAGCGCGAGCGTCTCGGCGGCGCCGGCACGAAGCTGCTCGATCGCGAGGAGCGTGTGGCGGAAGACGTCGCCTTCGGGATGATAGTCCGGCGACTGCTCGACGCCCCGCATGCACGCCACCTCGGGGAGGACCGCAGCGAGCAGCCCCGTTTCGGCGAGCAGCTCGAAGCCGCGTCGCGCCGCCCCTTCGGTGAGGATCTTCACGACCTCGTCGCCGATGCGCTCGGCGGCCATGTCGGTGACGGTGGACGCCGCCGCGCGGATCGCGTCCAGCGTCGTGGTCTCGATCGTGAAGGTGAGGCGGGCGGCGAGGCGGACGGCGCGCAGCATGCGGAGCCGATCTTCGGCGATGCGCGCGCCGGCGTCGCCGATCGCGCGGATGATGCCGGCGCGCAGGTCGACCTGGCCGGCGACGAAGTCGACCACCTCGCCCGTCAGGGGGTCGAGGAAGAGCGCGTTGACGGTGAAGTCGCGGCGGAGCGCGTCCTCCCGCGCCGAGCCGAAGTGCACGGCGCTCGGCCGCCGGCCGTCGACGTAGGCGGCGTCGGAGCGGAACGTCGCGACCTCGACCGGCATGCCGTCGGCGACGACCAGCACGACGCCGAACTGGGCGCCCACGGGAACGGTCCGCGGGAAGAGCGCCTGCACGGTCTCGGGCGGCGCGCTCGTCGCGATGTCGTAGTCGAGCGGCTCGCGGCCGAGCAGCCGGTCGCGGACGCAGCCGCCGGCGAAGTACGCATCGTGCCCGGCCGCGCGCAGCCGGCGGACGAGCTCAGTGGCGACCGCCTCCCGCTCCGCCATCGTCGTAAGTGAAGAGCACCTTCACGGCGCCGGAATGATCCTGCTTCGCGCACGCGAGGAACGCCCGCCGGTAATCGTCGAGCCCGAAGCGATGCGTGACGACCGGCGTCACGTCGATCCGACCGCTCGCCACCAGCTCGAAGTAGATCTCCATCGCGTGTCGCCGGCGTCCCTCGAAGTCCTCGACGCCGAACGCATTGGAGCCGACGACCTCGATCTCCTTGAAGTAGAGCGGCGTCCACTCGAAGCGCCGCGGCATCTCCACTCCCGTGACGACCACCGCGCCGCGTGGCGCCGCCACGCGGAGCGCCACCTCGACCGTCTCCGGCGACCCCACGGTGTCGTAGACGACGCCGATGCCGCCTCCGTGCAGCCACGGTGCGCCGTGCCACGGGCGCATGAGCTCCGCGCCCGTCTCGGCGGCGATCCCCTCGATGAGCGGGACGAGCGGCTCGTGGGCCAGCACGAGTGCCGCCCCGAAGCGCTCCGCCAGCGCCTTCTGGTGCGGAAAGCGCGCGACCGCGATGACGCGAACGGTGGGGGCGAGCGCACGAAGGATCGCGATCGCCATGAGACCGAGCGTGCCGCAGCCGTAGACGAGCGCGGTGGTGCCCGGCGCCGGCGTCCGCTTCAGGAAGCCGTGCAACGAGACGGAGAAGGGATCGGCCAGCACCGCCTGCTCGTCGCTCACGGCATCGGGCACCGGGATGCACATCGACTCGTGCGCGGGAACGCGCGGCGCGAAGCCGCCGGTCGCCTTGCTGCTGTTGCCGGTATGGATCCCGGGGGGAAGCGAGCCGCGGGCGAAATTCCGGCAGATGGAATACTGGCCGTTCCGGCATGCCGGGCACGGCGGCTCGATGCCGCGCGGGGCACAGGAGAGCCAGGGGTTCAGCACGACCCGCTCGCCGAGCCGCCGGCTGCGGACGGCGGGGCCGACGCGGTCGATCGTGCCGACGACCTCGTGGCCGAGCACCTGCGGGAACGAGATCAGCGCCGTCATCGGGTTGTCGACGCTGCCGTTCAGGAATACCTGCTTGTAGTCGCTGCCGCAGATGCCGCAGAGACGCGTCCGGATCGTCACCCAGTCCGGGGCCGGCAGCGCGGGATCAGGAAGCTCTTTCAGCGCGAGCGTCGAATGCGGACCGAAGTAGAGCCGCTTGTCGAGCCGGCCGAGAAGCGTCGTCAGGACGAGCTTCGACATGCTGTAGTCGGCGACGAGCGCGCGCACGGGTCATCCATCTCACGGCGTCCGCCGCCCGACAAGCGCGGTCCCTTGTCGAACGGGCGGACGGTCAGGCACGATACGCGGGTGGCGAGAGCGATGCCGAACCCCCGCCGCGCGATCCCGTCCGTGGAGCGGCTCCTGCAGGCCCCGGGTGGGGCGGCGCTCGCCGCCCGCTATCGCCGCGAGCACGTGGTCGAGACGACGCGCGCGGTCCTCGGCGACGTCCGGCGCGCGGCGGCCGACGGCGGCGGCGTACCGCCCGACGACGAGATCCTCGATCGCGTGAGGACCCGCCTCGAAACGGGATCGAGCGCGCGCCTGAGGCGCGTCGTCAACGCGACCGGGGTCGTCCTCCATACGAACCTCGGGCGCGCGCCGCTCGCCGAGGAAGCGATCGCGGCCCTCGTCGAGGCCGCACGGAACGGCGTCAACCTCGAGCTCGACCTTGCGAGCGGCCGCCGTGGCGACCGGGACGCCCTCCTCGCCGACGACCTGCGCGCGCTGACCGGCGCCGAGGCCAGCGTCGTCGTGAACAACAACGCCGCGGCCGTGCTGCTCGTGCTCGACACGCTGGCCCGCGGGCGCGAGGTCGTGGTGTCGCGCGGCGAGCTCATCGAGATCGGCGGCGCCTTCCGGATGCCGGACATCATGGCGCGAAGCGGCGCGCACCTGCGCGAGGTCGGGACGACCAACCGCACACATGCGGACGACTATCGCGCCGCAATCGGTCCCGACACGGCGCTCCTCCTGAAGGTCCACACGAGCAATTACCGGATCGTCGGCTTCACGGCCGCCGTCGACCTTCCCGAGCTGGTCGCGATCGGGCGCGCGGCCGGCCTGCCGGTGGTGGAGGATCTCGGCAGCGGCGCGCTCGTCGACCTCACGGCGTGGGGCCTGCCGCGCGAGCCGGTCGTCCGCGAGCGCGTCGCGACGGGCGCCGATCTCGTCACGTTCAGCGGCGACAAGCTGCTCGGCGGGCCGCAGGCGGGGATCATCGTCGGCCGCCGCGAGCTCGTCGGCCGCCTCGCGTCGAACCCGCTCCGCCGCGCGCTCCGACCCGACAAGCTGACGATCGCGGCGCTCGGTGCGACGCTCCGTCTCTACCGCGAGTCGCCCGACCTCGCCGCGGCCCTGCCGACGCTCCGCCTCCTCGCCCGTCCGCTCGCGGAGCTGGAGGCCGTCGGCCGGATGGCGGCGCCGCTGGTCGCGGCCCGGCTCGGAGACGGGTATCGCGTCGAGGTGGTGGCCGCCGACGGCGAGGTGGGGAGCGGCGCGGTGCCGGTGGTGCCGCTCCCGAGCCGCGCGCTGGCGATCGACCACCCCGACGTGCCGGCGGACCGGATCGCCGCTCGGTTCCGCGCCGCCCGGCCGCCCGTCATCGGTCGGGTCCACGACGGGCGGTTCCTGCTCGACCTGCGCGCCGTCTTCGACGCCCGGGAGCTCGCCGTCGACCTCGGCTGACGATGCCGATCATCGGGACTGCCGGGCACATCGACCACGGCAAGACGTCGCTCGTCCGCGCGCTCACCGGGCAGGACACCGATCGCCTGAAGGAGGAGAAGGAGCGCGGCATCTCGATCGACCTCGGCTTCGCCTATCTCGACGCCGCCGAGGCGCGCGCCGGTATCGTCGACGTCCCGGGGCACGAGCGCTTCATCCGCAACATGCTCGCCGGCGCGCACGGCGTCGACTGCGTCCTGTTCACGGTCGCCGCGGACGACGGCGTCATGCCGCAGACCGAGGAGCATCTCGACATCCTGCACCTCCTCGGCGTGCGCCGCGGGATCTTCGTCATCACCAAGATCGACCTCGTCGACGCGGCTCGCGTCGCCGCGGTGCGGGAGGAGATCGAGATCCTCACCCTCGACACGACGCTCGAGAGCGCGCCGATCGCCCCCGTGTCGACGGTGACGGGCGAGGGCCTCGACGTGCTGCGTCGCGAGATCGACGCACAGCTCTCGGTGCCGCCGGGCCCGCCGCCACCCGGCTACTTTCGTATGCCGGTCGACCGCGCCTTCGTGATCCGCGGGCACGGCGTGGTGGTGACCGGCACGGCGATCGCGGGAACGGTATCCGAGGGCGAGGTCATCCGGGTGCTGCCGGGCGGCGAGCAGGCACGCGTCCGGGGCCTCGAGAGCCACGGCGCCGCGGTGGCGACCGCCGTTCACGGACAGCGGGTCGCCATGAACCTCGCCGGGATCGATCGGGAGGACCTCGGCCGCGGCCATGTCGTCTGCCACGAGCGGATCGCCCGGGTGACCGACCGCCTGGACGCCCGCGTGGAGCTCAGGCCCGCGGCCCGGCGCCCGCTGCCGAGCCACAGCCGGGTACGGTTTCACCTCGGGACCGCGGAGGTCATCGGCAAGCTGATCGTGCTCGGCCCGGAAGCGGCGCTCGAGCCGCGGACGACGGGCTGGGCGCAGATCGTGCTGCCGGAGCCCGTCCTCGCGATGCGCGGCGATCGATTCATCCTGCGCGACGAGACCGCACGCTGGACGATCGGCGGCGGCGAGGTGGTGAACCCGTTCGCGAGCCGGCACCGGCGGAGCGAGGCGGGGCTCGCGGAACGGCTGGAGGCGCTCCGCGGCGGCGACCCCACGGCGGCAGCCCGCGCCTTCCTCGACCTCGCGCCGGAGTTCGCGAGCGACCTGGAGACGGTCGCGCAGGCGCTGAATCTGCGAGAAGACGAGGCCCGCGCGGCTCTGGCATCGGCGCCGGGCATCGTGCCGATCCCGGACGGCTCGAGTCCCGAGGCGTACACGACCGCGGACCTGTCGCGGCAGCTCGAGGACGCCGTGCTGGCCGCGGTCGCGGCCGCGCATCGCGAGCAGCCGCTCGCGCCGGGGGTCGAGATGGAGAGCCTCCGGAGCGGTCTCCCCTGGGCAGTGGCGCCGCGCATCTTTCGCTCGTGCATCGACCGGCTGGTGGCCGCGAGACGTCTCGTCCGCGAGGAGAGCGTGGTCCGCTCGCCGGACCATCGGGTGAGCCTCGGCGCGGACGCCCGCGCGCTCGGCGACCGCGTCGAGCGGCTCCTCGCCGACGGGCGCTTCACCCCGCCAGACCTCCGCCAGCTCGAGGACGCGATGCGCGCGGGGCGGGATCGGCTGGCCGACGTGCTCGGTGTCCTCGAGAAAGAAGGTCGCGTCGCGCGTATCGGCCCGGATCTCTGGTATGCGCGTGCGGCGGCGGACGAAGCGAAGGCCATCGTCGTCGAGCACTGCCAGCGGCACGGCGACATCACCGCGGCGACGTTTCGCGACCGGATCGGCGCCAGCCGGAAGTTCGCGATCGCGTTCCTCGACTGGTGCGACCGGACGGGCGTCACCGTGCGCGTCGGCGACATCCGCAAGCTGAGGCACTAGCGTGCCGCATCTGCTACGCTGCACGGATGGGCAACGGTCGTAGCGGGTCGCACACGCGGCCGGAGCTGTTCCGGCTCACCCAGCGAGCGAAGACGTCGGGTTGAGCCGGCAAGCTGGGTCCGGCGGACCTGTCACGCATTCTGGCGGGGCTCCCCGAGGTGGTGCACCCCGATCTGCTGGTCGGCACGTCGACGGCCGACGACGCCGGCGTATTCCGGATCGCGCCCGATCTCGCACTCGTGCAAACGGTCGATTTCTTCTCGCCCGTCGTCGACGACCCGTTCGAGTTCGGGGCGATCGCGGCTGCCAACGCGCTCTCCGACGTCTACGCGATGGGCGCGGAGCCGCGCACGGCGCTCA
>VBKG01000624.1 GCA_005879585.1 Deltaproteobacteria bacterium | reverse complement strand
ATGGTCAATCCCCCAGTGTAGCGACGAGAATCGCCTTGATGGTGTGCATGCGGTTCTCCGCCTGTTCGAACGCGACGTTGAGCTCGGACTCGAACACCTCGTCGGTCACCTCGAGCCCATTGCGCAAGCCATAGGTCTCCGCGATCTGCTTGCCGAGGGTGGTTTCCGTGTCGTGGAACGCCGGCAGGCAATGCATGAACTTCGCCTGCGCGTTGCCGCTCGCGTTCATCAGCTCCATGCTCACCTGGTACTTGAGCAGGAGGTCGATCCGTTCCTTCCAGACCTCCTTCGGTTCGCCCATCGAAACCCAGACGTCGGTGTGCACGAAGTCCACGCCGTCGACCGCCTTCTTCGGGTCGTCCGTGATGGTCAGCCTCGCACCCGACTGCTTCTGGAGCCGTTTCGCGATCGTGACGTACTCCTCGGCCGGCCAGAGCTTCTTCGGCCCGCAGATACGCACGTCCATTCCCGTGAGACAGCCCACGATCATCAGCGAATGCCCCATGTTGTTCCGGGTGTCACCGAGGAACGCATATTTGATCTCGTGGATCGGCCGATCGCTGTGCTCGCGCATCGTCATCACGTCGGCCAGCATCTGGGTCGGGTGGTACTCCGCCGTGAGACCGTTGAAGACCGGCACACCGGCGTACTTCGCTAGTTGCTCCACACCTTCCTGACTGGCACCGCGATACTCGATCGCGTCGTACATCCGGCCGAGAACGCGCGCCGTGTCCTTGAACGACTCCTTGTGGCCGATCTGTGAACCGGACGGATCGAGATACGTGACGTGAGCACCCTGGTCGTAGCAGGCCACCTCGAAGGCGCAGCGCGTGCGCGTCGAAGTTTTCTCGAAGATCAGGCAAATTTCCTTGCCGTCGAGATGCTTCTGCTCGGTGCGCGCGTATTTGGCGCGTTTGAGGTCGCGGGCGAGATCGAGCAAGTAACGAAACTCGCGCGGGGTGTAATCCTGTACCGTCAGCAGCGAGCGGTTGCGCAAATTGAAGCTCATGATCGTCTCCTTTGTGATATGTTCAACATCAATACGCGGGATCGCGCGCGATCGGACAGGTCATGCAGTGCCCACCGCCCCGGCCGCGACCGAGCTCCGCACCGCGCACCGTGATCACCTCGATCCCGGCCTTGCGCAGCAGCGTGTTCGTATGCGTGTTGCGGTCGTACCCGACCACGACGCCAGGCGCGAGCGCGACGACATTGTTTCCGTCGTCCCACTGCTCGCGCTGTGCCTGCCACGCATTGCCGCCGGTTTCGACCACTCGCAGCGTCTTCAGACCGAGTGCCTCCTTGATCACGTCGAAGAGATGGCCCTTGTCCTCGTAGACCTCCACCTTCCCGTTGCCGTCTGGCCGCGCGCTGTAGCAGCGGATCTGATCGGCGACTTCCCGGAACGCGGTACACAGGTCGCGGTCGGCTTGAAGAGCTCGGCCGCAACCTGGAACACCGCCTGTCGGGTGCTGCGCTCGCCCATGCCGATCAACACGACGCCCTTGCCCACGGGCATGACGTCACCGCCTTCGAGGGTGGCGGCTCCGAAGGAGGCGTCGCTGTCGCCCCACCAGATGGTGAAGTCCGCGCCCTTGAAGCGTGGATGGAACTTGTAGACGGCCCGCTGGAGGAGCGTCTCCGGTTTGCGCGCGGGCCAGTACATCGGGTTGCAGGTGACGCCGTTGTAGATCCAACAGGAGGGGTCGCGCTGGAAGAGCGTGTTCGGCACCGGTGGGATGACGAAGTCCGTTTCACCCAACGCCTCGCTCAGCATGGTCACCTGCTCGGACTGTGGAAGGTCGAGGATGGCGATGCCGCCGATGAGATGCTCCGCGAGCTTGGCCGCCGGCAACTCGTCGAGCCATGCGCGGAGAATCGACGCCAAGCCAGGCCCGACGTCATTGACCGTGACGCGGCGGTCGAGCACCCACGCACGCTCGGCCTTGTCGGCGAGCGTCTCGGCCAGCAGATCGTGCAGCTCGAGCACCTCGGTGCCGCGTTCACGCATCTTCAACACGAAGTCGTAATGGTCCTTCTGGGCTTCGTGTACCCAGAGGACGTCGTCGAACAGGAGATCGGCGCGATTACCCGGCGTCAGGCGCTGATGCGCGAGCCCGGGCCGGCAGACCAGCACGGTCCGTAGCTTGCCGACTTCACTGTGAACTCCCAGCGTTTCCATACCTTGCTCCTCGAGAGTGGTTGCCTACGACATGTGCCCTTCGCGCTCCCTCACGACGTAGGTGTAGAAACGGACGCCGTCGCCTTCCGGTTCCTGGTAGACGCCCTGCACTTCGTACGAAAAGCCCGGGAAGCGGTTGCAGTTCTCCTCGAACGCGAGGAAGTAGTCGATCATCGGCTTCGCTCTCTCGTCGTAGCGCTCGCCGGGGACCACGATCCCGATGCCCGGCGGGTAGATGAGCGCCAACGTGCCGGCGATCCGACCCTTGACCTTCGCCATGGGCACGTAATCC
>VBKG01000316.1 GCA_005879585.1 Deltaproteobacteria bacterium | reverse complement strand
AGGTTCGCCTGACCGGCGGCGGGAGCGCTGTTCCAGGTGTAGGTGTGGTTCCCGCTGCTGTGCGTCGACACGCAGTTGAAGGTCGTCGCGGTCCCGGTGCAGGTGATCGTCACGCCCTGGGAGAGCGTGAAGCCGGGGAGCGTCGTCGAGCAGGCGCTGTCGGCGCAGCTCGCGTACGTGTTGTTGTCCGTGAAGGACGCCTCTTCCGCCGACGCCGCGTTGCGGACGTCGGATTCCGCCCGGGCGTTGAAGCCGCGCGTGCGGTAGGCGGCGAACTGGGGAATCGCGATGGCTGCGAGGATGCCGATGATCGCCACCACCACGAGGAGCTCGATCAGGGTGAAGCCTTTCGACTTCTTCCGCTTCGTCTTGCTGGTCTTTGCCATAGGTCCTCCGCTTCCCCCCAGGTCTCTTAGGAGACCGTCAGGTTCGGCTGACCGGCGGCGGGAGCGCTGTTCCAGGTGTAGGTGTGGTTCCCGCTGCTGTGCGTCGACACGCAGTTGAAGGTCGTCGCGGTGCCGGTGCACGTGATCGTCACGCCCTGCGACATCGTGAAGCCCGGCAGCGTCGTCGCGCAGGCGCTGTTGGCGCAGCTCGCGTACGTGTTGTTGTCCACGAAGGACGCCTCTTCGGCCGTCGCCGCGTTGCGGACGTCGGCCTCCGCGCGGGCGTTGAAGCCGCGCGTGCGATAGGCGGCGAACTGCGGGATCGCGATCGCGGCGAGAATTCCGATGATCGCCACGACGACGAGCAGTTCGATCAGCGTGAAACCCTTCGACTTCTTCCTCTTCATCTTGGAAACCTTGCTCATTGCATCCTCCCCTTGGGTGGTTGGCGGCGTTGTTATGGGCGCCGTGTCTTGGCCGGACCAGAGAGCAAGCCGGGTGCCACGCGGGCATCGCGCATGCCAGGCGCCGCATCCGTGCGCCGGCTGTACATCTTCGCGCACCGCCAGGCCCGGCAGGCCCGTCGTTCCTCGTCACGCGGTGCAACGGCGTAGTCACCGAAATGACGGTGGATCATTCCATCACCGCGCCGAGCTGGAAGATCGGCAGGTACATCGAGATCACGAGGCCGCCGATGACCACGCCCAGGAAAAGAATGACGGCGGGCTCGAGCAGCGACATGAGGTTCGCCACCGTGTTGTCGACCTCGTCCTCGTAGAAGTCGGCGATCTTCTGCAGCATGGTGTCGAGGGCACCGGTCGTCTCCCCGACGGCGATCATCTGGCACACCATGGGGGGAAACACGTTGCTCTCCGCGAGCGGCTCCGCGATGGTGCGGCCGCTCGAGATGCTCGTACGGGCGGTGAAGATCGCCCGCTCCACCACCTTGTTGCCCGCCGTGCGGGCCGTGATGTTGAGCGCGTCGAGTATCGGGACGCCGGACGAGATCAGCGTGCCGAGCGTGCGCGTGAAGCGCGCGACGGCCGACTTCCGGATCAGCTGGCCGAATACCGGCACCTTGAGCAGCGAGCGGTCGATCGCAAAGCGACCCTTGTCCGTACGGTACGCCGAGCGGATCACCACCGTGGCGATGATCGGTGCGGCCACCAGGTACCAGATGTGGGCGATCGTGAACTCGGAGAGGTTCATGACGAACTGCGTGGGCGCCGGTAGCGCATGGCCGAAGCTCTTGAAGACGTCGGCGAAGACGGGGATCACCCAGATCAGCAGGATCGTCGTGACGAAGACCGCCGCCGCCACGATGCACGACGGGTAGATCATCGCGCCTTTGATCTTGCTCTTCAGCTTGGCGGCCTTCTCGAGGTAGTTGGCGAGGCGCACGAGGATCGTGTCGAGGATGCCGCCGATCTCTCCCGCCTGGACGAGGCTCGTGTACAGGTCGCTGAAGACCTTCCCGTGCCTGCGGATCGAATCCGCGAGCGTCGTGCCGGCCTCGACGTCGTCCTTGACCTGTCCGAGGATCTTCCGGAACGCCTTCGAGTCGGTCTGCGACGCGAGGATGTGCAGGCACTGCATGATCGGCAGACCCGCGTCGATCATCGTGGCGAACTGCCGCGTGAAGATGACGATGTCGCGCGCCTTTACCTCCGAGCCGACCGCGGGCATCTTGATCTGGAAGTCGAGACCCTTGCCCTTTTCCTTGATGCGCGCGGGCTGCGGCTGAATGCGCTGCGTGCGGAGACGGATGATGACGGCCTCGCGGCTCGTCGCCTCCATCTCGCCCTTCAGCGTCTCCCCCTTGGGCGAGACGCCCTGCCATTTGTAGACGGGCATCGCGCCTCCTCAGCCTGCGGCCCGTCCGAGCCGCGGCTGGCCGAGCATCGTCCGGATCTCTTCGATCTCCGTGGCGTGGCCGATCGCCTCCTCCGGGGTGATGAGGTTCTGCTGGACGAGGGCGACCAGGGATTGGCTCATCGTCTGCATGCCGAACTTCGTCTGACCGACCTGCATCTGGGAGTAGATCTGGTGCACCTTCTCCTCGCGGATGAGGTTGCGAATCGCGGCGTTCGGGATCATCACCTCGGCGGCGAGCACGCGCCCGCGCCCGTCGCGCCGCGGGATGAGCTGCTGCGAGATCACCGCCTGGAGCACGAGCGAGAGCTGCGCGCGTACCTGCGCCTGCTGGTGAGGCGGGAAGACGTCGATGATGCGGTTGATCGTCTGCACGGCGCAGTTGGTATGGAGCGTCGAGAAGGCGAGGTGGCCCGTCTCCGCGACGACGAGGGATGCTTCGATGGTCTCGAGGTCGCGCATTTCACCGATCAGCACGATGTCGGGATCCTGCCGCAGCACGTGCTTGAGGGACTGCGCGAAGCTGTGCGTGTCCGAGAAGACCTCGCGCTGGTTCACGAGGCAGCTCTTGTGCACGTGCACGAACTCGATCGGATCCTCGACCGTGACGATGTGCTCGTGTCGTTCGCGGTTGATCTTGTCGATCATGGCGGCGAGCGTCGTGCTCTTCCCGCTGCCCGTCGGCCCGGTCACCAGCACGAGCCCGCGTGGCAGCTGGGTGAGGCCCGGCACGGAGGTCGGGAGCCCGAGCTGCTGGAGCTGCGGCGTCTCGTGCGGGATCATGCGGAAGGCGCCGCCGACCGCGCCCTTCTGCAGGTAGAGGTTGCCACGGAAGCGGCTCACCCCTTTCACCCCGAACGAGAAGTCGAGCTCGCTGTCCTCTTCGAACTTCTTCTTCTGTGCCTCGGTGAGGAGGCTGTAACAGAGCTGTTTCGTGTCGTTGCCGCTGAGCGGCGGATGCGCGAGGGGGACGAGCTCACCGTGGAGTCGGATGACCGGTGGGCTGTCGGTGGTGAGGTGCAGGTCCGACGCCTTGCGCTCGATCATCTCGCGCAGGAACGCATCCATCGACGGCATTGCGCAGCCGAGAGCAGGCGGCGTGCCACCGGTGCGCGACGGGCCCGCTGGCCGGGGCGGGCGTCGCAGCGTCAGCTTTGCGTCACTTCACGCCCGGCGGGAAACGGACTGGAACAAAATTGTCCGGGGGCCCGTGCGGTGCTCGCGCGGCTTTGCCGCGCTCCGCTCCTCCGATGCCCCCGGACCCCGTCGGCTGGCGTGACCGCTCTCGCGGTCAGCCTCCGCCGCGCTTCGCGCGGCTTGGCGGCGGTCCGCTGCTCGCCTCCGCCGCGCTTCGCGCGGCTTGGCGGCGGTCCGCTGCTCGCCTCCGCCGCGCCTCGCGCGGCTTGGCGGCGCTGCGGACCGCGGGCACAGCGGCGGGTGTCAGTCGGCCATCGTTACGCGGAGCACTTCTTCCAGGGTGCTCATCTTCTGCGCGACCTTTTCGAGGCCGCTCTGGCGGAGCGTCTTCATGCCGTCCTGGATGGCGGTGCGCTTGAGGTCGAGCGCGGTCGCCCCGGCGAGAATCTGCTCGCGGACGCCGTCGCTCATCGTCATGACCTCGTAGAGGGCGATGCGGCCGCGGAAGCCGGTGCCGCCGCAGTTCGGGCAGCCGGCGCCGCGGCACGGCGTGAAGGGCTCACCGGCCCAGCCCATCTCGCGCAGCACGTCGACGGAGACGGGATTCGGCTCCTTGCAATGCGAGCAGATGACGCGCGCCAGGCGCTGCGCCAGGATCACATTCACGGAGCTGGCGACGAGGAACGGCTCGACGCCCATGTTGAGCAGCCGGTTGACGGTCGACGGTGCGTCGTTGGTGTGAAGAGTCGAGAGCACCAGGTGGCCGGTGAGCGCTGCCTTGATGCCGATCTCCGCGGTCTCGAAGTCGCGGATCTCGCCCACCATGATGACGTCGGGGTCCTGGCGGAGGAAGGCGCGCAGCGCGGCCGCGAAGTTGAGGCCGATGTCCTCGTGCATCTGCACCTGGTTGATGCCGACCAGGTTGAACTCGACCGGGTCCTCGGCGGTCGAGATGTTGGTGCTCAACTTGTTGAGCTCGGCGAGCGCCGAGTAGAGGGTGGTCGTCTTGCCGCTACCCGTCGGGCCGGTGACGAGCACCATCCCGTACGGCTTGCAGATCGCCTCCTTGAAGTGCTTGAGCGCCTGGTCCTCGAAGCCGAGCTTGGTCATGTCGAGCTGGAGGTTCGACTTGTCGAGGAGGCGCAGCACGACCTTCTCGCCGGCCATCGTGGGCAGGACGGAGACCCGGAAGTCCATCTCCTTGTTGCCCGAGAGCTTCATCTTGATGCGGCCGTCCTGCGGGAGACGGCGCTCGGCGATGTCGAGGTTGGCCATGACCTTGATGCGCGAGGTGATGGCGTTCTTCAGCCGCAGCGGCGGCTGCATGATCTCGTAGAGCACACCGTCGACGCGGAAGCGGATGCGCAGCATCTTCTCGTACGGCTCGATGTGGATGTCGCTCGCGCGCTTCCGGATGGCGTCCGTCATGACCGCGTTCACCAGGCGTACGACGGGGGCCTCTTCGGTGGCGCGCTCGAGGTCCTTGAGATCGACCTCGTCCTCCGTGCGGACGAGCTCGACGTCCTCGTTACCGATCTGCTCGAGGACGTCCTGGTAGCTGGTGCCGGTCTCGTAGTAGCGCTCGATCGCCTGCTGCAGCGCCGCCGGCGCCGCCACCGCTACCTTGACGTCGTAGCCGGTGAGGAACTTGACCTCGTTGATGGCCATCAGGTTCGACGGATCGGCCATGGCGAGCGTCAGCGTCGAGCGGACGAGGTTCGTGGGGATGAGGTGGTGCTTCATCACGAGCGCCTGGGGAACCACGTTCAGGACCTCGCGCGGCACCTCCAGAGACCCGAGGTCGACGACGGGCAGCCGGTACTCGCGCTGGAGGTAGGAGAGGAGGGTCTCCTCGGTGATGAAGCCCAGGCGGACGAGATGCGTCGACAGCGCGCCGCCGTGTTCGCGCTGCTGATCGAGGGCGCGCGCGAGCTGCTCGGCGCTCAGGTCGCCGCGTCGCTGCAGGAGGTCTCCGAGCCGGGAGCTCATGGTCTCGGAGGGCGGCGAGCGCGGACGCTACGTGGCGTCCGTGGTTGAGTCAAGACGACGCTGCCGAGCGCGCGCGCCATGGCCGGGACGGGAGCGCGCCGGCCGGTCCATGCCTCGAAGGCGAGCGCGCCCTGATGGAGCAGCATCGGCATGCCGTCGAGCGTCGGGCGCCGCGCACGCGAGGCGGCGGCGAGGAACGGCGTCCGGGCCCCGTAGACGAGGTCGACGAACAGGCAACCCGGCGGAGTCGCCGCCGCGCGGACGTCGACGGCGCCGCCGCGAAGCCCGAGAGACGTCGTGTTGACCACGAGCACGGCGTCGGCCAGCACGTCGCGGTTGGTGAGCGCCCCGAGCGGCACCGCGCGGGCGTCCGGGCAGCCGAGCGCGGAGAGCAGCCCGGCCAGCGTCTCGCCGCGCTCCGGCGTGCGATTGGCGACGGTGAGCCGCGCGCAGCCGGCGTCCACCAGCGCCGTCCCGACCGCCCGCGCCGATCCGCCCGCACCGATCAGGACGGCATGGGTGCCGCGCAGCCGCACGCGGCCGGCGAGGCCGCGCAGGAAGCCGCCGGCGTCGGTATTGTCGCCGAGCAGCCGCTGCCCGCGGACCACCACCGTGTTGACCGCCCCGATGCGGCGGGCCGCCGGGGTGATGGCGTCGCACAGCGGGAGGGCCGCTTCCTTGAGCGGCACGGTGAGATTGAGACCGCCCATGCCGAGACGGCGGGCCTCGGCGAACGCCTCCTCGAGCGCCGCGGCCGGCACCCGGTAGCGGAGGTACAGATGGGGCAGGCCGGTGGCGGCAAATGCCGCATTCTGCATGGCAGGTGAGAGCGAATGGTCGACGGGGTCGCCGAGGACCCCGAACAATCGTGCCTGTACCCGGCTCGCCACTCTCATCCCTGGGACACACGGCAGGCGCGCGGGCACCCGCCGGTCCCGTTCATCCTTCGGCCGGCAGCGGCCGGACCTTTAATCCGCTCCCAGCGCCGCCTGCGCCGCCGCGAGACGCGCGACCGGCACCCGATAAGGCGAGCAGGAGACGTAATCCAGCCCGATGCCATGGCAGAAGCGCACCGAGGCGGGCTCTCCGCCATGTTCGCCGCAGATGCCGAGCTTCAGCTGCCGTCGCACCCGGTGCGCCTTGTCGACGGCGATCTTCATGAGCGCGCCGACGCCGTCCTGGTCGAGCGACTGGAATGGATCGCGTGGGTAGATCCTGAACCGGTCGACGTATGGAACGAGGAAGCGGGCCGCGTCGTCGCGCGACACGCCGAGCGTGGTCTGGGTCAGGTCGTTGGTGCCGAACGAGAAGAAATCGGCGACGCTCGCGATCTCGTCCGCGGTGAGCGCGCCGCGCGGCACCTCGATCATGGTGCCGACGAGATACGGAAAGCGGACGCTCTCCTGCTTCATCACCTCGTCCGCGACGCGGCGAACGATGTCGGCCTGGAGCACCAGCTCCTTCACGTGGCCGACGAGCGGGATCATGACCTCCGGCTCGACCGCCGTCCCCGCCTTCCGGACGCGGGCGGCCGCCTCGAAGATCGCTCGCGCCTGCATCTCCGTGATCTCCGGGTACACGATGCCGAGCCGGCAGCCGCGGAATCCGAGCATCGGGTTGAACTCGTGCAGCGCCTCGACGCGGTCGCGCACGCGCTCGAACGGGATGCCCATCTGGCCCGCGAGCTCGCGCTGCGCCGCCTCCTCGTGCGGCAGGAACTCGTGCAACGGCGGATCGATGGTGCGGATCGTCACGGGTCTGCCCTGCATCACCTGGAAGATGCCCTCGAAATCGGTGCGCTGGAACGGCAGGAGCTTGGCGAGCGCCGCGCGCCGTTGCTCCGGCGTCTCGGCGAGGATCATCTCGCGCATCGGGCCGAGCTTGCCCTCGCCGAAGAACATGTGCTCGGTCCGGCAGAGTCCGATGCCCTCGGCCCCGAAGGCGACGGCCGCGGCGCCCTGATCCGGCTGATCGGCATTCGCCCGGATACCGAGGCGCCGGACCTGATCCGCCCATTTCATGAGCTGCGCGAACATGCCGTAGACGGGGGCCGTGGCCGGATCCCGCGTGCGGTCGATCAGGACCTGGACCACCTCGCTCGGCGCCGTCGGGATGCCGCCCTGGAAGACCTCGCCCGTGCTGCCGTCGATCGCGACCTCGTCGCCTTCGCGCAGCACGGTGTCGCGGCCGCTGATGCGCAGCGTGCCGGCCTCGTAGTCGATGAGGAGGGACTCGCAGCCCACGACGCAGACCTTGCCCATCTGACGGCCGACGAGCGCGGCGTGGCTCGTCATGCCGCCGCGCGCGGTCAGGATGCCCCGCGAGGCCGCCATCCCGCGCAGGTCCTCGGGTGAGGTCTCGATCCGCACCAGGATCACGCTCTCGCCGCGTGCCGCCCTCGTCTCGGCGTCGTCGGCGTGAAAGGCGATCCGGCCGGCCGCGGCGCCGGGGCCGGCAGCAAGTCCACGCGCGAGGAGACGGCCCGCGGCGCTGGCCGCCTCCTTGGCCTTCAGGTCGAACGTTGGCCGGAGCAGCTGCTCGATGCTGTCGGGCTCGACGCGGCGGAGCGCCTCGTCGCGGGTGATGAGCCGTTCGCGCACCATGTCGAGCGCGATCCGGACTGCCGCCAGCGCCGTCCGCTTCCCGACCCGGCACTGGAGCATGTAGAGCGTGCCCTGCTGGATCGTGAACTCGATGTCCATGACGTCGCGGTAGTGGCGCTCGAGGATGCGGCGGATCTTCACGAGCTGGGCGTAGAGCTTGGGGGTCTCGCGCTCGAGCGCCGCGATCGGCAGCGGCGTGCGCACGCCGGCGACGACGTCCTCGCCCTGCGCGTTCATCAGGAACTCGCCGTAGAAGACGTTCTCGCCCGTCGCCGGGTCGCGCGTGAAGGCGACTCCGGTGCCGGAATCGGGCCCCGTGTTGCCGAACACCATCGCCTGCACGTTCACCGCGGTGCCCCAGGTGTCCGGGATGGCGTTCAGCCGCCGGTAGACCATCGCCCGCTCGTTCATCCAGGACCCGAAGACGGCGCCGATCGCACCCCAGAGCTGCTGCTCCGGGTCCTCCGGAAACGCGACGCCCCTTCGCGTGCGGATCAGCGCCTTGAATTCGGCCACCAGCTCCCGCAGTGCATCGGCGTCGAGGTCGGTGTCGAGCTCGACGCGACGGGCCCGCTTCTTCTCCTCGAGCACGACCTCGAACGGGTCGCGCTCCGTCTTGCTCTCGGGCTTGAGACCCAGCACGACGTCGCCGTACATCTGGACGAACCGCCGGTAGCAGTCGTAGGCGAAGCGCGGATTCGCCGTCTCGCGCGCCAGGCCGGCGACCGTCTGGTCGTTCAAGCCGAGGTTCAAGATGGTGTCCATCATGCCGGGCATCGAGGCGCGCGCGCCCGAGCGGACGGACACGAGGAGCGGCTTCTCCGGGTCGCCAAAACGCCGGCCGACCGTTTTCTCGATGCGCGCGAGCGCAGCCCGTGCCTGCTCCTTCAGGCCCGACGGATAGCTGCTGCTGCGGGCGTAGTAATAGGTGCAGACCTCGGTCGAGATCGTGAAGCCGGGCGGCACCGGCAGCCCGAGGCGCGCCATCTCGGCGAGGTTCGCGCCCTTGCCGCCGAGGAGCGCCTTCATGTCGGCACGGCCGTCGGCACGCTTCGCGCCGAACCAGTAGATGTACCGCCGCGCGCGCGCGGGGCGCGCCGCCGGCCGCGCCGCTCGAGCCTGCGGTCTTGCCATCGAATCCTCCTCCTCGGGGGATCTAGCCGATCCTCGCGCGCAGCTCCTCGACCACGCGGTCCTCGGCGATGCGGACCTGCGACATCGCATCGCGGTCGCGGAGCGTGACGGTGCCGTCCTGCATGGTCTGGTGGTCGACGGTGATGCCGAAGGGCGTGCCGACCTCGTCCTGGCGACGATACCGCTTGCCGATCGACCCCGCCTGGTCGTAGTCCACCGGGAAGTGGCGCCGGAGCGCGTCGTAGATGTGCCGCGCGCGCTCCGGCTGGCCGTCCTTGCGGAGCAGCGGGAAGACCGCCGCCTTGTACGGCGCGAGCTTCGGATGCAGGCGGAGCACGATGCGCGGCTCGCCTTCCACCTGGTCCTCGTCGTACGCGTCGAGGAGAAAGGCCAGGGTCGAGCGGTCGGCTCCGGCCGACGGCTCGATGACGTACGGCACGAAGCGCTCCCGGCGCTCGTCGTCGAAGTAGCTGAGGTCCTTGCCGCTGTGCTCGGCGTGGCGGCGGAGGTCGAAGTCGGTGCGGTTGGCGATGCCCTCTAGCTCCGCCCAGCCGAACGGGAAGCGGTACTCGACGTCGCAGCAGGCCTTCGCGTAATGCGCGAGCTCGTCGGCGCCGTGGGGCCGCACGCGGAGCCGCTCGGGCGAGAGACCGAGGTCCGTGTACCAGCGCAGGCGCTCCTCGCGCCAGTGCTCGAACCACGAATCGTCGTCACCGGGCCGCACGAAGAACTCGAGCTCCATCTGCTCGAACTCGCGCGTGCGGAAGAGGAAGTTGCCGGGCGTGATCTCGTTGCGGAAGGACTTTCCAATCTGTGCGATGCCGAAGGGAATCTTGAGACGCGAAGTCTCGACCACGTTCCGGAAGTTGACGAAGATGCCCTGCGCCGTCTCCGGCCGGAGGTACGCGACGTGCGCCGTGTCCTCCATGGGGCCGACGAAGGTCTTGAACATCAGGTTGAACTGGCGCGCCTCGGTGAGCTCGCCGCCACACGCCGGGCACGTCGTGCCCTGGAGGTCGTCGGCACGGAAACGCTGCTTGCAGCTCCGGCAGTCGACGAGCGGATCGGTGAAGCCCGCGAGATGCCCGGAGGCTTCCCACACCGCGGGGTGCATGATGAGGGCCGCGTCGATCCCGACGACGTCGTCGCGACCGGTCACGACCGCGCGCCACCACGCGTCCTTGACGTTGCGCTTCAGCTCGACGCCGAGCGGCCCGTAGTCGAGGCTCGAACCGAGGCCCCCGTATATCTCACTGCCGGGAAAGACGAACCCCCGCCGCTTGCAGAGGTTCACCACCTTCTCCATCGTCGCGGCGGCCATGGGGTGAAGGCGGGACCCTAGCGGAGGGCGCCCGGAGATTCAACGCGAGCGCGTGCGAGGAACTCGCGCGAGCGCAGCGGTCCCGACGTGACCGCGGCGAGCAGATGCTCCGCGACGGTCGCGGCCTCCACGAGCGTGCGCACCGATGCGCCGGCAGCCGCACGCGCCAGCGGATCTGCCGCGAGCCGCGCCAGCTCCATGGCCGTCGCCGGCGCGATCGGTCGCACCGCCTCGCCCGCCGGGACGCACGGGCGACACAGCAACCCGCCGCGCTCAACCGCCAGATAGATCGTCTCGGCTCTGGCCACCGGCGTCCCGCACGTCCGGCAGCGATCGAACGCGGGCGCGTAGCCACTCGCGGCGAGAAGATGCAGCTCGAAGGCGCGCAGGAGCGGCTCGATCGCCATCCCGGCGTCGAGCAACGCCAGGACCTCGGCGACCAGCCGGTACACGTCGCGTCCGGACTCTCGTCCGAGCACCATGCGATCGGTGAGCTCGAGCACGTAGCTGCCGGCGGCGAAGCGTTCGAGGTCGGACGTGAACCGGCGAAACACGCCGAGGAACTCGCAGCGCACGAGGAAGGCGAGATCGGAGCTCGGACGCTGGCGGAAGACGGCGCGGATGTGGACGAAGGGCTCGAGCGTGCCCGCAAAGCGGCGGCGCGAGTTCTTCGCCCCCTTGGCGATGCCGGTCAGCTTCCCCTGGGTTTCGGTGATCAGCGTGACGATGCGGTCCGACTCGCCGTACGGCCGGGCGCGAAGGACGAATGCCTCAGTGGCGATTTCGAGGGGCACGAGCGCGACCGAGCGGTGCGTATCACTCGCCTCCCTCATCCGCAACTTGACAAACAGGGTTCTGGTGCCTACGTCGGCGGCTGGATGGTGGACGGCAAGGACGACCGCCCGGAAGCGGACGAGGAAGCGGTCGCGGCAGACGAGGTGGCCCGCCCCGACGCAGGAGGAGGCGAGGCGCTCGCCGCCGCGCGCGAGGAAGCGCGCCAGAACCACGATCGCTGGCTCCGGGCCGCCGCGGAGCTCGACAACTTCAAGAAGCGGATGGCGCGGGAACGCGCCGAGGCGGTCCGTTTCGCCAACGAGAGCTTCCTCCGTGACCTGCTGCCAGTCGTCGACAACCTCGAGCGCGCGCTCGAGCACGCCCGCCAGGGCGGAAATGGACAGTCGATCGTCGCCGGCCTCGAACTCGTCTTGAAGGGGTTGGCAGACGTCCTCGAGCGTCACGGCGTGACCAAGGTGGACGCCGCCGGCGCGGCCTTCGACCCGACCCACCACGAGGCCGTCGCCCACGTCGAGACCCCGGATCTCGAGCCGAACCGCGTCCTCGAACAGCACCAGCCCGGCTACGTGCTGAACGAACGGCTCCTGCGCCCGGCGCTGGTGAGCGTCTCCAAGGCCCCTGCGAGCGACGCCAAACTTGCCAAGGACAAGGCCCGTGGTTAAAGCCGCGCGGAAGGAGACCGTCAGATGGCCAAGGTGATCGGAATCGACCTCGGGACCACGAACTCCGTGGTCGCGATCATGGAGGGCGGCGACCCTGTCGTTCTCACCAATGCCGAGGGCAGCCGGATCACGCCCTCGGTCGTGGCATTCACGGAGAGCGGCGAGCGGCTCGCCGGTCAGATCGCCCGCCGGCAGGCAATCACCAATCCGGAGAATACGATCTTCGCCATCAAGCGCCTGATCGGTCGCCGGTTCGAGGACGCGGAGGTGCAGAAGGCGATGAAGGTCCTCCCGTACAAGATCGTGCGGGCGGACAACGGCGACGCGTGGGTCGAGGTCCGCGGCCGCCGCTACAGCCCGGCGGAGATCTCGGCGTTCATCCTCCAGAAGATGAAGCAGACGGCGGAGGATCATCTCGGCGAGAAGGTGACCGACGCCGTGGTGACCGTGCCGGCCTACTTCAACGACAGCCAGCGGCAGGCGACGAAGGATGCGGGCAAGATCGCCGGCCTGAACGTGCTGCGCATCATCAACGAGCCGACAGCCGCCTCGCTGGCATACGGGCTCGACAAGAAGAAGGACGAGAAGATCGCGGTCTTCGATCTCGGCGGCGGCACCTTCGACATGTCGATCCTCGAGATCGGCGAGGGCGTCTTCGAGGTGAAGGCCACCCACGGCGACACCTTCCTCGGCGGCGAGGATTTCGACCAGCGCGTCATGGACTACCTCGCCGACGAGTTCAAGAAAGATCAGGGCATCGACCTGCGCAAGGACCGGATGGCGCTCCAGCGCCTGAAGGAGGCCGCCGAGAAGGCCAAGTGCGAGCTGTCGACGGTGACCGAGACGGACATCAACCTGCCGTTCATCACCGCAGACCAGAGCGGGCCGAAGCATCTCACCATGAAGCTCACGCGCGCCAAGCTCGAGGCGCTGTGCGCCGACCTGCTGGATCGCCTCGAGGGCCCGTGCGTCACGGCACTCAAGGACGCTGGCCTCACCACGCGACAGATCGACGAGGTCGTGCTGGTGGGCGGCATGACGCGCATGCCGGCGGTCCAGGCCCGCGTGAAGAAGCTCTTTTCCAAGGAGCCGCACAGGGGCGTCAACCCCGACGAGGTCGTAGCGGTCGGCGCGGCGATCCAGGGCGCCGTCCTGCGCGGCGAGGTGAAGGATGTCCTCCTGCTCGACGTGACGCCGCTTTCGCTCGGCATCGAGACCCTCGGCGGTGTCTTCACCAAGCTGATCGAGAAGAACACGACCATTCCCACGCGGAAGAGCCAGATCTTCTCGACCGCGGCGGACAACCAATCGGCCGTCACCATTCGCGTGTTCCAGGGCGAGCGCGAGATGGCCGCCGACAACAAGCTCCTCGGCCAGTTCGATCTCGTCGGCATCCCACCCGCGCCGCGCGGCATTCCGCAGGTCGAGGTCACCTTCGACATCGACGCGAACGGGATCGTTCACGTCGGCGCCAAGGACCTTGGGACCGGCAAGGAGCAGTCCATCCAGATCACCGCGTCGAGCGGCCTTGCGAAGGACGAGATCGAGCGGATGGTGAAGGAAGCCGAGCTGCACGCCGACGAGGACAAGCGCAAGCGCGAAGTCGCGGATGCGCGGAACCAGCTCGACAGTCTCGTCTACCAGACTGAGAAGACGCTTGCCGAGCACGGCGGCTCGCTCGACGCCGCGGCGCGGAGCGCCATCGACGGCGCACTCGCCGATGCGAAGAAGGCGCTCGAATCGCAGGACGCGGGCCGCATGCAGACCGCGACCGACGCCCTGGCGCGCGCGTCGCACAAGCTCGCGGAGAGCATGTACGCCAAGGCGTCGCAGGGCGGACACGGCGCGGACGCCGACCGCGGCCAGCAGCCGCCCGGCGACGGCCCGACCGCCGACGGGAAGAGCAAGGAGGACGTCGTCGAGGCGGAGTTCGAAGAGGTCAAGGAATAGCGAACGAGCCCGTTTTGCTTGCGGGAACGGGATGTGGATAGTAGACAGGCCCTCACCTGCCGCGGGCGGGTGAGGGCCGTTTCGTTCGTATGAAGCGCGACTACTACGAGGTACTCGGCGTCTCGCGCGACGCGACGGATGAGGAGATCAAGAAGGCCTTCCGGAAGCTCGCGCACCAGCACCATCCCGACAAGAATCCCGGAAACCGCAAGGCGGAGGAGCGCTTCAGGGAGCTCGCCGAAGCCTATCAGGTGCTGTCGGATGCCGAGCGGCGGTCGATGTACAACCGCTTCGGACACGCCGCCTTCGAGCAGGGCGGCGGGGTCGGCGGCTTCGAGTTCGGCGCCGGCTTCGAGGACATCCTCGGCGACCTCTTCGGCGACTTCTTCGGTACGGGCCGCACGCGCGGGCGCACCCGGGCGCGGCGCGGACAGGATCTCCGCTACGACCTCGAGGTCACGTTCGAGGAGGCCGCCTTCGGCTGCGAGAAGACGATCGCCGTGCCTCGCCTATCCGCATGCGAGACGTGCGGAGGCCGTGGCGCCAAGCCGGGGACCGCTCCGAAGACGTGCCCGCAGTGTCGCGGCTCGGGGCAGGTGCGCTTCCAGCAGGGGTTCTTCTCGATCGCGAAGACGTGCGGCCACTGCAACGGGCAAGGCACTATCATCGCGAGCCCGTGCGCCGCGTGCGGCGGCGCGGGCGCGCAGCGCCGGACGCATCAGCTGAACATCAAGATTCCCGCCGGCGTCGACGCCGGCTCGCGCCTGAAGCTTCGCAGCGAGGGCGAGCCGGGCATGAACGGCGGCCCCGCGGGCGACCTGTACGTGCTGCTCCACGTGCGCGAGCATCCGCTGTTCGTACGCGAGGCCCGGGACATCGTCTGCGAGGTGCCGATCAGCATCACGCAGGCGGCGCTCGGCTCCGAGCTCGAGGTCCCTACTCTCGAAGGCACGGCGCGCGTGAAGATCCCCGCCGGCACGCAGTCGGGTCAGGTCTTCCGTCTGAAGGGGCAGGGCATCCCCGATCTCAACGGCTACGGGCGCGGCGACGAGCTCGTCCGTGTGCTGGTCGAAACGCCGAAGAAGCTCTCGGCGCGCCAGCGCGACCTGCTCGAAGAGTTCGCGCGACTCTCGGGCGAAGAGGTTCATCCGCTCTCGAAGAGCTTCCTCGAGAAGGTCAAGTCCGTGCTCGGCTGACACGCGCGTGGCGCGGCTCCTGCGCGACGTCGGCGAACATGCGTGGATCGGGCGCGTCGTCCGCCGTCTCGCAGCGGCGCCTGCCGCGCGCCGCGTCGCGATCGGCCCCGGCGACGATGCGGCCGTCATCCGTCCGGGACGCGGTGCGCTGCTGCTGACGACGGACGCGTTGCTCGAGGGCGTCCATTTCCGTGCCGGGTGGGCGTCGCCCGCGATGCTCGGCCGCCGCGCGTTCGCGATCAACGCGAGCGACCTCGCGGCGATGGGCGGCGAGCCGACCTTCGCGCTCCTGGCGCTCGAAGCGCCGGCCACGCTGCCGGCCGCGGATCTCGACGCGCTGGTCACGGGCTTCGCGCGGGCGGCGCGCGACGCGGGGGCACGCCTCGTCGGCGGCAACCTCGCCCGCGGCCCACACCTCGCGATCACCGCCACGCTGCTCGGCGAGGCGCGCGGGCCGATCGTCGGCCGGGACGGCGCTCGGGCCGGGGACGCGCTGTACGTGACGGGCACGCTCGGCCGCACCGGGCTCGCCGTGCGCCGGCTGCGAGCCGGCCGCCGGGTACCGTGGCCGATGCCGCCCCTCCGGCTACGCGCCGGGCGTCTGCTGGCGCCGCTCGCGCACGCGATGATCGACGTCAGCGACGGCCTCGTGCAGGACGCCGGTCATCTCTGCCGGGCGAGCGGCGCGGGCGCGGAGCTCCTCGCTGCGTGCCTGCCTGTCGCAGCCGCGTGCCGGCGCGCGTTCGGCGGTCCCGCGGCGGCGCTCTTCGCGGCGACGGCGGGCGAGGACTACGAGCTGCTGGTCGCGCTGCCGCCGCGCGCCGAGCGCGCGTTGCCGCGGCTGCGGCGGCGTCTCGGGTGCCGGCTCACGCGGGTCGGTCGGATCGTCGCGGGGCGGCCGGTCGTGCGACTACTCGACCGGGCGGGGCGGCCGCTCGCGGCGCCCCGCCCGGGCTTCGATCACTTTCGATGATGCGCTACTTGCAGACCACGCCGTCTGTGCGGGAGACGCAGGCCGGTGCCGGCGACGGTCCCGCGAACATCCCCTCGCTGCACTGCCCGGTCAGCGCCATCGGCGAGTCCAGCACCAGTGTCACGCGCAGCGGAAGATGCACGCGCCCACGCATGCCGCGCTTCCCGACCACGGTGATCGTCAGGTAGCCGGGCTTCGTGCTCGAGAGGTCCTTCAGGGTGATCTTCGTGATGCCCTCGACCGGCGCGACGGCGCGGCCGACGTTCCGGTAGACCCAGAGGTTGTGTGCCTTGTTCACCTTCCACCCCGCCTTGGTCGCGGGATTGAAGGGTCCACCCGGGATGATCGCGTCGATCAGCCGCCCGGTCTGCGCGTCCTCGACGAGGATGCGGATGCCCTTGCGCAGCGGATCGATCGCCGGCGCGTACGGATAGGCGAGCTTCATGCCGCCACGGAGCTTGAGCGAGCCGCTCGTGGCGCCGCCGCGCTTGCCGAGCTTCAGCGCCGGCCCGATGAGCGGAGCGGCTTCGGCGTCGTTGCACGGATCGCACGCGTCGCCGATCCCGTCGCCGTCGCTGTCGGCCTGGTCCGCGTTGGCGATGGTCTGGCAGTTGTCGATGGCATCGCAGACGCCGTCGTCGTCCTGATCGCCCGACGTCACGTCCGCGGGGCACGTGGCCGTCGAGCCGGTGCAGGTCTCCTCGGGGTCACACTCGCCGGTCGAAGCACGGCAGACGAACGTGCTCGGCTGGAACCCGTCCGGCGGGCACTCACCCACCGACCCGTCGCAGGTCTCCGCGACGTCGCAGTCGCCGGCCGACGGGCGGCACTCGAAGCCCGCCGGTAGGATATCGTCGGGCGGGCAGAAATCTCCCTTGCCGTCGCACGTCTCGGGCACGTCGCACGCGCCCACCGCCGGCCGGCAGACGGCGGTGCTCTGCGCGTCCGGCGGGCAGTCGTTGCCGACCCCGTCGCAGCTCTCGGCGAGATCGCACTCGCCGCGCGCCAGCCGGCAGACGGCGGTGCTCTTCGTGTCCGGCGGGCAGGCGGCGTCGGCGCCCGTGCACCGCTCGGCGAGGTCGCAGTCGCCGGCAGCCGCGCGGCACTCCACCGTGGACGGCTTGAAGGTGTCCTCGGGGCAAGCGGCGCTCGACCCGGTGCAGCTCTCCGAGACGTCGCAGTCGCCGGCGGCGGGCCGGCACTCGACGCTGCTCGGCTTGAAGCTATCGGCCGGGCAGAGGGCGCTCGACCCGGAGCAGCTCTCGGCGATGTCGCAGTCGCCGGCCGCCGGTCGGCATTCGGCGCCCGCCGGGAGCAGGACGTCGGCCGGGCACGCGTCCCGGTGCAGAACTCGGCCACGTCGCACGGCCCGGCAGACGGCCGGCACTCGACCGTGGGTGGCATGACGTCATCCAGCGGGCAGCTCGCGTCGGCGCCGGTGCAGAACTCGGCGACATCGCAGTCGCCCGCCGCCGGCCGGCACTCGACGCTCGCCGGGAGGACGGCGTCTGCCGGGCAGTCGTCATTCACTCCGTCGCAGGTCTCGGCGACGTCGCAGGCCCCGGCCGCGGGCCGGCAGATCTCCGTGCTCTTCGCGTCGGGCGGGCAATAGGCACGCGACCCGGTGCAGAACTCCGGTGCGTCGCAGTCGCCGGCGGCGGCGCGGCAGACGATGTTCGCGCCGTTCTGATCCACGGGGTGGATGCAGGCTCCCGAGCCGTCACAGATGTCCTGCGTGCAGGGATTCGCGTCGTCCGCGCACGCGCTCGCTGCAGCCTGCGGCGCACCGACACACTTGGCGTTCTGGCAGGTGTCGAGGCCGGTGCAGGCATTCAGGTCGTCGCAGGCGGTGCCGTCGGCGAGTGCCGTTCCGGCGCACCGGCCCCCGCGGCACACGCCGTTCTCGGTGCAGTCGTTCGCGTCGCTGCACGGGGTCTCGTCCGCGAGCGGCGTGCCGGCGCAGATGCCGCCCTGGCAGCTGTCGTGCTCCGTGCAGTCGTTGGCGTCGTCGCAGGGGGTGTCGTCGTCGAGCCCGGCGCCGACGCAGTCGCCGGCTATGCACGTGTCGGATCCCGTGCACTGGTTGCCGTCGTCGCACGGGGATTCGTCGGCGCGAGGCGTACCGATGCAGGCGCCGCCTTCACAGGCGTCGTCCGCGGTGCAGGAGTTCCCGTCGTTGCACGCGGCGCCCTCGAGGATCCGCGCGTCTCCCGTACACGAGCCGCTGCGGCACACGTCATCGGCCGTGCATGCGTTGCCGTCGTCACAGGAGGTGCCTTCGGGGGCAGAGGCGTCCTCGGGGCATGCCGCGCTGGAACCGGTGCAGCTCTCCGCCGCGTCGCACGCTTTGGCGGCCGGACGGCACACGACGGTGCTCGGCGCGAAGGCGTCGGCGGGGCAGTCGCTGCTGACGCCGTCACACTGCTCGGCGACGTCGCACACGCCGGCCGCCGGGCGGCACGTGGCGGTGCTCTTCACGTCCGCGGGACAGACGGTGCTCGCCCCCGTGCAGGTCTCGGCGACGTCGCACGGTCCGGCCGCGGGCCGGCACTCGACGGTGGCCGCCTTGAAGGAGTCGTCGGGGCACGCGACGTTCGCGCCGGTGCAGGTCTCCGCGACGTCGCACTCGCCGGCCGCCGGACGGCACTCGAAGGTCGCCGGCCGGAGCGCGTCAGCGGGGCACGCGGCGCTGTTGGCGGTGCAGCTCTCGGCGACGTCGCAGTCGCCGGCGGCGGGGCGGCATTCCACGGTGGCGGGCTTGAACGCATCGACCGGGCAGGCGGCGCTGTCGCCGCTGCAGCTCTCGGCGAGGTCGCAATCGCCAGCGGCGGGCCGGCACTCGACGGTCGCGAGCTTGAACGCATCGGTCGGGCAGGCGGCGCTGTCGCCGCTGCAGCTCTCGGCGACGTCGCAGTCGCCGGCGGCGGCGCGACATTCCACGGTCGCGGCCTTGAACGCGTCGGTGGGACACGCGGCAGCCGTGCCGGTGCAGCTCTCCGCGACGTCGCAGATGCCTGCGGCGGCGCGGCAGACCGTCGACGCAGGAGCGAACGCATCGGCGGGACAGGCGGCATCGGTGCCGGTGCAGCTCTCGGCGACGTCACAGTCGCCGGCGGCCGCGCGACACTCGACGGTGGCGGGCTTCAGGACATCGGCCGGGCACGCGGCGCTCGCACCGGTGCAGCTCTCGGCCATGTCGCAGTCACCGGCGGCGGCGCGGCACGCGACGGTCGCGGGCTTGAAGGCGTCGCCGGGGCAGGTTGCCGTTGCGCCGGTGCACGTCTCGGCGACGTCGCAGATACCGGCAGCCGTGCGGCACTCGACGGATGAGTCCTTGAACGCGTCGGCCGGACACGCGGCGCTCGAGCCGGTGCAGCTCTCGGCGACGTCGCAGTCACCGGCAACCGTGCGGCACTCGACGGATGAGTCCTTGAACGCGTCGGCCGGACACGCGGCGCTCGAGCCGGTGCAGCTCTCGGCGACGTCGCAGTCACCGGCAACGGGCCGGCACTCGACCGACGTGGACTTGAACGTGTCGGCCGGACACCCGGCGCTTGCTCCGGTACAACTTTCAGCGACGTCGCAGTCGCCGGCTGCGGGCCGGCACTCGGTGGTGGCGGGCTTGAACGCATCGCCCGGGCACGCCGCACTCGTCCCCGTGCAGCTCTCGGCCATGTCGCAAACGCCGGCGGCGGGACGACACTCGACCGAAGCGGGTTTGAACGCGTCGTCAGGGCACGCGGCGCTCCCGCCCGTGCACGTCTCCGCCATGTCGCAGTCGCCGGCGGCGGACCGGCACTCGACGGTCGACGGCTGGAAGGCGTCGGCGGGACACTCAGCGGCCGACCCGGTGCACGTCTCGGCGACGTCGCAGATGCCTGCGGCGGCGCGGCAGACCGTCGACGCAGGAGCGAACGCATCGGCGGGACAGGCGGCATCGGTGCCGTTGCAGCTCTCGGCCACGTCGCAGATGCCTGCTGCCGGGCGGCAGACCGTGCCCGCGTTCCCCGCCGGGTGCTGGCAGACGCCGGCCCCGTCGCACGTGTCGATGGTGCAGGGATTGCCGTCATCCGTGCATGCCGTGCCGCTCGCCTTGGTGGCGTCGGCGGGACACGAGGGCGTCTGAGCGTCGCAAAATTCCGCGACGTCACACTCGCCGGCCGCGGGCCGGCACATCGTGGTCGCCCCGGCGAACGCGTCCGCCGGGCATGCGTCGGCGAGGCCGTCGCACGTCTCGGCGATGTCGCAGGGACCGGCGGCCGGCCGGCAGACCGTGTCGTGAGACGCTTTCGCATCAGACGGGCAAGACGCGCTCGACCCGCTGCACGTCTCGGCCACGTCGCACGGCCCCGCAGCGGCGCGGCAGACCGCGCCGGCGTTGCCGGCCGGATGCTGGCAGACCGCGCTCGCGCCGTCGCACTGGTCGAGGGTACAGACGTTCCCGTCGTCCGTGCACGCCGTGCCGGCTGCCTTCTTCGCGTCGCTCGGACAGCTCGCGCCGCTCCCGGTGCAGAGCTCGGCCACGTCGCATTCGCCGGTGGCGGCCCGGCACTCGGTCGTCGCGGGAGCGAACGCGTCGGTCGGGCACGTGGCGCTCGTCCCGTCGCACGTCTCGGCGAGGTCGCAGGGGCCCGCCGCGGCCCGACACGTCGTGCCCTGCGGGCTCCTGGCATCGGCCGGGCAGCTCGTGCTCGTGCCCGTACAGGTCTCCGCGGGGTCGCAGATGCCCGCCGACGCGCGGCAGACTGCGCCGGCGTTCGCGGCGGGGTGCTGGCACTTCATGCTCGCGCCGTCGCAGGTGTCGGCGGTGCAGGGATTGCCGTCGTCAGGGCAGCCGCTTCCCGACGCCTTGCAGGTGTCGGCCGGGCAGGCGGCGGCGCTGCCGGTGCAGTACTCGGGGAGGTCGCAATCGCCGGCGGCCGCGCGGCACATCGTCATCGCGGGTGCGAAGCCGTCGGCCGGACAGCCGTTGCTCGTGCCGTCGCAGCTCTCGGCGACGTCGCAGGGTCCCGCGGCCGCGCGGCAGACGGTGCCCGCGGCACGCTTGGCGTCGGCCGGGCAAGTGGCGCTCGCGCCGGTGCAGGCCTCGGCGACGTCGCAGACGCCGCCGCCGGTGCGGCAGACCGTGCCGGAGGCGACGAACGTGCACGTCGCCGTGCAGCAGGTTCCGCCGTCGCACTGCTCGCCGGCGTCGACGATGCCGTTGCCGCAGTTTTCCTTGTAGGTCGCGAGCGCGGCCGCCCACTGACGGCTCGGTTGGATCGTGCCGGTGGTGCTGAACGAGCCCGTCGTCGAGGTGATGCGGTACTGCGTGTAGAGGCTCACCTGCTTCGTCGTCCCGTTCGGGACCGTCTCCGAAACGACGTAGGGGAGACTGATGTACGTGGCATCTGACCCGTAGCCGTCGGGGTGCTTCGTCTCGAGGCCGACGGTGCCGATGACGAGCTCGCTCGCCTGCGTGGTGACCGCGGTCGCACCCGACGCCACGGTGCCGCTGTCGCCGCCCGCCGACGCGCTCCGGTCGAGCGTCGGGGTCAGGTAGCCCGAGAACTCGGCGACGTTCATCGCCCGTGCCATCACCGATGGGTGGCTCATGACGACCGTGTTGCCGGCGACGAGCGCCGTCCGGATGGCGGCGGAGCAGACGACGGTCCGGACACCGTCGGTGCCCGAGCCGCGCGCGACGTCGACGTCCGTCCGGTACGTGTTCCCCTTGCTGTCGCTGCACGACACCGTGCCCGCCTGCGGGTCGAGGGTCGCGGTGACGATCAGCGTGTGCCCCGCCGGGATGCCCCCCGTCGGAACCGTCACGGCCATGGTCGTGCCGGTGGCGCCGCTGCTCGCGGAGCCGACGTTCCGCACGAGGGCGATCGCTGCCGCCGCATCGGACGGCGAGAGTGCCGCCACGAGGCCGAGCAGCGCCGCGGCCGGTACGAGCCGCAGAGTCCGTGCGAGTGTAGACGTCGATCCGAAGCGCATGGGAGTCCCCCCCGAAGTCGAGCGATGCCGCGCCGTTCCAAACGGCTTGCAAGCTATGTGGTCGCGCAAAGGCGATGCTTTCCCGGACATGTTGCGCACGCCCCGAGCAAGGCACGTGCCCCAACGGGCCGCGAAACTCCAACGAAAGTTGGGCACCGCGAGCTGCTGCGACCCGCACGGACGCAAGAGGGTGCGCAGCGATGCAACCAATGCCCATCCGCTGTGCGACGCCCCACGGCGCCGAAGTTCGTTAGCTATGCAGCTTGAACGCTCCGGTGCCGTGGTCGATGGATGGGATGGCGCTACCGGGCCTGCATGGGAGGCCGCCGCGGCGGTTGACCGACCGCGCGCGGCTCGTCAGGATGCGCGTCCGTGACCGCTCCGGCTCGCCGCTCCGACGTCCGCAACGTGGGCATCATCGCACACGTCGACCACGGGAAGACGACGCTCGTCGACGCGCTGCTGCGCCAGACGGGCGTGTTCCGCGCCAATCAGGCCGTCGCCGAACGGGTGATGGACTCGTTCGCGCTCGAGCGGGAGCGGGGCATCACCATTCTCGCGAAGAACACCACCATCACGTGGGAAGGCGTGCGCATCAATATCGTCGACACGCCAGGCCATGCCGACTTCGGCGGCGAGGTCGAGCGCACGCTCGCGATGGTCGACGGCGTGCTGCTCCTGGTGGACGCCTCGGAGGGGCCGCTGCCGCAGACCCGCTTCGTCCTCGGGAAGGCGCTCGAGGCCGGCCTTTCTCCCGTCGTCTGTCTCAACAAGATCGACCGCGCCGACGCGCGACCGGCCGCGGTGCTCGACGAGATCTACGGGCTCTTCATCGATCTCGGCGCGCGCGAAGAGCAGCTCGAGTTTCCGGTGCTGTACACCAACGCGCGGGCCGGGACCGCCACGCGCGATCTCGGCGGCGAGAGTGCCGACCTGCGGCCGCTGTTCGAGGCGATCATCGGCTTCCTGCCCGGCCCGCTGCACGAGCCCGACGCGCCGGCGCGTTTTCAAGCCAACAACCTCGGATACGACGACTACGTCGGGCGGCTGGCGATCGGCCGCGTCGTGGCCGGCGAGCTCGTCGCCGGCGGCGAGTACGTGCTCTGCCGGAACGACAGCTCGCAGGCGCCCTGCAAGCTGACGCATCTCTATGCGTGGCAAGGCCTCAAGCGCGTCGAAACCGAGCGCGCGCTTGCGGGCGACATCGTCGCGGTCGCCGGCATCGAGGACATCAACATCGGCGAGACGATCGCCGACCGCGAACGTCCCGCAGCGCTTCCGCCCATTCGGATCGACGAGCCGACCATCGCAATGATGTTCGGGATCAACACGAGCCCGTGGGCCGGACGGTCGGGGAGCCGCGTGACGTCGCGCAACCTGCGCGAGCGGCTCTTCCAGGAGAGCCGCCGGAACGTCAGCCTGCGGGTCGAGGAGACGGGGTCGATGGACAGCTTCCGCGTGCTCGGCCGGGGCGAGCTCCAGCTCGCGATCCTGGTGGAGACCATGCGGCGCGAGGGCTTCGAGCTGCAGGTCTCCAAACCCGTCGTGCTGCTGCGCGACCGCGACGGCGTCGTCGAGGAGCCGACCGAGCTGCTCCTCGTCGACGTGCCCGAGGACCACGTCGGCGTCGTGACGCAGCTGCTCGGCGTCCGTCGCGGAGTGATGACGCGCATGGACCACCAGGGTAGCGGCCGAGTGCGGATCGAGTACGTCGTGCCGTCGCGCGGGCTGATCGGTTTCCGATCGCTCTTCCTGACGGACACGCGGGGAAGCGGCACGCTGAATGCCCTGTTCAACGGCTATGCGCCCTGGCATGGACCCATTGCGGGCCGCACGAACGGAGCGATGGTCGCCGACCGCCATGGGACGGCGACTCCCTATGCGCTCTTTCACCTCCAGGAGCGGGGCATGCTCTTCGTGCCCGCCGGGACGCCGGTCTACGAAGGCATGGTGGTCGGCGAGTACTCGCGCGACGTCGACCTCGACGTGAACGTCTGCCGCGAGAAGAAGCTGACGAACATGCGCGCCTCGGGCCACGACGAAGCGGTGCGGCTCGTCCCTCACCGCTTCATGGGGCTCGAGGAGGGCCTCGCGTGGATCGACGAGGACGAGTTCGTCGAGATCACGCCGGACGCGATTCGCCTCCGGAAGCGCGAGCTGCGCCAGGCGTTCCGCCCGCGCGGCCCGCGCAGCGCACGGCTCGCCGCCGCGCCGGCGGTCGTGCCGGCGACGTCCCCGGACGGCTCGTGACCGCCCGCCCGGCGGCGTGGACCTCCGCCGCCGTCGCGACGAGCTGATCGTGCAGCTCGACCCGAGCTACGAGACGTACCGCCAGCGGACGACGCGACAGATCCCGGTCGTCGTCCTCGAGCCAGCGGCGCGAGCCTGATTCACGCCGTCGCGGATGCGGCGCCCTCGGGCGCGGCCGTCGCCGCGTACTGCCGTTCGAGGTAGGCGACGATGTCGTCCGACTCGTACATCTCGCGGCCGGTGTTCGGGTCGACCAGATACGGCACCTGGACCTTGCCGCCGCGCCGTGCGAGCTCGGCGCGCTTCGGGCTGCCCTTGGGAACGTTGCGGACGACGTGCTCGACGTCGAGCTCGCTGAGCGCCTCGCGGACCTTCCGGCAGTAGGGCGAGCCTTCCATGTTGTAGAGCGTGACCGGCTGCATGGGCGGCCGTACCCTTTCGGAGCGACAGCGGCCGCCGCGCCCGAGCCGCATCGCGCTCGCGAGCATGGAGTCGATGTTGTCGACGAAGCTCGGGAGGGGCACGCGCCATCCGGCTGCCGTACCGTTCCCGTAGGTCTGGTTCAGGTACGCGACGATGTCGTCGGACTCGTACAGGCCCGTCTCGGTGTTCGGGTCGTAGAGGTACGGTGCCTGCATCTTGCCGCCGAGCCGGACGAGCTCTGCACGTCGTGGACTGCCGTGCGCCACCGGATGGTCGAGGTAGTCGAGGTCGAGCTCCGACAGGGCCTCGCGCACCTTGCGGCAGTAGGGACACGCCTCGAAGTCGTAGAGCTCGAGCATGCGCTCCGGCTGTGGCCGCCGGTCGGCGGTGATGCGCGGCGTGATTCCTCGGCCGAGCCGGACGATCGTGGCAGCGAAGGACGACAGATCGTTGATCATGAGGCGCCAGATAGCCGGTGACGCAGGCTGATGCCAGCGATGGCCGCTTCACGCCGGCGAGCCCTCGACGAGCGACTTCGCCCAGTCGAGGATCGGGTGCAGGCGCGGCGCTACGAGGCGCCGCGCCTCCGCGTACGAGGCCCAGAGGTACTCGTGATGCTCGGGACGGCCGAGCTCTGCCGACACGGGCAGTCGCACGGTGCCGGCCGCGCTCAGCGCGACGTAGTAGCGCGCGACTTTCCCGCCCGCGTAGGGCTCCGTCTCGCGGAACGCCTCGCCCCAGCGGAGCTCGAGCGCGTCGAGCGCCGCCTCCTCGCGCGCCTCGCGCAATGCGGACGCGAGCGGCTGCTCGTCGGACTCGACGAGACCCTTCGGGAAGTCCCAGTTGCGGAACGCACGCAGCACGAGGTAGCGCCAGCCGTCGTCGCCGGGCCGCACGACGACGACGCCCGCCGAGCGCTTGCGCGCCTTCACTTCGCGCCGACGTCGAGATCCGTGCTGGTGAAGACCTCGTGCACCTCGAGGACGTTCGGCCCGCTGAACATCTCGCGCGGCGGCCGGTTCGAATGCGCCTCGGCGAAGTCGGCGCTCTGCGTCCACGCGACGAAGTCGGCGAAGCTGCGCCACCAGGTTTTCACCTCGTAGTAGCCCTGGGCATCCGGGTCCTCCACCCACGTGCCGCGCTCGTGCTCGAACTTCATCGGGCGCGGGCGGTGGACCTCGTTCCGGACGAAGCCAGGGTGGCGATCGACCAGGTGGACGCGCCGCTTGAAGCGGTCCTCGAAGTCGATCTCGTGCCCTCGGGCGATGGGGATGCGGTTGGTGACGACGACCATGCGCGTCTATTACCACGATCTGGCCCATGGTATAGGGCGCCGCGGTTTCCACCCCCGATGCGACGACTGAGAGTACCGCGGACCCGCCGTCCACGGCTCACGGCGATCCTTCTCTCGCTCGCCGTCGCTGCCGTCGTCCGCGCCGAGCTTTCCGGCGAGGCGGTGGGCAAGGTCACCACATTGCCGGTGCGGCCGGGACCCCACTGGTTCTGGCTGAGCGACATCCTCCTGCACCGGACGGCGCTCTTCGACGCGGACACGGGCGAGCTGCTCGGCACGCTCAGCGCCGGGACCGCCGGGGTCGGCTTCGTCATCGCGCCGCTCTTCGCGCCCGACCATCGCGAGGTGTACCTCCCGGAGACGTTCTACTCGCGCGGCGTGCGCGGCGATCGGACCGACGTCGTCACCGTCTACGACGCCTCGACGCTCCAGCCGCTCGACGAGATCGGCATCCCGCCGCGGCGCGCCGAGTACTTTCCCGGCAACGCCGCCAACGCGCTGTCGGACGACGGACGCTTCGCGGCCGTCTTCAACCTGACGCCCGTGACGTCGCTGTCGATCGTCGACGTCAAGGCGCGGCGCTTCACCACCGAGGTTCCGACGCCGGGCTGCAGCCTCGTCTACGCAGCCGGCCCGCGCCGCTTCCTCATGCTGTGCGCCAACGGCGCCGCGCTGACCGTCGCCCTCGACGACACCGGACAGGCCGCCCACGTCGAGCGCACCGAGCCTTTCTTCGACCCGCAGAAGGACCCGGTCACCGAGAAGGCGGTGCGCCGCGGCAACGAGTGGCTCTTCGTCTCCTTCGAGGGCGTGGTGCACCCGGTCGACATGAGCGGTGAAACGCCGCGCTTCGGCGAGTCGTGGTCGCTGGTCGACGATGCCGGGCGGCGCGCCTCGTGGCGGATCGGCGGCGCCCAGCACCTCGCCGTGCACGCCGCGTCGGGCCGGCTCTACGCGCTCATGCACCAGGGCGGCCCGGACACGCACAAGGACGCCGGTACGGAGATCTGGGTCTACGACCTCGGAACGCACCGGCGCGTGCAACGCATCCCCGTCGTCAATCCGCTCGCCGGCTTCGTCGGCGAGCAGCTTGCCCAGAGCGGACGACGGCGGGCGGCGCGCTTCACCGATTGGCTCCTGCCGAAGGTGCTGCCGAACCCCGGTGTCGAACGGATCCTCGTCACCCAGGACGAGCACCCGGTGCTGGTCGCCTCGGCGTCGATTCCGCCCACGCTCACGATCCACGACGCGATGACGGGCGCGGTCGTCCGCCATATCTCGGAGCCGGGGCTCGCCGGGAGCCTGCTGTTCACGCCGTGACGATGGACCCCGCCGCCGACCTGACGTTGAGGACCGCCTTCGCGCTGCTGTTCGCCGTCGCGGCAAGCCACAAGGTCCGTGACCCGGCTCGCTTCCGCGCGACGCTCGCCGACTACCGCCTGCTGCCGGCCCCGTTCGTCTGGCCCGCCGCCATGCTCACGATCGGCGCCGAGCTCGCCGTGGCGGTCGTGCTCTTCGTGTCGTCGTGGCGAGCGCTCGGTCCGCTGACGGCGGCGGCGCTCCTCTGCGTGTACGCGGTGGCGATGGCGATCAACCTCGCCCGCGGCCGGCGGCATCTCGACTGCGGCTGTGCGGGTCCTGCGCACCGGCAGCCGATCAGCGGCGGGCTCGTGGTACGCAACGCGCTGCTCGCCGCGACCGTGCTGGTCGCCGTCGTTCCAGTCCGCCCGCGACCGCTCCTGTGGGTCGACGCGCTCACCGTGACCGCGGCGACGGCCACGCTCGCGGCGCTGTACGCGTCGCTCGATCGCCTGCTGGCACAGGCGCCGGCGCTCGCACGGCTCCGGGGTGCGGCATGAACCAGGCGCTCATCGTCTCGAACGTCGTCCTGTGGGTGGTGGTCGTGCTGCTGGCGGGCACCGTGGCGGCGCTCGTCCGCCAGATCGGTGTCCTCTACGAGCGCGTGGCGCCGGCGGGCGCGCTGATGGTCGGACGAGGCCCCGCGGTGGGCGAAACGGCGCCGGTGATCCACGTCGAGACCTTTTCAGGAGCGACGCGCGACGTCGGCGGGCCGAGCGCCGACGGTTCGACGACGCTCCTCTTCTTCCTGTCGCCGACGTGCCCGGTGTGCAAGCGCCTGCTGCCGGCGCTGCGCTCGCTCGTGCGCCACGAGGCGCCCGCGCTCCGCCTCGTGCTCGCCAGCGACGGGCCGCGGGACGAGCACGTGACGTTCGTCCGCGACCACCGGCTCGATCCGGCGTCCTACGTGCTCTCGCCCGCGCTCGGCGTCACGTATCGCGTGGAGAAGCTGCCCTACGCGGTGCTGCTCGACGCCGCGGGCATCGTCCGTGCGAAGGGGCTCGTGAACACGCGCGAGCACCTCGAGAGCCTGCTCGAGGCGCACGAGCGTGGCGTCGCGTCGGTGCAGGACTACCTCGCACGCGCCGCGGGCGAGGTGGCATCGTGATCGACCGCCGGCGCTGGCTCGACCGCTTCGTCGAGGTCTTTGCGCGGCAGATGGCGCAGCGCACGTCGCGCCGGAGCGTGCTCACGCGGTTCGGGTCGTTCCTCGTCGGCGCGACGCTCCCCGTCCTGCCCGTCGCCCGCGCCGCGGAGGATGGACGCCTCCCGCCGCCCGACGATGCGGCGCTCAAGGGCGACGCGGGGGATCCGAAGAGCTGCAACTACTGGCGCCACTGTGCGATCGACGGGTTCCTCTGTGCCTGCTGCGGGGGCTCGCAGAACGCCTGTCCGCCGGGCACGGAGATGTCGCCGGTCACGTGGATCGGCACGTGCCGCCACCCGGGCGACGGCAAGGACTACATCATCTCGTACAACGACTGCTGCGGGCAGTCGCTGTGCCTGCGGTGCCGGTGCACGCGGACCGAGGGCGAGAAGCCGCTCTACTTCACGTCGAAGAACAACGACCTCCTCTGGTGCTTCGGCACCAAGAGCCGCGCGGTGAACTGCTCGGTGGCCGTCGTGCTCGGCGTCGCTACCCGGTCGTGATTCGCGCCGTCGCCGTCGTGCTCGTCGCGGCGGGCATCGCGACCGCGGCCGACGTGAGCGGCCCGGCGCTCGACTACGCGCTCAACTGTCAGGGATGCCACCGCGCCGACGGCAGCGGCACGCCGGGCAGCGTCCCGGCACTGGCGGGGTCGGTCGGAAAGTTCCTGCGTGTCCGCGGGGGCCGCGAATACGTTGCGCGCGTGCCCGGTGTCGCGCAGGCGCCGCTCGACGACGCCGCGACGGCGGGCGTCCTGAACTGGATCCTCGAGCGCTTCGGCCGCGACGACCTGCCGGCGGACTTCAGCCCGTACACCGCAGCCGAGATCGGCGGGCTCCGCCGGAGCCCCCTGACCGACGTCGAACGCGTCCGGCGCGAGCTGCTCGAGGCCATCGCGCGAGCCCGGTAGCCCGCACTTCAGCATTTCTTCTTGACAGCGCCGTTCGGCCTGCGCGAGGCTCTCCACCATGACCAAGCTCGTCGCCGCGTTCGCTCTCGCTGCGTCTCTGCTCGTCGTGCCCGGGCCGGTCCGGGCGCAGTCGCCGATGGGTGCCTTCTGTGGCGTTCGCCGGGTTCACCCGAGCCGGTATGACCACGTGCTCTGGATATGGATGGAGAACCACAGCTTCGGTCAGATCGTGGGCTCGTCGGCGGCGCCCTTCATGAATGCTCTCATCGCCAACTGCGGGCTCGCCACGAACTACCACAACATCACGCACGTGAGCCTTCCGAACTACGTCGGCGCGGTGACTGGTCTCGCGCTGCCCGACCTGCTCAAGTTCGATCTCGACTGCAGCCCGAGCGCGACGTGCAGCACCAACGCGCCCAGCATCTTCGCCCAGGTGCTGTCATGGAAGGGCTACATGGAGTCCATGCTCACGAATTGCCAGACGACGGGCTTCGTCGGCTACGCCGTGCGCCACAATCCGCCGCCCTATCTCTCGAGCCTCTCCGGCTGCAGCATGTTCGACGTTCCCTACACCGACCTGCAGACCGATCTCGACAACGACACGCTCCCGGCCTTCGCCTTCGTCACGCCGAACAGCGTGCACGACATGCACGACGGCCCGGACCCCACCGCGATCCAGAACGGCGACACGTGGCTCTCGACCGAGCTGCCGAAGATCCTGAACAGCGCGGCCTATCAGGCGCGTCGCATGGTCGTGTTCGTCACCTTCGACGAGGGCGCTGGCGGTGGCATTGGCGAGGACTGTGCGGCCAACCCTGCCGACGAATCCTGCCACGTCGTGACCATCGTCGTGAGCCCCTCGACGCCACGCGGTGCGACGTCGGGTCGGCCGTTCACCCACTACTCCTTGCTGAGAACGGCCGAGCGGCTGCTCCGGGTTCGAGGACTCGGGCAGGCCCGCCGTGCGCGAAGCATGCGACACGCGTTCGGCCTCTAGGAGGCCGACCCGAGATTGGCTCCGACCCGAGACATGAGTCTCGGGTCGCGCTCCCGCGTGCGGCTACGCGGCGACGACCTTCCGGTGAATGTCGTCCGTCAGCCGCTCGATGTGCTGGCTGAGCTCCTGTGTGAGCTGCGTGAGCCGCGTGTTCTGCTCGAGGAGCTCGAGGAGCTGCGCCGATTGCTGCGCCGCGAGCTCCTGGCGTTCGAAGCTCGCGTGCGCGAGGGCCTCGCGGTGCTGGGCGTCGGCGTCGGTGAGCGCCTTGTCGCGATCGGCCTGACGGGCCTGGGCGAGCAGGATGAGCGGCGCCGCGTACGCGGCCTGCAGGCTGAACGCGAGGTTCAGCAGGATGAAAGGGTAGACGTCGAAGCGCGTGAGGCCGACGACGTTGACCGCGATCCAGACCGCCACCACTGCGCTCTGGCCGATGAGGAACGTGGGCGTGCCGAAGAAGCGGGCGAACGCCTCGGCCTTCACACCGAACCAATCGTCGCCGAAGGCGGATGCGAGATGGCGGTGCGGCGCATGGAATCGGAAGTGGTGGCGGTGCTCGATGGTTGCGTCGGTGGCGGTGGAAGTCGGCATGCTTCGATCTCCCTTGGGGCGTCGTCCGACGCCTACTTCGCGGACGGTACGTTCGGCAATGGGTGGGTGGATTTAGTTGACGCCTCTACCATCTGGCGTGGTACGTAACCCTGCGCGAAGAGCTGCGGACATGCGTAGCCGGCCGACGTGAGGTGACCGATGGGGCGATTGCGGGTCACGAGACTTCCATTGATCAGCCTGTCGCTCGCGATCTCTGTTGCCGCGCCGCCGGTGGCGCGGGCGAGCAACAGTCTCGTGTCCGTGGAGGTGCAGCGGAACGGCGTGGCGGGGGTCGAGGGCCTGGCCTTCGCGTCGTCCGTCGCCGTCAGTTCCGACGGCGCGCACGTTTACGCGACGGGCTTTCTCGACAACGCGCTGGTGGCGTTCCGCCGCGACGCTGCGAGCGGGATGCTGACGTTCGTCGGGGTGCAGCGTGACGGGGTAGGCGGCGTCGATGGGCTCGGCCGGCCGCACTCGCTCGTGGTGAGCCCCGACGGCGCGAACGTCTACGTGGCGAGCGGCTTCGACTCCACGGATGCAGACGCCGATCAGGCGGTCGCGGTCTTCCGCCGCGACGCGACCACGGGCGCGCTGACGTTCGTCGAGGCGAAGAAGCAAGGCGAGGCCGGCGTCGACGGACTGTCGGGAGCCGCGGAGGTGGCGACGAGTCCGGACGGCCTCCATGTCTACGTCGCGGCGATCCGCGACGGTGCGGTGGCGGTTTTCGCCCGCGACGGTACCACCGGCGCCCTCACGTTCGTCGAGGCAAAGAAGCAGGGGCTGGGCGGGATCGACGGCCTTGCTGGCGCGAGCAGCGTCGTCGTCGCCCCGGATGGCGGCCAGGTCTACGTGGCTGGCAGTGCCAGCGATGCAGTGGTGACGTTCCAGCGCGACGCCTCGACCGGCGCATTGTCTCTGTTCGACGTGCGGCGTCCCGAGCCGCTCGTGGCGCCCGTTGCGCTGGCGATCGCGGGAAACGGCGAGCACCTCTATGCCGGCGACGCACACACGAACGGCGCCCCCGGAGGGATCGTGGTGTTCGAGCGGGAGGAAGCGACGGGGGCGCTCCACTTCGATGGATGGTTCGTGCCGGCGGCGGACTGGATCTCCGGGCCGAGCGCGCTGCGCGTGAGCGCGGACGGCGGGTACCTCTACGACGCTGACGCCGCGGATGCGCTCGTCGTCTCGCGGCGCGACGTGATGGAAGGGGATCTCGCACCGGTCGAGCGGCAGCAGAACGGCACCGTCGGCGCGAGCAGCGTCGCCGTCAGCCCCGACGACCGGCACGTGTACGTGGCAGCGCACGAGGGCACGATCGCGGTGTTCCGGCATCGCGTGGTGTGCAGCGCGGCGCCGCAGGCGGCGTGCCGCCGCCCCATCCGGTCGGGCAAGGGATCGATCCATCTCGCCAACCTGCCCGCGGACGACCGAAACCTGATCAAGTGGAAGTGGAGAGCCGGCGCCGCGACCTCGTTCGCGGCGTTCGGCAACCCCACCACGACGACCGACTATGCGATTTGTGTCTACGACGCCTCCAATATCGCCGCCGCCGCGCAGAGCGCCCTGGCCCCCGCCGGCGGCATCTGCGGCGTGACGTTGTTCGGACCCTGCTGGAAGACGGATGGGACGCGCGGTTTCCGCTACAACGACAAGCGAGAAACCCCAGACGGGATCATGCAGATCTCCCTCCATGCGGGAGACGACGGACGAGCGCGCGCGACCGTGTTCGGAAGCTACGGCAGCTTGCCGCCCGTTGCTCTGCCGTTTGCACTGCCGGTGACGGTGCAGCTCCAGGCGTCCAACGGTGAGTGCTGGGGAACGGAGTACACGACGCCGAGGGTCAACGACGGCGTCAACTTCATCGCCCGCGACTGACGCCGGGTCACGGTCACGGGCTGGGTGCCGGCAGGCAGACGATTCGTACCGCGTCGACGTCGTCGTGCGTTCCGTTGCCGGACGCGTAATCGAGGTGCGTGCGCAGGATCTTCGCGCGTTTGTGGTAACTCTGCGTCGACGACACGAAGCGGAGCGGCACGGTGATGATGACGGCAGCTTGCCCGCCATCGGTCGTGCACCGGTCGTGATCGGTCTCGGGGACGGGAAGCATCGCCCGCACTTGATCGCGGAGCGTCGTGAAGCCCGGGTCGTAACCGGGACTGGTGGGTTGGAAGTTCCGCACGTCGAAAGCGACGATCCGCCGCGCGGAGCAATCGGGTAGCGCCGGGTCGGTGACGTCGAGGCATGCGCTGATCGCGATGCCGCACTGGGCGACGGTTGGATCCTGGTCACACGCGGGGTCGCCGTCCACGCAGCGAATCTCCCGCGGCCGGTCCGGCGGATAGTTCGCAGGAGTACCGCCGAATTCGGCGAGGCAGTCGGAGCCCTTGGGGCCGCCGCCCGGGGTGAGCGCGAGCACCGGGCCGACACCGAACGCGAGGAGAGCGAGAGAAGCATCGAGGACGACACGACGGAATTTCATTTGACGGCTTCCTCCGTGCGGCGGCTTGACCGCCCGCGACGCTGACTACCAGGCGCGGGCTCGGAATTGCAACGCCAGCGCCGTGATTCCGCGTTGCTCGGATCACGGGCCGTCAGCGCCGCGCCGGCTCGTTGGCCGCGAGCACGCGGAGGACGTTGCCGCCGAGGATCTTCGCGAGGTCCGCCTGCCCATATCCACGGGCGCGGAGCGCCGCGGTCAGCGCCGGCAGCTTCGACACGTCCTCGAGGCCCGCCGGCGCGCTCGGGATGCCGTCGAAGTCGCTGCCGAGACAGACGTGGTCGATCCCGGCCACGCGGGCGACGTGCTCGATGTGGTCGACGAGCCGGGACAACGGCACCGGGGTCAGCTGCGCGGCTTCGGCGCGGACGGTCCGCCAGAACTCTCGCCGCGGGAGGCCGAGCGCGCGCACGCGCGACCAGACCGCCTGCTCGCGGACGAAGTACTCCTGATCGAGGAAAGCCGGCCCGTAGTTCACGCACACGGCGCCGCCGTTCCGCGCGATCGCGCGGAGCATCGGGTCGCTCAAGTTCCGCGGGACGTTCGCGAGCTGCCGGGCCGAGGAGTGCGAAGCGATGACGGGTTTGCGGGCGTAGCGGATGACGTCCCAGAACAGCGGATCGGAGACGTGCGACACGTCGACCATCATGCCGAGTCGCTCCATCTCGTCGATGATGCGCCGGCCGACGTCCGTGAGCCCCCGGCCCTCACTGTCGTCCCCCGACGAGCCGCCGATCGGGCTCGCGATGGACCACGTGAGCGTCAGGTAACGGGCGCCGCGCGCGTAGAACGTCCGGACGTGGTCGAGGAGCTCGTCGTCGTTTCCGGGGAGCAGCGCGTGGCCGCCTTCCACCCCGAACAGCGCCGAGATGCGGCCCTTCTCGGCGTTGGCGCGGACCTCGGCCGCGGTCCTCGCCCACGCGATGGTGCCGGCATTCGCGCGGATCATCGCGTGGACGGCGTCGAACTGCTTCAGGGCCTCGGCATAGTACCCGTCCTGGCCGGTCTGCCACGGGCCGACGAAGATCGAGAAGAACTGCGCGTCGAGCTTGCCGGCGCGCATCTTGGGCAGATCCACCTGCATGTCGGGCTGGGTCGTCGCGAAGTCGATGCCGTCGTACACGATGCGCTGCGTGCAGTCGGAGTGCGTGTCGATGACGATGGTCCGGCCGGGGCGATCCCGGTCGGAGCGCGCCGTCGCTGGCTGCAACAGGCAGCCGGCGAGCAGCAGGGTGGGCGTAGTCGCGATGCGCGTCACCGATGGCCCAACCGCTCTCCGGGCCGAGGACGTAGCCTCGCGGCGCAGCTGTGTCGAGACGGACTCGCCTGCCTTAGGAGGATGCCGACATACCGGCGCGCGCCGAGATCTCGGCAGTCCTCCACGTGCCATCGCGCCATGGCGCACCCATCCCGGCCGACGATTCGTGTGGAGATGCTCTGGCGCCGCGTTTGCTTCCTGATCCGAGGATGGAGGATCTCATGAGCAATGTTGCGGGCAGAGTCGTACTGATCACTGGTGGCAACGCGGGGATCGGCCGGGCCGCCGCAATCGAATTCGCCAAGCAGGGCGCGAAGGTCGTCGTCAGCGGACGCCGTGAGAGAGCGGGCGAGGAAGTCGTCGCTGAGATCACGGCCTCCGGCGGCGAGGCGATCTTCATCCGAGCCGACGTCTCGAAGGAGCCCGATGTCAAAGCGATGATCGAACGGACGCTGGCGACCTTCGGCAGGCTCGATTGTGCCTTCAACAACGCCGGGATCGAGCAGGCGCTGACTCCGCTGCCCGATCAGACCGAAGACACCTACGATCAGATCATGGACATTAACGTCAAGGGCGTGTGGCTGTCGCTCAAGCACGAGATTCCAGCGATGTTGAAGACCGGCGGCGGTGCAATCGTCAACAACGCCTCCGTCGCGGGATTGGTCGGCTTTCCTGAGGCACCGGTCTACACCGCCAGCAAGCACGCCGTCATCGGGTTGACCAAATCCGTTGCGCTCGAATATGCCAAACACAACGTCCGAGTGAATGCCGTCGCTCCCGCGGCGATCGAGACGCGGATGTTTCGTGACTTCGCCACCACGCCGGAAGTGAAGCAGATGCTGGTATCGGCCCATCCGATCGGCCGCATCGGGCAGCCGAGAGAAATTGCGAGCACCGTCGTCTGGCTCTGCTCGGAGGGTGCGTCGTTCGTCACCGGCCAGACCTTCGCGGTTGATGGGGGTTACACTGCGCAGTAGCGATAACCCGCGACCGCCGGGGCTGGCGGGCCGCGAGCGCGTCTAGACCGCGGCGAATTTCGCCAGCAGCGGGCCGTACTCTTCCATCGCCGGGAATTGCAGATAGCTATGCCGGGCGCCGGTCTGACAGCATGAGGAGCGACGGCATCAGCGCGCTGCGCTCGCGGTTACGCCGCCCTGCGACGGCGAGTCAATTCCACACCTTCATTCGCGAGCCGCACGACGTCGCCGATGACGACGAGCGCCGGGCTCGCGATGCCGCCCGCCGCGACGTCGGCCGCCAGGCGACCGAGCCGCGTGATCACGTGGCGCTGCGCGGGCAGCGTCCCCTGCTCGATCACGGCGGCCGGCGTGTCCGCCGAGAGGCCGCCCGCGACGAGCGCCGCCGCGATGCGCGGCAGGTTGCCGACTCCCATGTACACGACGAGCGTCGTGCCGCTCCGTGCGAGGGTGCGCCAGTCGGGCTCGCTGCCGCCGCGGCACGTGTGGCCGGTGACGAGCGTCACGCCGTGCGCGAGATCGCGGTGCGTGAGCGGAATGCCGAGCGCCGCCGGCACGCCGACGCCGGCCGTGACACCGCTCACTACCTCGACGCGGATGCCGCCCGCGCGGAGCGCCGCCATCTCCTCGCCGCCGCGGCCGAAGACGAAGGGGTCGCCGCCTTTGACGCGTCCCACGACCGCGCCCCGCATCGCCCGATCGATCATCAGCCGCTCGATCCGCGCCTGCGACGCGGACGCCCTCCCTGCACGCTTACCCACCCGAAGAACCTCGACGTCGCGGCGGCAGTGTCGCAGCACGTCCGGGTGCACGAGCGCGTCCAGCAGCACGACGTCGCAACGGCCGAGCACCCGCGCCGCCCGGAGCGTGAGCAGCTCCGGGTCGCCCGGCCCGGCGCCGATCAGGTACACGATGCCGAGGCTCATCCCCGGCTGCCCTCTGCGACCGGCGCGCCGCGATGGATGGCCCAGGCGAGCCGCCACGTGCGTCCGACGAAGAGGATCGACGCCATGCCCGCCGCGCACACGACCGCGAGCAGCACGAGCCCGCTCGAGTACGTGCCGGTGCGATCGCGGAGCAGGCCCAAGAGCGACGGCAGGAAGAAGCCGCCGAGGCCGCCGGCGGCGCCGACGAGCCCGGTGACGACGCCGAGCTGGCGGCGGAAGCGCAGCGGCACCAGCTGGAACACCGAGCCGTTGCCGGCGCCGAGGAGCCCCATCGTGACCGTGAAGAGGGACGTCGCGGCCCAGAGCGGCGGTAGCGTCGCGATGCCGAGGAGGAGACAGCCGACCGCGCCGTAGAGGAGCGTCAGCACGCGGCTCCCGCCGAAGCGATCGGCGAGCGCGCCGCCGACCGGCCGCATGAAGCTGCCGGCGAAGACGCAGATCGCCGTCATGTCCCCCGCCGCCACCTTGTCGAGCCCGTACTGGGCGTGGAAGAAGACGCCCAGGAAGCTCGCAAGGCCGACGAAGCCGCCGAACGTGATGCTGTAGAAGAAGCAGAACCAGAGCGTGTCCGGCTCGCGCAGCACGGGCGCATACTCGCGGAGCGGCTGCGGCGGCGGCTGGTTCGGGCTGTCCTTGGCGCAGAAGAAATAGACGAGGCCGATCGCCGCCATCGGGAGCGCCATCACGCCGATCGCCGCGTGCCAGCCCCACGCCGTCGCGAGCCGCGGCAGGAAGAGCGACGCGAGGACGGTGCCCGAGTTGCCCGCGCCTGCGATCCCCATGACGAGGCCCTGGTAGCGCGGCGGGTACCAGCGCGAGGCGAGGGGCAGCGCCACGGCGAAGCTCGCCCCCGGCACGCCGAGCAGCAGCGCCATCAGGAAGAGCCGGGGCAGCGAATCGGCGAAGAGCCAGCCGAGCGCCAGCGGCACGAAGGTGAGCGCGATTCCGAGGAGCCCCGTGCGCCGCGGTCCGAGGCGATCGGTGAGCGTGCCCATCACCATCCGGAGCACCGATCCGCCGAGGAGCGGCGTCGCGACGAGGAAGCCCGTCTGCGTTGCCGAGAGGTGCAGCTCCTCGGCGACGAAGTTGGCGAGCGGGCCGAGCAGGTACCAGACGCAGAAGCTGACGTCGAAGTAGAGAAACGCCGCGAGTAGCGTCGGCCAGTGGCCGGCCTTGCGGAAATTCGTGAGCGTCATGCGACCTCCATCATGCGACCTCCAGGGTGATGGGTGTGAGCCCGCGCGTCGGCGGGCCGCTGAGCACGCGACCGGTGCGCGCCTCGAAGACGGCGCGATGGCACGGGCACTCGAAGCGTCCGCGCACGGCGGACCAGACGACGGGGCAGCCGAGGTGCGGACAGCGGCGCTCGAAGGCGACGAGCGTCTCCGCGTCGACGCGAACGGCGAGCGCGTCGGCGCCGTTCGTCGCGACGACGCCGCGCGCCTCGCCGACCGCGAGCGCGTCCGCGAGGACGACGTGGCCCGTGCGCTCGGCGGGTGCACGCGCGGCCGTCCATTCGCCGGCGAGGACTGCGACGGCTGCCGCGCCGGCCGCGCAGAGGAAGCGCCGGCGGTCGAGCATCCGCTCGTCGTCGGCGGCGATCGGGAAGGGATCGTTCGGCGTCAGCACAGGCACTCCTCCAGGAGCTGCTCGGCGCGCGAGCGCGGCGCGACGAGCGTGGTCGTGACCTCGAGCAGGTCGGTCGGCGACGGGACCATCAGATGGTTGCGCGTCCGGACCGTCTGGGCACCGAACGCGAAGCGGTCGAGCGGCTGCGCGCGCCGGATGTCTTCAACCTCGCCGCGCGTGCCGTAGAAGATCGCGCCGGACGGGCAGACGGTCGCGCACATCGGCCGGAGCCCGACGGCGGTCCGGTCGTAGCAGAGGTCGCACTTCATCATGAGATCCCGGTGCGGATCGAGCTTCGGCACGCCGAACGGACAGGCGAGCACGCAGTTGCCGCAGCCGATGCAGCGCTCGGCCATCGCAGAGAGAACGACGCCCTCGGCGTCGACCTTGATCGCGTCCGCCGGGCACACGCTGGCGCACGCCGGGTCCTCGCAGTGCATGCAGACGGTCGGGGCCGTCTGCACGGACTCGGCGCGATCGAGAAAATCGAGATGGATCATCGGGATGCCGCCGTGGCCGGGGCATTCGCTGCACGCCTGCTCGCAGGCGCGGCACCCGATGCACCGGTTCGGATCGATGTAGAGCTCCTGGATCATGCCACGCGCTCCACGCGAACCGCGGCAACCTTGAACTCGGGGATCTTCGCGATGGGATCGTAGGCGCGGATGGTGAGCCGGTTCGCCGACTGCGCGCCCGGCCAGTGGTAGGGGATGAAGACTGTGTCCGGCCGGATGGTCGCTGCGACGTGCGCCGCGAGCTCGATCGCGCCGCGCCGGCTCACGACGCGCACGCGCTCGCCGTCGGCGATGCCGAGGCGCGCCGCGAGCCGCGGATGCATCTCGACCTTCGGCTCGGGCTGCTGCGCCACGAGCGGACCGATCCGGCGCGTCTGCGTGCCCGAGAGGAACTGCGACACGACGCGACCGGTGGTGAGAATGATCGGATACTCGTCGTCGACGTCCTCGGCGGGCGGCCGGTACTCGATCGCGTGGAAGCGCGCGCGGCCGTCGGGATGGCCAAAGCGGCCGCCTTCGAAGAGCCGCGGCGTCCCGGGGTGATCCTCGGTTGGACACGGCCAGAAGACGCCCATGTCACGATCGAGGCGCTCGTACGTGATGCCGCCGTAGTCGGCGACGCCGCCGCGCGAGAGCCGCCGCAGCTCGTCGAAGATGTCGGCCGGCGCATGGAAGTCGAAGCGCTCACCCTGGCCGAGCCGGCGCGCCAGCTCGCAGACGATCTCCCAGTCGCGCCGCGCCTCGCCCGGCGGCTCGACGGCCTTCCGGATGCGGATGACGCGGCCCTCGACGCTCGTCACCGTGCCGTCGTCCTCCTCGTGCAGCGAGCCGGGGAGCACGAGGTCGGCGTGGCGCGCCGTCTCCGACAGGAAGAAGTCGATCGCGACGAAGAAATCGAGGCGCTCGAGCGCTTCCTGCGTGAAGCGCGCGTCCGGCAGCGAGACGAGTGGGTTGAAGCAGATCGAAAGGAGTCCTCGCACCTCGCGGCGGTGGATCATCTCGACGATCTCGGGCGCCGTGGCGCCCTTGCCGGGAATGTCCGACTCGGTGACGCCCCACGCCGCGGCGACGTGCGCGCGATGGGCCGGGTTCTCGATGTCGCGCCCGCCGGGGAGCTGATTGCACCGCTGGCCGTGCTCGCGCGCGCCCTGCCCGTTGCCCTGCCCGGTGATCGTCGCGTAGCCGCAGCCGGGCTTCCCGATCTTCCCGGTCGCGAGCACGAGGTTGATGCACGAGAGCACGTTCTCGACGCCGTGCGTGTGGTGCTCGATGCCGCGGGCGTGCAGCAGCATCGTCCGCGGGGCCTGCACCCACAGCTCCGCCGCCTCGACGATGCGCGCGGCCGGAATGCCAACGAGACGCTCGACCGCCTCGGGCGCGCAATCGGCGATCGCCTCGCGCACCGCTTCGAAGCCGGTCGTGTGCTGCGCGATGAAGTCCTCGTCGACTCCGCCCAGCCGAACGACGGCGTGCAGGATCGCGTTCATGAGCGCCGCGTCGCGGCCGGGACGGACCGGCAGATAGAGGTCGGCGGTGCGCGCGATCGGCGTGAGCCGCGGATCGACGACGATGAGCCGCGCGCCGCGGTCGCGGGCGCGCCAGATGTAGTCGGTCGTGATCGGGCTGCACTCGGACACGTTCGAACCGAGCACCATCACGAGGTCGGTCGCGACGATGTCGGCCCACGGGTTGGCGGCGCGATCGATGCCGAACGCCTTCAGGTTGGCGGCGCCCGCCGCCACCATGCAGAGCCGCCCGTTGTAGTCGATGTGGCGTGTCCCGACGGCGAGCCGCGCGAACTTGCCCATCAGATACGCCTTTTCGTTGGTGAGCGAGGCGCCCGACAGGACGGCGACGCTGTCCCGTCCGTGATGCAACTGGATGCGGCGGATGCGCTCGGCCACGATGTCGAGCGCCTCGTCCCACGGGATCGGGGCGAAGCCGCGTCCGGTGCGGACGAGCGGACGGGTCAGGCGATCGGGGTGGTTGTTCTGCAGGTAGCGCTTGATGCCCTTCGGGCAGAGCTTCCCCTGGTTGAAGGGGAATTCCTCCCACGGCTCGACGCCGACCACGCGCTCGTCCTTCACCGCGAGGGTGACGCCGCACTGCTGGCCGCAGAAGCAGCAGTGCGTGTTGACGGTGCGGTCGGGCGCCGTGCGGGCGGCGAAGCCGCCGGGCGGCTCGTGATTCAGGTGCGGCCCGTACGCCTCGATCAGGGACTCGGCGCTGCAGGGAAGCGTCGCCATCACGCCGCCTGGTCTCGCGACGGGCTCGCCGGCCGAGCGCCGGCGGTGCGCGGCTGGAAGTGCGCGCCGAGGAGCGCCGACTGCGCCGTCGCGACGAGTCGCCGGCGGCAGGCGGGACAGTGACGCTGATGGTCGTCGAAGCGGAAGCCACGCGCCGCGAGCAGCCGCTCGACGGCGGCCTGCTGGGCGACCGGCGCCAGCGCCGCGCCGCAGCCGGCGCAGGTCGTCCGCCGCGCCCCCGGCGCGCGCACGAGCTGCGCGCCCAGGTGGAGCGGACGGACGAGGACGTGCCCGAGCTTCGAGAAGGGGAGGCCAACCAGCAGCACCACGACGAGCGCCTCGTGCAGCCGGGCCGCGAGCAGGAAGAGCGTCGCCGACCCGCGCGTCGCCGGAAGCGCCAATCCGGAGAGCGCCACGGCGAGGAGCAACACGAGCGGCCCCACGTGGAACGACGACGTCACGCCGGGGAGCGCGCGCGTGCGGAGCCGCAGCGCGAGGAAGTATCCCGCGCCCGCGACGACGGCCACGGCGGCGAGCGCGAGCGCGTGGAACACGACCCAGCCGAGCGGTCCCGCGATCGCGAAGCGGCCGAGCGGCAGGCCGAACACGATCACGCGATAGATGGCGCCGCCGTCGGCGACGAAGTGCATCCAGCCGCAGACGAGCGGCACGGTGATGGCGACGCTCGCCATCGTCCCGAGCGAGAGCAGGAGGTGCGCCGCCCAGCGCGCGCGGGAGCGGCGCGCGATGAAGCGTTGCGCGGCGAGATCGCGGCCGGCGGCGCGAACCACCGTCCATGCCTGGCGCGGCGCGCGCAGACCGTGGGCGAGCGCGCGCGCGTAGACCGCCGACGCGGGACGGCGCCAGAAGGCGCTCAGGCGATACGTCGTGCCGAAGGCGGCGACGAGCGTCGCGCCCAGGTAGCCCGCGAGCGCCGGATCGAAGAACGCGAAGCGTCCCGACCCTGCCCACACGGCGACGGCGAGGAGCGCGGTCACGCTCGCCGCGTCGCGGAGCGCGAGCCGTTCCGTCAGGCCGAGACGGATGCCGCCTCCTCGCACGACCGCCACGTGCGCGCCGGCGCGAGCGTCTCGGCGGGCGGCAGCTTGACCCACACGTCGGCGCCGTGGACCTCGACCGGGTACGTCCGCACGCAGTACTGGGGGTCGCTCAACCCCTCCCCCGTCTCGAGCGAGAAGGTCCGTTTGTGCATTGGGCAGGCGAGCTTCGGGGTGTCGCCCTGCGTACCGAGGAGCCCGCGGCCGAGGACGGCGTCCTTGCGGTGCGGGCAGACGGCCTGGGTCGCGTACCAGGCGCCGCGGCTCGCGAAGTGGAAGAGCGCGATCGGCGCGCCCTCGTGCGCGACGGTGATGCCACCGTCGTGCGGAACGTCGGCGATCGTGGCGAGCCGCACCCAGCGCGCGCCGTCCGCGGCGGCGGGCAGCGGCGCCATCGGCGTCGGCGCGGGCCAGTCGGCGGGACGCTTCTGGCCGCGCTCGCGAACGAAGCCAAGGGGCGCCGCCGCGGCGCCACCGGTCACCTGCGCGCGGAAGGCCTTCCGCCGCTCCGGATCCCGCACCACGGCCGTCCACTCGCAGGCGTACGACGCGACCAGCGACGCCATGTCGCGCTCGAGCTCGGCGCAGATGCCGAGCGCGTCGTCGACCACGACGCGGCGGAGATACGCGATGCCGCCGTCCAGTCGCTCGAGCCAGCGCGCCGTCCGCTCGAGCGGCTTCCCGGTATGGATATAGTACATGAGGAAGCGGTCGACGAGCTTGACGGCCGTTTCCTCGTCGACGTCGGCGGCGAGCAGATCGGCGTGGCGCGGCTGCGCGCCACCGTTGCCGCACACGTAGACGTTCCAGCCCTTCTCGGTCGCGATGACCCCGAAGTCCTTGCTCTGCGCCTCGGCGCACTCGCGGATGCAGCCCGACACCGCCGACTTGAGCTTGTGCGGCGCGCGGATGCCGCGGTAGCGCTCCTCGAGCCGGATGGCGAGCGCGGTCGAGTCCTGCACGCCGTAGCGGCACCAGGTCGAGCCGACGCAGCTCTTCACCGTCCGCATCGCCTTGCCGTAGGCGTGGCCGCTCTCGAAGCCGGCGTCGACGAGCGCCTCCCAGATGTCGGGCAACTGCTCGGCGCGCGCGCCGAGCAGGTCGATCCGCTGCCCACCCGTGATCTTGCAGTAGAGGTCGAAGCGCTTCGCCACTTCGCCGAGGACGATCAGCTTCTCGGGCGTGATCTCGCCGCCCGGGATGCGCGGCACGACCGAGTAGGTACCGCCGCGCTGGATGTTGGCGAGGAAGCGGTCGTTGGTGTCCTGGATGGTCGCATGGTTCAGGACGAAGTCGTTCCACGTGCTCGCCAGGATCGATGCCACCGCCGGTCGGCACACCTCGCAGCCGCTGCCGGTGCCGTGGCTCGCGAGGAGCGCGTGGAAGCTCTGCACGCGCCCGAGCTTCACGATCTCGAACAGCTCCTGGCGCGTGAAGGCGAAGTGCTCGCACAGGTTGCGGTTCACCTCGCGGCCGGCGGCGGCGAGCTCGGCCTCGAGCAGCTCCGCCACCAGCGGGACGCAGCCGCCGCAGCCCGTGCCCGCCTTGGTGCACGCCTTGACGCCGCCGACGGTCGACAGCTTCCCGGCGTCGATGGCGCGCCGGATGTCGCCCTTGCTCACGTTGTTGCAGGAGCAGATTTGCGTGTCGTCGGAGAGCGCCGTGGCCGACTCCGCGCCCCCGCCCGCGCCGAAGAGCAGCTCGTGCGGACGGGCCGGCACCTCGTGCCCGTCGCGCAGCGCGCGGACGAGCGCCGGATACGGCTCGGCGTCGCCGACGAGGATACCGCCGACGAGCCGCCGGCCGTCCTCGCTCACGACGAGCTTCTGGTAGACGCCGCGCACGCGGTCCTCGAAGACGACGGGACGGGCGCCGCCGGCGGCTTCGTCGGCGAAGGCGTCGCCGAAGCTCGCGACGTCGACGCCCATGAGCTTCAGCTTGGTCGAGAGATCGGCGCCCGCGAACGACGCGTCCTCGTCGCCGCAGAGCCGGCGCGCGGCGACCTCGGCCATCTCGTAGCCCGGGCCGACGAGGCCGTAGATCATGCCGCCGGCGAGCGCGCTCTCGCCGATGCAGAAGACGTCGGGGTCGCTCGTGCGGAGCTGCGCATCGACCACGATCCCGCCGCGCGGGCCAACCTCGAGGCCGGCCGTGCGCGCCAGCTCGTCGCGCGGCCGGATGCCGGCCGAGACGACGACCATGTCGACGACGAGGTCGTCGCCGGCGGCGAAGCGGAGGCCGGTGACCGCATCGGTGCCGAGGATCGCCTGCGTCTGCATCCCGGTGTGGACGTGCACGCCGAGCGCCGCGATCTTCCGCCGCAGCACTTCGCCGCCGGCGGTGTCGACCTGGCGCGGCATGAGCCGCGGGGCGAACTCGACGACGTGCACCTCGAGGCTGAGATCGTGGACGGCCTTCGCCGCTTCGAGGCCGAGGAGACCGCCGCCGATGACGGCCGCGCGGCGCGCCCGCGCGCTCCAGGCGCGGATCGCGTCCAAGTCCTCGATCGTCCGGTAGACGAACACGCCCGGCGTCTCCACGCCGGGGATCGCCGGCACGAACGGCGCCGAGCCGGTTGCGAGCACGAGCGCGTCGTAGGCGACGCGGCGGCCCGCGCTCGAGACGACCGTCCGCGCCGTGCGGTCGATCTCGATCACGCGCTCGCCGAGATGGAGCGTGATGCCGCACGACGCGTACCAGGCGGCGTCAGCGAGGACGAGCGCGTCCGCGTTCTTGCCGCTCATGTACGCGGTGAGATGCACGCGGTCGTACGCCGCGCGGCGCTCCTCGCCGAAGCACACGATGCGGAGACGCCGGTCGCGGTCGTGCGTCGCGAGCCGCTCGCAGAAGCGATGTCCGACCATCCCGTTGCCGACGACGACGACGGTGCGCGCGTCGGCGCGGGCCGCCGCGACGTCCATCGTGTCGAGCGCTCTCGCCGCGAACGCCGTCATCGCCGGTTTGCCCCGCCATCATGCGTGCTTATGGTCGCGTTTGCCGCGTTCACGAGGGACCGGGAGAGTGCAAGCGCGGTGCCGCGGCGATGCGCCGCGACGCCGCGGAGGCACGCGTCGCGCGACCCTGCGCGCGCACGCGCGCGATACCACCGGATGATGAAAGCGCGAGCAACGTGCTGCCGGCTCGGCAGGCACACTTCTCCGGCACGCGATGCGATGCATGAATCGCGGGTATCACGCGCGCTGATGTGCGACCGCGACGCGGCATCGCATTTGCTGAGCCAAGGCTCCAGCCGTGCTCGAGACGAAGCAGCTCCGCATCTTCAAGACCATCGTCGAGGTCG
>VBKG01000279.1:4745-10459 GCA_005879585.1 Deltaproteobacteria bacterium | reverse complement strand
CGAAGAAGAATTTCCCGCCGATGGTGGGCGCCCGGCCGTCGAGCACGGGCAGAGATGCCCGCTCGGGCAGCGGGCGCAGCATGGCCTGCGTCATATGGGGCGAAGCGAAACCCGGGCAAGATAAACGACGGGGCCCGGGCCCACAACCGGATGGGGCCCGACGATCTCGACGCGTCAGACCGCGACGCGGGCGTCGTAGCGGGCGACCGCCGGGGTGCGCCACGCTCGGGCAAGACGCAGCAGGGCCGCGATCCAGGCGGTGACCAGCGACAGGAGCGCGAAGCGGAGCATCACCTCAGCAACACGCGTGCCGTCGCGAGAGCCGCGTCCGGCGGAGGCGTCGCGGCGTGAACTGACCGTAGGCGCACGCGTGGACCTCGGAACCGACCGGAGCGCCGACGGCCGATTGAAGCTCGACCCGTCCGCACTGCGTTGCGGCGGAGGGTCAAACCCGCCTCGGCGCGCTGCTAAGTGGCGGCGTGCGCCCGGCGTCGTACGGTGCGGCGGCGCCGCGCCGCGGGCGGTCTCTTCGCGCTGCGGGCCCACCGTGGCGCGGACGGGCGTTGCGCAACCGTTTGCCCCGCGGGGACGTCGCTGCTCAGTGCCTCGTCGGCGGCGCGGTCATCCCCTGACGTCCGAGGTCGGCAAGCAACTCCTCGACGACCTGCAGCGGCCAGCGGAGCGCCGCCGAGATGCTGACGGCGTCGGCGTCGGGGTTGTCGGCGATGCGCTTCAACACGAGCACATGGGCCAGGCTCAACACGTAGGGCGCCGCCACGGCCGGGCGAGTACCGCAGGCACCGCGGCGCCGTCCAGAGCGGGGTTTCCCGTATCGGTGACAATTCCCGGGGCTCCCGCACCCTCGACAGCGAAACCGCCACGCCGGGAACCTCGCTGCAACGCTCGGCCCACTCGGTGCCCGCACCCGCAAAGCCAGTGGAAGTGATCGTCGCCTGTCACCGACCACGACGACCCTGTAAGGCAGATAAGAAACTCGAATAGCAGGTGATCGCGGCGAAGCCCGCAGCTTCGAGCTGTCTACGGGACCGCCGTGCCGTCGAAGTACGTCACCGCCTTGTCGAAGGCGGCGATCCCGATCTCGTGACCCCGCGTCCGCCCCGTGAAGTCGTCCGCCTCGACGTGGATGCCGCCCCACAAACGCGACTGTCCCGCCTGGTCGGCCGCGTCGAAGTAGCGCGCCCACTGCAGTCGCACCGGTCCGGACGGACCGATCTCGAACTGCAGGAACCCGTTCTGCGCCACGGCGAACTCCCCGAGCCCGCCCGGGAAGTACTCGCTGCCCGTGAGGTGCGTCAGCACCTCGGCGGCCGAGCGGCTGTAGGTGCTGTGGCCCGAGTAGTAACCCGGGAACGCCGGCGTGACGAACGTCGACCGCTGATACGGCACCCATTCCTTTGCCAGCACCCATCGCGTGCCGCTGTACTGCGTCTTCGGGTCCGCCGGGCCGCCGGGCCAGGCGACGATCGCGACCTCGCCGAGCTGTGCGCCCGCCGCGACGAGGCCGGCGTGGCGCTCGCCCGGCGCCGAGCTCTGCGCCGTGATCAGCTCGATCAGCCCGGGCTCGAGCGGCAGCCCGTCGGGGTTGTACGATGGCCGCCCGGAGTCGGACGACTGCCCCTTCTTCCCCATGTAGCGGATCATCGTGATCGGACGGACCCCGTCGTACACCCGCTTCGCCCCCCAGCACGCGATCGCCGCGTCGTGCACCGCGCCGTTGATCGCGAGGTAGGTCTTCACGTCCCACTCGAGCGGGTTCAAAAGCGAACCGGTGCCGCCGAGCCGCCGCTGGAATCCCGGCGTGTCGGCGACCAGGTTCGCGATCACGTTCCAGTGTCCGGGCGGCGTCTCCGAGGTCGGGCCGTCGGCCCAGTACTCCGCGATCAGGCGGCCGAAGTCGCCGCGCTTCACGAGCTGGGGCGTGTACGGTTGCCCGGTCACCGGGTTCACGGGGTAGCCGTGACCGTCGTTCGTCCCGAGCGGGTTGTTGCCGTAGGACGCCGGCGAGACGTCGATCATCGTCGGGTCGTCCGGCGTGAGGCGGCTGCTCAGCTCGATGACCTGCTGCACCTGCGCCTTGAACGTGAGGTCCGTGGCGTCGTTGACGCCGGTGAGGAGCGGCGGCGGGCCGGGATCGAGGTAGAGGTCGGTCGGGTTCGCGCGGGTGAGCGCGAACGGCGTCACGTTGCCCCACCGCAAGCCAACGGGCGTCTGGATCTTGCCGGGCAGCGGCACGCCGTTCTGGCCGATGATCTTGTCCAGCGCGAGGGGCTGCCATCGATTCGGGTCGATCACGGTGGTGAAGTCGATGTCCGGTATCTTCACGATCAGCGGCTGATTCACCGGATTGTACGTCGGGTCCGCGTAGTTCCCGTCCTCGTTCGAGCCATCCGTCTTGCCGAACGCGATCACGGCGGCCGCGATCCGGTTACCGAGCGCGGCCGGGCCCGGGCCGCTCGTGTCGGTGTCGGTCTTGTCGAGACCGAGCGCACTCATCCGGGCGTCGAAGCTCGCCTGCGACGCCGCCGCCCCGATCGCGAGCGCGGGCGAGTACCGCTCCGAAAGCACGCGGTAGGCGGCAAAGCTGATCGTGATCGCGCGGTCGCGCTCGACGTCGGTCGAGGTGACATGCTCGTGCGTCAGGTAGGGCTTCGCGGTCGCATCGTACGCGGCCCACGCGTCGTACACCGCCACCGAGACGTGGAAGAGGTTCCGCGCGTGAACCGGTGGCCGCGGGTTGTCGCGGCGGATCGCGTCGAGAAGCTCTTCGTCCCACTGTCGGGCGACGGACGGCTGCACCGCCGGCAGCGTGGTCGTGGTCGTTACGGTCGAAGACGTCGTGGACGTGCTCTGGGGCGCGCTGCTGGTAGTCGTCGTGGAGAGCGGCGTCCCCGTGCAGCGAAGGCGCTCGGACGCCGAGCACAAGTCGGGGGCTGCGTCCGCGGCCGACAGGCCGACGCATAGAGCACACTGCAGCTGGCTGACCAGGCAGTCCACCAGGGTGCCCAGTGCCTCGTTGGCGCACGCGCCCGGAAACGCGATCAGGATCGGAGTGGTCGCACACTTGCGGGTCACGAGGCCCCGGGCCTTACCGATAGTACGGGCGACCGTCCCGCCCCGGTCGACCCCCCAGCATGTGCCGAGGTCCTCAGCGGATCGGACGGTGCCGGCCCTCAAGCCAGCTGCCTTGCAGTCATTGAATTCGCGCAAGATCGTCTGGGTGATATCCCCCATGCTGCGAGCCGCCGACTGCTGGCAGGCCGTTCCCCGGCGACTACTTTTCGCCCCGACGACGGCCGCCTGCACGCTCTGCCCGAACACGGACACCGTGGGCACCACGTCGGTGAACGCCGCGTTCACCGACGCGACCGTGGGTCCGAAGTCCGTGGGCGCACGGCAAGCCTTCCCGGCGAGCGCGTTGGTGCGCGCCCGGGCTCGCGCCAGGCGGCCACCGGGATCGCCGGCGAGGCACTCGTCCGCCGTCCGCCCGCCCGAAAACCTCGTGTGGGCCACCTGCGTGATGCAGGTTGCGACGTTCCGTGCGGCCGCAGCCGCCACTCCGGCGCCGGCACGATTGAGCGCAACGATACAGCGCTGCTGAGCCGGGGTCGGAACCTGGCCGGAGCCGTCGGCGACGCCGAGCAGAAACGGCAGGCAGATGATACCGAGAAGAGAGCGAAAACGCATGAAGACCCGATTCACGCGAGCTGCAGCTACCACACCGCGCGGGGCAACTAGTGGCCTGTAACCTTGAAAACGAAAGCAGGGCAGGCTATCAGGCGATACGCCTGGACCCGCGATTCGACTCGCCCCGCCCGAACGCCGGGAGCTGCGTGCCCGGGTACGCTCGCAGGTGCTTCGTGCCGGCGACGTGCGCCGCGCCCGTCTGATTCTGATGCTGGCCGATGGGGAATCATGGTCGGGAATCGAGACGGCACTCGGCTGTAGCTCCGCCTACATCCAGCGCTGGAAGGCGCGCTTCGAGCAGCAGCGGCTGGCGGGCTTGTTTGCGCAACATCGCGGCCGCCGCGTCGAAAAGCGTACGCCCAAACTGGAAGCCAAGATCCTGGAGTGGACTCGCCGTCCTCCCACGGATGGCTCTACCCACTGGAGCAGCCGTAAGCTCGCCAAGGCGCTCGGCGTTAATCACATGATGGTCGCCCGGGTCTGGAAGCGGGCCGGCCTTCGGCCGCATCGGCTCGAGCGCTACATGGCCTCCGACGATCCCGACTTCGAGCAGAAGGCGGCCGACGTGATCGGCCTGTATCTCAATCCCCCGCAGCACGCCGCCGTGTTCTGCGTCGACGAGAAAACCGCGATCCAAGCCCTCGATCGTCTCGATCCCGTGCTCCCCCTCGCCGGGGCGTGCTGAGCGGCACGGCTTTGAGTACTATCGCCACGGCACCCTCTCGCTCTACGCGGCGCTCAACACGCGCACCGGGACGGTCCTCGGTCAGACGGCGCCCCGCCATACCACCGAGGAGTTCGTGGCCTTCCTCAGCGAGATTGTCGCGCTGGAATCGAACGGGCGCGAGATCCACATCATCCTCGACAATCTCTCCACCCATAAGACCCAGCGGGTTCGGGAATTCCTCGCCGTGCACCCCAACGTCCATCTGCACTTCACCCCGACCTATTCCTCGTGGCTCAATCAGGTCGAGAACTGGTTCGCCAAAATCGAGCGCGACGTGATCGCTCGCGGCGTCTTCACCTCCGTCCGCGATCTCGCACGCAAGCTCATGCGCTACATCCGTCATCACAACCGCGCAGCCAAGCCGATCAAGTGGGCCTATCGTGACCTGTCTCACCGAATCCTCCCCACTTTCGGTGCAGCTGTTACAGGCCACTAGTAGCGCATCCGCTATTTGCGCCGAATCTCGGGCGGGCGAGCTGTTCGAGCCCCTCGATTGTTCGCCGCGACGGCGACGTTGGCGTGCAGGTCGAAGCCGTCGAGGTGGGCATGGCGCGGACCGGTGGAGGTGATCAGCGGATTGCGCATCCTCAACGAGGTCCTGCCGATGCCATGGCGGCAGGTGGACTTCAAGGGCGGAAAAGTGCGCCTCGACCCCGGTACGACGAACAACCGCGATGGTCGCGTGTTCCCGCTCGTCGCCGAGCTGCGAGTCCTGCTCGAAGCCCAGCACGAGTTGACCCGCTACCTTGAACGCGAGCGCCGGATCATAAGGGCATCTCGCGCTCGGTGGGGATGAAGCTCGCCGGGTATAAGACCGAGAGCGTGTACCGCCGCGACGCCATCGTCTCCGGATCCGATCTCGCTGAGGCGGCGCGACGGCTCGATAGGGCGACGGGCACAATTTCGGGCACAATCGCCCCGAAATCGCCCGAGTCGTCGTGACCGGAGTCGCGTAAGGGCTGGTTTTTCTATCGCCGGGATGGCGGAACAGGCAGACGCAGCGGACTTAAAATAGGCCGAAGGTCATGACGAACGGCGAACCCTGCCCCGAGCAGAGCACTCTGCTTCCCACTCCATTTCCCGGCCGTCCCTGACGGCATCCGTCCTCTTTGCAGCTCCCACCTCTTAAGATCTATACTTCCGGCCCATCGTCGGGAGTGCCACGCGGGCGTGGCGGAATGGCAGACGCAGCGGACTTGAGGCGAAATTGAGTGCTCGGCGGGAAACCGGCGAAGTAGAACTGCCCAAATTCGGGGAACCCTTTCACATGGCGATCCCGAGC
>VBKG01000279.1:0-4740 GCA_005879585.1 Deltaproteobacteria bacterium | reverse complement strand
GACCGCAAACCTGGCAATCGTGTGTCAGGGCGGCGAAAGCCGTAGACGGTAAGAAAATCCGCAGAGCTTAACCGCTCGTGGGGGTTCGAGTCCCTCCGCCCGCACTAGGCCTTCTCTCCGCCGGGAAAAAAGCGGGCGACCATGCGCCCCACCCCTGCTTCTCTCAACAAGGAGCAACACCATGACCGACATCACCAACATCCCGCTCGACAAGCACACCGCCTGGGAAGGCAACGTCCCAGACCATTCTGCCGCCTGCGTTGAATCGGAGGTCCATCGGCTTCTCGCCCGCCAGTAGGTCAGGTCGAGCCACCCGGCCGCTGGTGCCCCTGGCCCGGCGCGGGCGGGTCGGAGCGATTGAGGCTTCTCGGCTCAAACGGGGCATGCGCCCCGATCGTCGCCGATCGGCCTGCCGGACTTCCGTAACGACGCAGCGCACAATGGGCTGCCCGGGTTGGCCAGCGGTCCAGTGGTAACGAGGGTTCTGACCGACTCCGGAATCGTCATGGCAGTTCCTCCTGAGCTCGTGATGTCAAATGTCACGCCTCGAAGGAACGACTTCTCTTCACCGACCCGCATCTTTTCGCCCGTCCTCGATCGTCTTCGTTACATGACGACTCTACGAGGCAAGACTGCGGTGGTCACGGGAGGCAGCTCCGGGGTAGGCAAGGCGACGGTCAAGGCGTTGATGTCGGAGGGAGTCCGCGTGACCGCGGTGGCTCGCGGCGCGGACCGGCTCCGCGCGCTTGCGGCGGAGGTCGGCGACGGGCTCACGACGCTCGAGGGCGATGCAGCGGATCCCGCATTCGCGGAGCGTCTTCTCCACGAGGTGAGGCCCGATCTCGTGGTGCTCGCTGCGGGCGTTCCGCCACGGATGGCCCGACTCGACGAATTCGACTGGGAATCGTTCTCGGCGGTCTGGAACGCGGATCTCAAGGCGTCGTTTCTCTTCTTGAAAGAGGCGCTCAGGCTGCCGCTCGCGCCCGGCTCGACCGTCGTCGTTGTCTCGAGCGGCGCCGCCATCGACGGCTCGCCGCTCTCCGGCGGCTACGCCGGGGCCAAGCGCATGCAATGGCTTCTCGCGGGTTATGCGCAGAAGGTGTCCGACGCGAAGAAGCTCGGCATCCGCGCCGTCGCGGTCTTGCCAAAGCAGCTGATCGAGGGCACGACCATCGGCATGAACGCCGCGGCGGCGTACGGCGGGATCAACGGAATGACGGCGGAGGCGTTCCTGAAGCGCTACGCCGTACCCCTCGACGCGGAGAAGGTCGCCTCCACGATCCTGACCGCGCTATGCGGCGGCGTGCCCGCCGGGGTCAACGCGATCGCGGTGACCGGCGCCGGCATCGAGCCGCTCGCATGAGCGATCTCCTGGCCAGCACGTCGGAGGCGCGAGCGCGCTTCCTCGAACTCGTCGCCGAGGTTCGGCCCGAGCTCCACCGCTACTGCGCACGCATGACCGGCTCGGTCTTCGACGGCGAGGACGTGGTGCAGGACACGCTGGCCAAGGCCTGGTACGTGCTCGCGGAAATGGAGTCGCCGCCGGCGCTCCGTCCCTGGCTCTTTCGCATCGCGCACAACACCGCGATGGATTCTCTCCGGCGTTACGAGCACCGGAACGTCGATACTACCGGCGACATGAAGGTGGTCGCGGACATGGCGAAATCCCGCGAACTCGAAGAGCACGCGCCCGACGGTGAGCGGGTGGAGGCGGCGCTCGAGGTGTTCGCCGCGCTTCCGCCCGTGCAGCGGAGCGCGCTCGCTCTCAAGGACGTGATCGGCCTCTCGCTCGAGCAGACGGCCGAGACCATGGGCGTCAGCGTCGCGGCGGTGAAGGGCGCGCTCGTCCGCGCACGCGCAAACGTCGCCGCGGCGAAGGCGGCGGGGGCGCGCGAGGCCGGCGCCGTCGACGTCGAGCGGCTCCGTCGTTACGCCGACCTCTTCAACGCGCGGGATTGGGACGCGCTCCGCGCGCTCTTCGGCGAGGAGACGCGGCTCGACGTCGTTTCACGGTATCAACGACGCGGGTCGTCGGCCGCCTCGTACTTCACCCAGTACCCAGAGATCACCCGGGCCGAGGATCTCCGCGCGGAAGCGGGCTGGGTCGACGGCCTGCCGGCGATCGCGGTGTTCCGCCCGGCTTCGAGCAGCCGCGCGGCGTATTTCATCCGGCTCGATTGGCGCGAAGAGCGCATCACCGAGGTTCGCGACTTCCGCTACGTCCCCTACATCGCGATCGACGCGAGCTTCACGGCATGCGGGTCAGACGAATGAAGCGGATCGACAAGAGCGTCTTTGGTCCCTGGGCGATCGTCACCGGCGCCTCTTCGGGGATCGGCAAGGAATTCGCCAGGCAACTCGCGGCCGACGGGTTGAACGTCGTGCTCGTGGCCCGCCGCGTCTCCATTCTCGAGGAGATCGGCCGCGATTTCGCCGGACAATTCGGCGTGCGGTACCGCGCGGTGCAAGCGGATCTCGCCCACGAGGATTTTCTCGAGAAGCTCGCCGCTGCGGCCGCAGATCTCGACGTCGGCCTCGTCGTTTCGAACGCGGGCGTGAGCGCGAACCGCGAGTTCCTCGCCGCGAAGCCCGCCACGTTGCTCGAGAGCGTGCAACTGAACGTCGTCGCGCACCTGCGATTGGCGCATCACTTCGGCAACCGCTTGGCGACACGTGGACGCGGCGGCCTGCTTCTAGTGTCCTCGCTGATGGGCCTTCAAGGCGTGCCCTACATGGCGGATTACGCCGCGGCGAAGGCATTCATCTTGAGCCTCGGCGAGGCGCTCCATTCCGAACTCTATCGCCGGGGCGTCCGCGTGACGGTGCTCTTGCCGGGGCCCGTCGATACACCGATGCTCGACGAGCTCGGTTTGATGCCCGCCGACCTGCCGATGCGCCCGATGTCGACGGAGCGTTGTGTGGCCGAGGGCCTCGCTGCGCTCGCGTCCGGCACCGCCACGCGCGTCGCCGGGCGCATGAACCGGGTCATGACGACGCTGATGCCACGCTCCCTGACGGTCAAAATGCTCGGGGACATGAACGCCAAGATCCTAGCGAGAGGAGAAACGCGATGAGGAACCACAAGACCGGAACGCGTGAAGAATGGCTCGCCGGCCGCGTCGAACTGCTGAACGCGGAGAAGGAGCTCACGCGGAAGAGCGACGAACTCGCGCGGCGGCGGCAGGAATTGCCCTGGGTGCGGATCGACAAGGCGTATCGATTCGAGACCGAAGAAGGAAGCGCGACGCTCGCGGACCTCTTCCGTGGACGCTCGCAGCTCCTCGTCTACCACTACATGTTCGGGCCCGATTACAAGGCGGGCTGCGCGACCTGCTCGACGATTGCCGACGGGTTCAACGGGTTCGTCGTGCACCTGGCGAACCACGACGTCACGCTGATGGCGGTCTCGCACGCGCCGCTCACGAAGATCCAGCCGTACAAGCGGCGGATGGGATGGACGTTCCCTTGGGCGTCCTCGGTCGGCGGCGAGTTCAACTTCGACTTCAACGTCTCGTTCACCGAAGCGCAGCAGCGCGAGGGCAAGATCGAATACAACTACGAGCGCGGTGGCCACGCGATGGACATGGCCTCGGTCCCGCCGGTGGTCCTCGACAACGCGAACATGGCCGGAACCGACGTGGCCACGTATACGCGCCAGCGGCCGGGCATGAGCGCGTTCGTGTGCGAGGACGGCGTCGTCTACCACGTGTATTCCACCTACGCGCGCGGGCTCGACGGCCTGTGGGGCATGTACCAGTGGCTCGACCGCGCCCCGAAAGGGCGCAACGAGTCGGGCGTCTGGTGGCGCCGCCACGACGAGTACGAGGGGTGAGCTCCTTCTGCGGGTGCGTAGCACGATGCGGCCGGCGATCTCGCCTTTCGCCGCGTCCGTGAGCGCGGGCGTCGGCGGACGCGAGGCTTCACGACGGAAGCTCGCTAACCCGGAGGCAGCTTAGCCGGCGGCGGGGCTTTTCCCACACGCCCTCGCTCCAGCGAACCACGTCCGCTTCGATGAAGCCGCTCCCGCAAGGAATCCACTCTGTCGTAATCGGTCACGCTTCCCGTGCACGCCGGGCAGAAGCTCGATCACCTTGCCGTTGACGTAGAGCCTCCAGTCCTTGTTACGGCGCGCGCGCCCGCGCGGCGCCTTCGGCAAGAGATCAGCCGACACCCTTGCGTGCTTACGCACGTACGCCTTCAGCGCTCCCGTCTTCGCGCTCAAGCCGAGATGATCCAGCAGATACCCGAGCCGTTGAGCCCACGGCACAGGTGTGGTCTCAGCAGCGGCAGCGAGCTTCTCCGCGTCGATCTTCTCGGCCAGCTCCGAGAGGACCGTCGCGACCTGGTTGAGCCCTCCCGCATGCTCCGCGTAGCCGACGAGATCGAGGGCCGTCGCCTCAGGGGACGAGACCTGCAGCGCGCCCCGCGGCGTGTTGAAGCTCTCACGCGGCACCTCCGCGACGCGCTTGCGGGCCACGAAGTCCACGCGCACCATGCCGCAATGGATCGGCGGGCGGTTCTTGGCCAGAACGACGCTGAGCGCTTGCGGTCGTTGATGGGCGGCGCCGTAGTACTGTGCCGCGGACAGCAGGCCGACGTAGTACGGCAGCTTCAGGCGCGTCATGAGCGCCGGGATGAACTGGTCGGCAGGAGGGCACCCGAGCGAACGGTACTCAGGCGGGACGATGACCCAGAAGCCGCGGGACGGAGAAGCGATGAGTTTCTGCTTCGAGAGCCGGT
>VBKG01000278.1 GCA_005879585.1 Deltaproteobacteria bacterium | reverse complement strand
CTCGCGCAGGTGAGCGACCGGGGCGCGATCGAGCGCGCGGTCGCCGACGTGGTCGCCCGCCATCCCGCGCAGGCCGCGGAGTTCCGTGCGGGCAAGGACCGCGTCGTCGGGTTCCTGGTCGGACAGGTGATGAAGGCGACGGGCGGCAAGGCGAACCCGCAGCTCGTGCAGGAGCTGCTCCGGGCGGCGCTGGCGGGTTAGCGGTCGGGCAGCAGATCCTCGACGGCGACGGTCGCTCCCGGAAGCGAAGGGACCGCGAGTCTTTCACCGGCACGGGCGGTACGCCGATCCCGGTAGAGCCGCCTGCGTGCGTCCGGATCGCGGAACACCTCGATCTGGTCGTCGCGCAAGTTCACGATCCAGTACTCCGGGATTCCGGCGCCGGCATAGATCCAGGCCTTCGTGATGCGGTCCTGCGGCAACGATGCATCGGCCACCTCGACCACGAGTAACGCCGTCGTCGGACGGGATCGCACGTAGTCGCGCAGGCGCCCAGCGACGACCGCGACGTCGGGTTGCGGAACCGAACGCCGACCGGCGACGAGAGACCGTTCGACCCGCACCGCCGCGTGTGTCCCGAACGCGCGGCGGAGCGCCTCGGCGACGAGATCCCCCGCCACCTCGTGACGCGGACCTTGCGGAGCCATGGCGACGACCACCCCTTCCAGGAGCTCCACGCGGTCGTCGGGCGAAAGGACCCCCTCGGTCACGAGGCGGAAATACCGCTCCTTCGTGAACCTCCCCGTCGCGTTCGGCTCAGTGCGGGCGGCGTGTGCCATGGGGCGAAGGCTAACAGCAGAAACGTGGCAACGACAAGCCGACGCGGATGCCTTCTGGACGTCACCGTGCCGGCGTGAACTCGACGCGCATCCGCTTGATGCCGTGGATGAAGGCCGACTGCAGCATGTCGGGCGAGCCGGTCACGTGGATGTCCGGCAGACGGTGGAGCAGCTCCTCGAACATCACCCGGATCTCACGCCGCGCCAGATTTGCACCGAGACAGAAGTGCGGCCCTCCCGCACCGAACCCGACGTGGTCGTTCGGCGTGCGCGTCACGTCGAAGCGGTACGGGTCGTCCCAGAACCGCTCGTCCCGGTTCGCGGAGTTGTACCAGAGAACCACCTTGTCGCCCGCGCGGATCTGCTGCCCGCCCACCTCGACGTCGCGCGTGGCGGTGCGGCGGAAGTGGATCACGGGCGTCGCCCAGCGGACGATCTCCTCGACGGCCGTCGGTGCGATGCGATCGAAGTCGGCCATCCAGCGGGCGCGCTCCGCCGGGAACTCGGTCAGCACCTTGATGCCGTGGCTGATCGCGTTGCGCGTCGTCTCGTTGCCGGCCGCCGCGAGCAGGATGAAGAACGAGCCGAGCTCCTGACTCGTCAGGCGCTCGCCGTCCACGTCGGCCTGGATCAGCGCCGTCGTGATGTCGTCTCGCGGGTGCTGGCGGCGCTCGTCGGCAAGCGTCTGGGCGTATTGAAAGAGCTCCATCGCGGCCGCCATCAGCTCCTCGCGCGAGCTCGCGTACTCCGGGTCGCCGACGCCGAGGATGATGTTGGTGAGCTCGAAGATGCGGCGGTGATCCGCTTCCGCGATGCCCATCATGTCGCAGATGATCCCGAGCGGCAGCGCGGCGGCCACCTCCTCGATGAAGTCGCAGGTGCCCTTCGGCGCCACCGCGTCGACGATGCGCCGCGCCTGCGTCCGGACGGACTGCTCCACTTGCTTGAGCGTGCGCGGCGTGAACCCGGCGCTCACGAGCCGACGGAGCTTCGTGTGGCGCGGGGCGTCCATGTTGATCATCGAGCCGAAGAATTCGTTCAGCTCCGGCGTCTGGTCCGGGATGTTGACGCCGTGGCCGGAGACGAAGGTCTCGGCGTCCATGCTGGCCCGGACGACGTCGGCATAACGCGTGAGCGCCCAGAAGCCGGGCCCCTTCGGCACGCCCGGGAATTCGCCCTCGGCATGGAAGGAGACCGGCCGCTCGGCGCGCAGCTTCGCGAAAATGCCCTCGCGGTCCGGGCGGAGCCAGATCGAGAGCTCCCCGAGCTGGATGTCGTCGAGGGCGAGATCGGTGTCGGGCGTCATCCGGAGCAACCCGACCTTCGCACCGTTCGATGGACCGATGCAACGCGCCCTCGCAGTCCGCTGCGAGCTCCTCTCGCCGCCCGGCGGATATCCCCTAGACTTCCCTGTTCCCGCCGGACTTCCTCCCGGCGCTTATCTAGGGAGATCCCAGTTGTGCGAGCTGATCCACGTAATCTACATAGCAGAGCCCTATGCGGCCGACACGGACCTCCACCCTCGCTCTCACAGTCACTGCAGCCCTGGCGCTCCTGCTCCCGTTCCCGAACGTGGCGCGGGCCATTCACCATAACGTCACGGTGCTCGGGGATACCCAGTGCACGAACGACACCGCCATCCAGCTCCTGCGCGTCAGGCAGGACAGCCCCGACGCGAGCTCCTGGAACAACTGCGTCAAGCTGACGTTCCAGAACGCGGCCGGAGCGTTGACCGGCGAGTTCGCGCTCCACCAGGATCCCCCTGCGGGCAACGGCCTCGTCGTCGGCATCGGCACGGCCGAGCTCGCGAGCACACCCGGGGCGCCGCCGATCCATATCGTCATTCCGAGCAACCTCATGACCCCGGGCGGCACCGTCTGCTACCAGGGAATCAAGGGCAATGTGCACATCCCGAGCGGTCAGGCCTGCAGCACCGTCAATCTATGCGTTCCCGTGACTCAGGCGACGTGCGGCTGTGACCATCTGCCGAACAGCGGCAAGACGCTCGACAAGTGCGGCGTCTGTGGGGGCAACGGCAGCACCTGCGGCTGCGGCAACGGGATCGTCGATGCCGGAGAGCAGTGCGACGGCGGCCCCTGCTGCTCCGCGAGCTGCACGTTCCTGTCCGCCACGACGGTCTGCCGGCTCGCGGCCGGCGAATGCGACGTCGCCGAGACCTGCACCGGCACCAGCACCACCTGTCCCGCCGACGCGAGCAAGGCGGCGGGCACCCCGTGCACCGACGACGGCAACGTCTGTACCCGCGACGTGTGCGACGGCGCGAGCACGATCTGCCGGCATCCGGCGGGGAACGCCGGCGCAATATGCCGCGGGGCCACCAGCGCCTGCGACGTTGCCGAGGTCTGCGACGGCACGACCGCCACCTGCCCCGCCGATGCCTTCGCGACGGCCGGTACCCTGTGCCGTGGCTCCGCCGGAGAATGCGACACTGCGGAGGTCTGCTCGGGCGCCGGGCCGAATTGCCCCGCGGACACGAAGCTCGCTGCGGGCACGACCTGCACCGACGACGGCAACCCGTGCACCGTCGATCAGTGCGACGGCACCCGCATCGCGTGCCAGCACCCGGCCGGGAATGCCGGCGCCGTCTGCCGTGCGGCGGCCGGCGTCTGCGACGTCGCCGAGAGCTGCGACGGTACGAGCGCCGCCTGCCCGGCGGACCGCTTCGCGCCGTCCACCACCCAGTGCCGGGCGCCGGCCGGGGTCTGTGACAGCGCCGAGCTCTGCCCCGGGAACGGCCCGGTCTGTCCTGCCGACACCGTGCAGCCTGCGGGCACGGCTTGCCCTGACGACGGCAAGGCGTGCACGCTGGACCGCTGCGACGGCACCGCCGTCACCTGCCAGCATTCGCCCGCGAGCGCCGGCTCGGTTTGCCGTCCCGCGGCTGGCCCATGCGACGTCGCCGAGGCTTGCGACGGGACAGCCGCCGATTGCCCGGGTGACTCGTTCGTCTCCGCCGCGACGGAGTGCCGGGTCGCCACGGGCCCGTGTGACGTGGCGGAGCTCTGCCCCGGGAACGGCCCGGCGTGCCCGCCCGACTCGAAAGTACTCAATGGAACCCCGTGCTCGGACAGCAGCCTCTGCACGACGGGCGACATCTGCCAGGCAGGCGCCTGCACCGGAACTCCGGTCACCTGCCCGGCGTCGGACCAGTGCCACGCGGCGGGGACCTGCGACCCCGCGAGCGGCACGTGCTCCAACCCCGTCGTCGCCAACGGCACCACGTGCAACGACGGCGCCGCGTGCACGACCGGCGACCGGTGCCAGGCGGGCGTCTGCGTCGGGACCGCGGTGACGTGTCCCGCTTCCGACCAGTGCCACCTGGCCGGGACCTGCGACCCGGTGAGCGGCGCCTGCTCCAACCCCGTCGCCGCCAACGGCACTGCGTGCAGCGACGGTAACGCGTGCACCACGGGCGACAGCTGCCAGGCGGGGGTGTGTGCCGGCACGCCGGTCGCGTGCACCGCACTCGACCAGTGTCACGGGGTCGGGGCCTGCAATCCCGTGACCGGCGTGTGCTCGAACCCGCCGGCGCCGAACGGCACGCCATGCTCCGACGCCAACGCGTGCACCACCGGCGACAGCTGTCAGGCGGGGGCTTGCACCGGGACGGCGGTGCTCTGCGCCGCGCTGGACCAGTGCCACACCGCGGGGACCTGCGACCGCGTGACCGGTGCCTGCTCGAACCCGCTCATCGCCGACGGCACCGCGTGTTCCGACGCCAACGCGTGCACCACCGGCGACAGCTGTCGCGCGGGAACGTGCGCCGGGACGGCGGTGGTGTGCACCGCGCGGGACCAGTGCCACACAGCCGGCACCTGCGATCCCGCGGCCGGCACCTGCTCGAACCCGCCGGTCGCCAACGGCACCGCGTGCAACGACGGCGACGCCTGCACGACCGGCGACACGTGCCAGGCCGGGGTGTGCAGCGGCGCCGGCACGGTGTGTCCCCCTCCCGACCAGTGCCACGCGGTCGCCAGCTGCGATCCGGCCACCGGCGTATGTCCGAATCCCGTGCCGGTCGCGAACGGCACCGCGTGCTCGGACGGCAACGTGTGCACCACCGGCGACACGTGTCAGGCGGGATCCTGCACCGGGACGGCGGCGGTGTGCCGGGCCCAGGACCAATGCCACGCGCCGGGCACGTGCGACCTCGCGACGGGCACGTGCTCGAACCCGCCCGCGCCCGACGGAACCGCCTGCGACGACGGCGACGCCTGCACGGTCCGCGACACCTGCGCCGCCGGAAGCTGCGTGGGCGAGCCCGCGCCGTGTGTGGCGAACGCTGTCGCCGTCATCGAGGCCGATGCGTTCGTCAGTGCCGCGAGTCCCACCACGAAGTTCGGAACCACGACGCGGCTCGAGGTCGATGGCAGCCCCATCAAGCGAACCTTTCTCCGCGTGCGAGTGAGCGGCGTGGGCACGCACCGGGTGGCCGCGGCGCACCTGCGGCTCCAGGTCTCGAGCACGTCGAACTCGCAGAG
>VBKG01000277.1:9979-12065 GCA_005879585.1 Deltaproteobacteria bacterium | reverse complement strand
GTCCTCGGCGCTCACCGGTTTGCCCCGTGCCCTTTCGTCTCCGCTCCGACAGCGGCACGCACCGCGCCTTGAATGCTGTTTAGCGGCGGTGCCCCGAGCACGTCGGCGCTCACGCCGGCATGTCTACCAGATCGGCCACCGTGAGCGCACGAGGCGCTAGTCGCCGGGCTCCATCGCCCGGTTGCGTGCACCGGGCCAAGTCGAACACCGATTCCGGGCGAAGCCGAACACCCATTCCGACGCAAGCCGAACACCGATTCCGGCCGCTCGAACACCCTGAGGGGCGCCGGTAGCCGGGCCGGGGGACGCCCCGGAGCGTTGACGGCGCTGGGGACGACAGCCCCCATCGCCACCGAGGAGGTGGCTGATGGCGGCAGAGAGGATCCCCATGCGCAAACTCCGCGAAGTGATTCGGCTCCGAGTGGCCTGGCCTGTGGCCTCTCGGGGCGGGCGATCGCGCAGAGCTGCCGGCTCTCGGTGAGTACCGTGAGTGGCTACTTGGGGCGCGGGCGCCGGGTCGCCAGCCACGTGCGCAGCTACGTCAAACACCAGCCCACGACTGCCCGTGACGGCTGCGCTGCCTACCCCGCGGCCCAGCGTTGGTGGTCGTGCCCAGCTTGCGGCGTCAGATGCACCGCATCTGCGGAGTGCCTGCGGCGGGGTTGCTGTCCCAAATGCAGACCTCCGTCCCGGCGACGTGTGCTGCGGCGACGCTAAACCCGAGCGACGTCCCGGCCGCTGTGCACGACAGCCCGGCCGGTGCATCGAAGCCGGGCAGGCCGTCGCAGGAGCCGCTGTAGTAGGTCTCGTGCACCACGAAGTACGCCTCCTCGGCACTCGCGACGTTGCGGATCTCGCACTCGAGGAGCGGGTCCGGACGCGAATCTCGACAGGGCACGAGCGGCGGGACCGGGTCGCAGCGGAGGGTACGACCCGACGTGCTCGGCCCGCACCGTGACATCGAGAAGCGCGCCACCCCGCACGCTGCCGCCGCGGGGTCGGCGTCGAGAGCGAGCGAGACCGTGAGCGGGCCACGATAGGCTGGCGCGTAGGCGCCGCGGCGCCCCTCGATGCGGAGCACGAACGTCGTCGACCACTTGCGCCGGACGACGATGCGCGTGATTCCACCGTTAGACCCGAGCGGGTCGTGGTAGCTCCACGCGTCGCCTTCCGCGCGCGCCGTCCAGCCGTTGCCTCCCGGGATGACGGCAGCGAGGATTGGGCCGACGAAGGCCTGGGTCACGGTGATCCGCATGCCGCGCGAGGCCGGGTCGACCGAGGTCGACTCTAGCGTGAGCAGACCCGTGAAGCGCAGCGTATCGTCGCCGGCCGGAGTCGAGACGCCCCCGACTGTGAAGCGCGGCGCGTCCACGAGCGCCGGGTTCGGACTCGAGCACCCATCGAGGCTGTCACAGATGCCATCCCGATCGGAGTCAACGAGCTGACAGTTCGTGGTGCAGCATCCGTCTCGGCCGTTACTGTCGCCGTCGTCGCAGCTCTCGTTGATTTCGAGGATGCCGTTGCCGCAGGCCGCCGTCGCGGGCGCGCGGGCCGCCAGAATCAAGCCAGCGGCGAGCAGGGCGCCTCGCAACCATCGAAGGTTTATTCGCGTCATCGTCCCGTCTCGATGCAACCGCGATGCCAGGTATCCTGCGTGCGCTGGCGACGTCATCGACCGCGGTACAGGGACTGTCGTGGCGGGGACGATCGCCCCGGCGCGCCGATCGGTGTGGTCGTGGGTTGCACGTCGGCGCGCTACTCGTCGGTGGCCGCTGGCGGTCGGTCATTCGTAGTACTGGAAGCTCACAGCTCTGCCCGGCAGACTCGGCGGCGAAGGAGGAAGGCCTATGACCACTGACATGTCGGCCGTGCGCTCTCTCGCAGCACGCCTCTACGATGTTCGACGCGAGTTTCTGACGAAGGACGCCGAGCAACCCGCCCTGGTAATCGCGGGCCACTTCACCGGCCGGCGGGGCAACGTGGCTGGCTGGAAACGCGACCTCGATGCGGACTACTGTCACCTCGTCATCGGCAACGGCGAGCTCATCCGCGTTCGCGCCGAGGATGTGCGCGTCGGCGACGGCTC
>VBKG01000277.1:0-9952 GCA_005879585.1 Deltaproteobacteria bacterium | reverse complement strand
CCGCTATTCGGATCCACGGCGCTACGATTTGAAGAAGGGATCGAAGAGGCGTCGGGGACGGGTCGTGGTGGTCGTGGTCGTCGAGCTGGGCGTCGTCGTTCCCGGCGCCCCCGACGTCGTTGTCGTCGTCGATGCAGTCGTGGTTGTCGTCCTGGCCGGCGGAGTAGCCGGGGATACTGTCTCCTCGACCAGATTGCCGCTGGTGTTGAGACCGAGAACCAGCACGAACAGGTGCAGGCTATTGAACACGCCCGCGCCGAAGCGTTTCCATCGTGGGCCTTCATCGGGAATCACCAGAAAGCCACCAAGCAGACAGAGTGGCCCGGCTATCCACTCCTTCGGCACGCCGAACCTGGTGTAAAAGAGCACGGCGATGCCGGTGATCAGGCCGGAGAGGGCAAGCGGCGTTTGGTTCCTTGCGTTGAAAAACTGCGACGGAGACGGCTGATCGGCCACCGGGAGGACGAGTGTAGCGTGACGAGGGAGCTCAACCTAGGATGTGACGGCAACGATATCCTCGCGGCGATGCTTGCTCGCGTTGAGCAGTTGCTCTTCTCGGATGATCCGCTGCCTGCCGGCATGCCTGACGACATCAAAGAGGCGATCCGTCTTGAGCGACCGCGTGCGCGCTTGGAAGATCGGCACAACGTGCCTGATGGCCTACGGATGGGTTTCGAAACGCAGCGCCCTGGCATCCAAAAGGCGCTTGCCGATGGTCAAGCCGCATGGCAGCGCTTCCTTGATAGCATGCGTGTGTTCAGCGTGAGTGAGGTCAAGGACGACATTCTAATGTGGGCTCACTACGCGGAGTACCATCGAGGAGCCGTGCTAGCCTTACGACCGCTGCCCGGAATGCGCGCGGCGCTACGGGAAGCCGTCCCGATTCGCTACACGAGGGATATCCCAGTGATGGCGTCCGCTGAGCAATGGGCCAACCACTTGCTCGGCACCGCACCGATCGACTTCCCCACGTTTTTCCATGCGTTCGCCTTTTCTAAGAGCGAGCACTGGAGGTACGAACGCGAATGGCGCTGCCGGATTCTTCATGCCGACCCCAAACGGGATGTGCCTGGAATGCCCTTGGTCTGGGCGTGCCCACTTCTACCGGACGAAGTGGTCGCGATCTACCTAGGCTGTCGGATCGAGCCCGCGAACAGAACCGCCCTCCTCGACGTAGTTCGATCGCACTTTCCGGCAGCCGAGGTATTCGAGGCCGCTAAGAGCCGGACACGTTTTGCCCTTGAGTTCAGCAGGCTGCGTTAGGTCCATGTGGACCGACCGCCCGCTCGGCACCGCCGCGAGCGTCGCCTTCAGCGGTGCCGTTGTGCATTCACGGCCTCCGGGACGTGGAGCGCGTGACGAGATCGTTTCACAACCCCCCGCGCACGGCGGTAGCGTCCTAAAAATTAGGACACTACCCGGCGGCGATCCAGGCTGGACCGGGAGCCTGGCCGCAGTGTAGGAAAGCTTGGCGGCCGGTTGGGCGTGCAACGCGAGAGGAGCTCCCGGACGATGTGGTCTCTGGTCCTTCCCCGACGACGGGTGCGTGACGCTACGCGCCGCGCCGTCCCGGCGATCGCCGCGCTCTTCGTGCTGACGTCGCCGCCCGCGACCGCGCGGCCCCGGGTGCCACTGCCGTGCGCGGAGGGACGCTTCGACGTCGTCAGCGGATCGATCATGGATCGGACGGTGAGTGACGACGCGATCGTGATCCAGGCCGGTCATGTGACCGTCGCGAGCGGTTGCGGAACGACGTCGTTCTCGCTGCGGCGCACGAAGGCCGGGCCGGTGCTGCGCGCCCGCTGGAAGCACTGCCTCGCGGGTGGGGCTGTCCGCCTCCGGGCGTCGTTCACGTCCGACTGCGACGGGCTTCAAGGCCGCGTGCTCCAGCCGAAGCGACGGCTCGTCTTCCAGGCGCGCCGCGAACGCGCCGCGCAGAAGCCTCCCGACAGCAGCTCGACGTTCGGCGTGATCAGCCAGCAGATCTTCGTCCACCGTGGATGCACGGTCGCTGCCTGTCACGGTGAAAGCCGGTCCGCCGGCCTCGATCTCCGACCCGGCGCCGCCTACGAGTACCTCGTCAACGTGCGGGCAACCGGCGCGCCGGGTTCGCTGCGCGTCGCACCGGGACACGCATCCGAGAGCTTCCTCTCGCGCAAGGTCCGCGGCCAGCTGGCGCCGACCGAGGGAGCGCGCATGCCGCTCGTGGGCGATCCGCTGCCCGTGCTCGAGCGCGACCTGATCGACGTCTGGATCGACGCCGGCGCGCCGGAGACGGGCACCGTGTCCGGGGCCCCGACGCTCGATCCGCTGGGCTATCAACCCGCCGCGGCGCCCCCGGTGCCGCCGGGAGGCATCCAGCTCGTCCTCGACGGGCCGATGCTCGAGCCGGGCAGGGAGACCGAAGGCTGCCTCTGGGTACCGGCGCCGAACGCGAGTGACCTCTTCGTCAGCCGCACGTCGGTGGTGTCGAATCCCGGCACGCACCACGTCGCCGCCTGGCGCTACACGGCTTCCGCCACCCCGCAGGTTGGCGTCTGGCGCGCCGGCGACATCGCGTGTCTCTCCGGCGCGCAGTTCGGCGCCGCCGCGCTCGCGGGTGCGGGGATGGGGAAGGGCACGGACACCGCGCTGCCGCCGGGGATCGCCAGCGTGCTTCCCGGTGGCGGATACTTCGGACTCAACGCGCACTTCTACAACGAGTTCGACGTCCCCATCCAGGTGAAGGTCTGGTTCAACTTCTACCTCTACGACAACACGCCGGTGCACATCGTCGACGGCCTGACGTCGCTCGACACCACGTTCGGCATCAACGTGCCGCCGTTCACGCAGCTGATCCGCCGCGGCCGCTACGTGAACACGCGCGGCGCGCCGGTGCACATGCTCCACGTCAGCGGCCACATGCACAAGCGCGGGCTGCGCTTCTCCGCGTGGCAGTCGGATGGCACGAAGCTCTTCGACGACTACGACTGGTCCCATCCCACGGGCCGGGACTTCGATCCCCTCTGGGTTCTCGCCCCAGGCGACTGGATCGACTACGAGTGCCTGCACGACAACGGCGTGACGCGCCCGGTGCGGCTCGACGCCACGGGCCGGCCGGCGCCGCTGCGGTTCGGCATCAGCGCCGAGGACGAGATGTGCATCCTGACTGGCTCGTTCTACCCCGGCTGAGCCGGCGAGCATCGCGCGAGCAGACGGTTGCGTTCCGCAGCGAGCTGTGGACGTGTACGGGGCCCGTCATGCAGGCCGCACTCCGCGTCGCGGGCGCGCTCGTCGCCGTCATCGTTCTCGCGTCCACCGCCACCGCCGACGTCGCTCCCGGCGATCGGATCACGTCCGAGAACGTCGAGCGGGTGAAGGATCTGATATCGCCGGGTCTCGAGTGGTGCATCCGGCACGGGTTCCCGCTCACCATCATCGAGACCCGCCGCATCATCTGGCCGCAGGCGTACAAGGAGGCAACGGAGAAGTATTCGCAGCAGGTACGCCTCGGCGCCGACGGCCTCTCGCTGAAGGACTACGTCGCCGGGTTGCCCTTTCCGAACCTCCAGCCGTCCGACTCCCAGCTCGCGGCGAAGATCATGTGGAACTACAACCACAACTTCTTCGCCACCGACGACCTCGACGCTCGCAATTTCGACGCGGATACCGGCTCGATCGCCGACCACGGTCCCATGACCGTCGAGCGGCACTTCCTGCTCGACCATTTCCGCCGGCTGTGGTGGATCGGGCGGCTCTACGTCGACCCGAAACCGGAGAAGACGCCGAACGCCGCCGGCTACGAGCTCCAGCAGGGGCTCTACCCGATCCTCGAGCCGTACGACGTGAAGGGGGTCGGCTTCGTCAGCAACCGCTATCTCGATTTCGCCAAGCAGGACGACGCATGGCTGTACCTGCCCGCGCTGCGCCGCATCCGCCGTCTCTCGACGGCGCAACGCTCCGACGCCCTCTTCGGACAGGACACGGACGTCGACAGCTACGGCGGCTACGCCGGCCAGATCGGGTGGATGGACTGGAAGTACCTCGGCGAACGCGATCTGCTCGCGCTGGTCCATGGCCAGCACTTTCCGGCGAAATGGCAGGCCTGGGGCATCCCGTACTCGGACATCTACGACCGCTCGGGCGAGCTCTGGAAGATCTGGATCAACGACGTCACCATCCGCAAGCAGATCATCGGCGGTGGGATCGAGTATCCCGAGGAACGCATCTTCGCGCCGGCGATCGTCATGGTCGACATGCAGCTCGACCATGCCACCAAGGCGTCGATCCCGAGCCAGCGCTTCCCGGGCGAGCAGGGCTGGTACTTCAACCAGGGCGAGCAGGCCGGCATCACCGACGACTGGTTCACCGTCGCGGCGCTGGTGAACGCGGGCCACTAGGAGCGCGACCCGAGACTCATGTCTCGGGTCGGAGCCAGACGCGAGCGTGAAGGGACAGTACCACGCGCGACTGCCGTGCCGCGGCTGGCGAAGCCAGCGCGGCATGCGGGGTACGCGCCCGGCGCGCATCGCTCGATCGGCGGATGCCGCCGCAGCGGTGAAGCCGCCAGCCTTCGGCGTGCTGGACAGGCCTCGCACAGAGGCGTCGGCGGGGCGGGCGTACCTCGTCTGTCGCGCCGGCTTTCGCCGGCCGCGACATGCGGCGCGCGCGGGTCACCGAGCGTTCCACTCTCGCGTCCGGTCCCGACCCGAGATGTATCTCGGGTCGGCCTCCTGGGCGCCCGCCGTTCGGACGCCGTCGCCGCCCGACCGTCGGACCCGATTCCGCACCGTCGTCATCGCCAGGCGGGCACGCCCGCCCGCCGCTGCGTGCGCGCCAGGACCGGCGCGCGGCCCCGAGCGGCGTGGGTAGGCACTTCGGTTGCTGCGCGGCGTTTGCCCCCATGGCCTGGGTCGAGGCATGGTATGGCCGGCTCGACCCGCTCGAGGGGAGGGGAATGCCGCACGCCGAAGCGGTCCAGTGGACGGAGGAGCGGACGCCCGCGCCCGCATCAGCCCACCGGCGGATGGTCGTCCGCCAGCTGCCGCGGTTCGCGCTCTGCTGGCTCGGAATTGCCGCGACGTGGCATGCCATCCTCGTCGTCGAATCGCTGATCTCGCCGCGTGACGCGCTGCTCGCGCTCGCCGGTGTCGCGGCCGTTGCGTTCGCGGCCGTTGCACTGTGCCGTGCCCATCCGGAGGCGCCGCGCGTCATTCCGATCGTCGTGGTGGCGTCCGTGCTGCTCGGTGTCGCGGAGACGGCGCTGTTCGCGGCGGTGGGCGCCAACGGGGATCTGCTCGCGTTCGTCCTCATGACGCTCTACCTCGCCACCTCGATCTTCTTCGGCTGGGGCTGGCTGCCAGCACTCATCGTGCAAGCGTCGACGGCCATTCCCTGGCTGCTCGCGACCCCCTACCTCACCTTCTACGGGCCGCGGATCGAGCTCGTGAGCGCGATCGTCCTCGGCTCGCTGCTGTCCCTCGGGATCGCGGAAGGGGCGGCGCGCGCGCTGCGTGCCGCACTCCTGCATCGCCGGAACGAGGTCGAGAGCCGCCGCGCCCTGCAGGCCTCGCGCGACGCCTACCGCGACCTCGCCGAGAACGCGCGGGAGCTGATCTTCACGACCGACCGCAGCGGGCGGTTCACGTACGTGAATCCCGCCTTCGCACGCTGCTTCGGCGTGACGCCGGAGGAGCTCCTCGGCCGCGCGAGCGACGGCTGTCTCTCCGATCATCCGTCCAACGCCGAGATCCGCGGGCTCCTCGGGGTGCCGCACGCGACGAGCGGACCGCCGTCGCCGTGCGCCTTCGAGGTGCGCACGCCGCAGGCCACGCGCTGGCTCGAGGCGAGCCCGTCGATCATCCGCGACGGGCACGGGCAGGTGGTCGGCGTGCGGGCCATCTGCCACGACGTGACGGAGCGGAAGGAGCTCGAGTACGAGCGCGACGCCGTGCTCGTCCGCGAGCAGAGCGCGCGTGTCGAGGCGGAGCACGTCCGGGGCGAGGCCGAAGAGGCGCAGGCGAGGGCGGAGGCCGCGACGCGGGCCAAGGACCAGTTCCTGGCGACGCTGTCGCACGAGCTGCGCTCGCCGCTGAGCTCCGTCCTCCACTGGACGCACCTGCTCCGCCGCAGACTCGTCGAAGGGGCCGAAGCGGACCACGCGCTCGAGATCGTCGAGCGCAACGCGCGGGCGCAGGCGCGGCTCATCAGCGACCTGCTCGACGTGACGCGGATCGAGTCGGGGAAGCTGAGCGTCGAGCTCGCCCGCGTCGACGTCGGCGCCATCGTCGACGCGGTCGTGGAGCTCGTGCGCGGCGCCGCGGACGGCAAGCGGATCGCCGTCGACGTCCAGCGTGAGGCCGGCGCCGTCCCGGTACGCGGCGACGCCACGCGGCTCCAGCAGGTGGTCGAGAACCTCCTGACCAACGCGATCAAGTTCACGCCGGACGGCGGTCGCATCACGGTTCTCCTCGGCCGTGCGGGAGGGCGTGCGGAGCTCGTCGTGCGGGATACGGGAATCGGCATCGCTGCCGACGTCCTGCCGCACGTCTTCGAGCGGTTCGAGCAGGGTGAACCCTCGATTGGGCGCCGGCACGAAGGTCTCGGCCTCGGGCTGGCGATCGCCCGCCACCTGGTCGAGCTGCACGGCGGGACGATCGAAGCGCAGAGCGACGGACCGCGGCGCGGGGCTGCATTCACGGTTCGCCTGCCGCTCGATCAGCAGCCGGACGATGAGGCGGCGCCGGCGCCGCCGGACCTCGCGTCGCGGACCCCCGGCACCACCGCGCTCGACCGCCTCCGTGTCCTGGTCGTCGAGGATGAAGCCGATGCGCGCGAGTTCCTGACCACGCTGCTCGCCCGGTTCGGCGCCGACGTCGTTCCGGTGTCGTCGGTCCAGGAAGCCCTCGTCGGCCTGGAGGCGCGACGGCCCGACGTGCTGGTGACCGACCTCGCCATGCCCGACGAGGACGGGTTCAGCCTCATCCGCAAGGTCCGGACGATGGAGTGCGCCGGCGGGACGAGGCTGCCGGCGATCGCCGTCACGGCGCTCGCGAGTGCCGAGGAACGCCAGCGGGCGATGGCCGCCGGCTTCGACGCGCATTTCGCGAAGCCGTTCGAGCCGATCGACGTCGTCATCGCGGTCGCGCGCGCCGCGGCGGCGCGGGAGCCGCCCGCTTGAGGGACGCCGGAATCGTTCGCGGCGCGCGCCGTCCCGACGGCTGGCGCGCACCGGGGCCGCGGCCGGCCCGCCCGCCCCGCATGCGGGGGCCGGGTCCGGGCGAGGACCTCTGCTATCTCGCCGGCGACTGGCGGATCCTGCAGCGACTCCACGGGCACCGCTGGTCGCTCGACGACCTCGTGACGGCGTGGTTCGCCGCCCGTGTCGTCGAGGAGTCTTCGGCGCGGACGATTCTCGACCTCGGCTGCGGCATCGGCTCCGTCCTGATGCTGCTTGCCTGGCGCTTTCCGGCGACGCGCGCCGTCGGCATCGAGGCCGAGGAGACGAGCGTCGCGCTCGCACGGCGCTCGCTCGCCTGGAACGATGCCGCCGGCCGGTGTCACGTCGTGCTCGGCGACCTGCGCGACCCGACGCTGCTGCCTGCGGCGGCGTTCGACCTCGTCGCGGGGACGCCGCCATACCTCCGTGTCGGTCGTGCGACGCCGCCGTCGCGCGAGCAACGCGCGCCGTGCCACCTCGAGCTGCGCGGGGGGATCGAGGACTACTGCGTCGCGGCGGCGCGCTGGTTGGCGCCGGGCGGCCGCTTCGTCGTCTGCCAGGCGGCCGTGCAGGTCGACCGGGTGACGGTCGCGGCGTGCAACGCCGGGCTCGGCGTCGAGGCGCGGCTCGACGTCGTCCCGCGCGAGGGAAAGGCCGCGCTCTTCTCCGTCTACGGCATGCAGCGGGCGACCGAGGCGGCAGCCACGGTCGTCCAGCCGCCGCTCGTCGTGCGCGACGCGGCCGGAGAGTGGACCGCAGCGTTCCGCGCGCTGCGGTGCGACATGGGGATGCCGCCGTGAGCGCGCGTCACGAGGCCCGCGCGAGCGCCGGGCGCTCCGCACGCGCGTAGACGCTCTCGCGCGTCGTCGGCGCCGCGGTGACGGCCGCCGGGTCGCGACGCCCGGCCACCACCTGGTAGAGGCCGATCGAGCCCTGCCTGAACGACACCGAGGCCGCCGCGAGATAGAGCAGCCACGTGCGGTAGACGCGCTCACTGACGAGCGCGCGGGCGCGGTCGGCGTTCGCCTGCAGGCGCTCCACCCACTGGCGCGTCGTCCGCGCGTAGTGCGCGCGCAGCGCCTCGACGTCGAGAACCTCGAAGCGCGCCCGCTCCAGCACGTCGAGCGTGTGTGTCACGTTGTCGAGCTCGCCGTTCGGGAAGACGTAACGCTCGAGGAAGTCCGTCTGGCTCGATCGGCGCCAGTGCTTCTCGTGCGTGATGCCGTGGTTCAGGAAGAGGCCGCCCGGCTCGAGCAGCTCGTGGACGCGAGCGAAGTACGCCGCGTAGTTCCGGATGCCGATGTGCTCGATGACCCCGACCGCGGCGATCTTGTCGAAGCGCAGGCCCGGCGGCAGATCCCGGTAGTCGCGGTGGTCGACACGGGCGCGCCCCTCGAGGCCAGCGCGCCGGATGGCCGCGGCGGCCCACTCGGCCTGTGCGGCCGAGAGCGTCACGCCATAGGCCTCGACGCCGTACCGCTCGGCGGCCCACACGACCAGGCTCCCCCAGCCGCAACCGATGTCGAGCAGCCGGTCGCCGGGGGTCAGGCGGAGCTTCCGGCACACGAGGTCGAGCTTGTCCGCCTGCGCCTGGTCGAGGTCGCCGTTCGGGTCGCGGTAGTAGGCGCACGTGTAGACCATTCGCGTGTCCAGAAAGAGCGCGTAGAAGTCGTTCGACACGTCGTAGTGGAAGCTGATGGCTTTCTGGTCGTGGCGTTTCGTTTCCCAGGTTCGCATGGTTAGCCCATCCCGAAGGCGCCCTCGAGGACGAGACGGCGGCGGAGCCCGGGGCGCGTACAGGCGAGCCGCGCGAGGCCGATGACGATGGATTCGGGAATGTGTCGCGTGAGGCGGGCGAGCCCGCGGTCCGGACGGCCGAACGTCCGCGCGATGCGCTCCTCGTACGCGGCCGGCCGTCCGTCGAGCGCTGCCGCCGCGGCGAGGAGCGCGCTCTCGACCGCAGGGCCGATGCCCTCGCCCGAGACGTCGCGCGCGAGGCCCGCCGCGTCGCCGACGAGCATGAACCGCTCGCCGGCGAGCCGCCGTGGCCGGCCGCGGCGGACGCGATACGCGTGGCCGCGAAACGCGGTGAGCGGCAGGTCGGCGGGCAGCCGGCCGTCGCCCCGGAGCCGCGCGAGCAGCCGGGCGAGCCGCTCGCGGATCGGCAGGCCGCCGAGCGCGCCGATGCCGACGTTCAGGAAGTCGCCCTTGGTGAAGTACCAGCCGTAGCCGCGAAAGTCCGGCTCGGCGAAGAGCTCGGGCGTGCCGTGGCGACGGGTGAGCGCGCGCAGCCGGTCGGCGCCGACGCGGGTCTCGCTCTCCTGGGTGACGACCACGTCCTCGTCGGCATCGAGGCCGCCGAGCGCGCCGATGCCGATGTTCAAGAAGTCGCCCTTGGTGAAGTACCAGCCGTAACCGCGAAAGTCCGGCTCGGCGAAGAGCTCGGGCGTGCCGTGGCGACGGGTGAGCGCGCGCAGCCGGTCGGCGCCGACGCGGGTCTCGCTCTCCTGGGTGACGACCACGTCCTCGTCGGCATCGGCGTCGCCGAGGGCGCGGGCGACGGGACAGCCGTGGCCGCCGGCACCGATGACGAGCGGCGCCCGGACCTGCTCCCCGTCCGCGTCGACCGTGATCCCGTCGGCGTCCGCGCGGACGTCGCGCACCCGGAGGCCTTCGCGCACGTGCGCCCCGGCGCTCGCGGCTCGGCGGAGAAGGAACGTGTCGAACTCCGCGCGCACGATGCCGTAGCTCACC
>VBKG01000276.1 GCA_005879585.1 Deltaproteobacteria bacterium | reverse complement strand
TAGTTCTTCCCAGACATACTCGACGCGCGTCAAGATACCGTGAGGCGAGCGCATGCGCCCAGGTCACGCCGCGTCGCTCCGCGGTGCGCGTGAGGGTGATGCTCTGGCCAAACTACGTACAAGACAGCGCGGCAGATGCGAGGCGGCGGCATGACCACGACGAGCACGACCGTCGGCACCACGATGGCTGCTCGTACATCGAGTTGCGATCAGCCGGCGCCGCTTCAGCCAGACACAGTAGTCTGCCATGATTGCCCTCCCGCCTGTTTCCCGTACCCGACGCGCCGAGCACGCACCCAGACGAGCGCGTGAACGGTCAGAACGAATTACGGAGGCTAACAGCGAAGAGGCGTGGCGGACGTGCAGAGCCGCGCCGCGGTCCGCACCGGTCCGGGACGCGGGGCGCGCGCAGCGGGGACTCGCAGGCGGAAGGAACGAGGAGCGGTCGCGCGCAGCGTCACGGGCATGCGCAACGCGACGAGCATGAGCTCCTGGGCGCCGGCCGGGTCCTGGTTGCCCTGGGGCTCACGCTCGCCGTCCGCGTTGTCCTCGGACGGGAACGCCGACGCGGCGACCGCCGCCGAGCGCCGAGCGCTCACGCCGCTCGAAAGAGCGGGGATCAAAAACGCGAGGAGGATACAAACCACGCGCCGCATGTGCCACCTAGCCTTAGGACAGAGCTTCAGAGGCCGTCAAGCTAAAGTTCTGCTTTATACCTCCCTCACGTAGGGCGCCGATGTCATCGAGGCGAAGGGGATACTGGCAGAGACTCGGGGCTGAAACGTCCTGCCCCCGTCCGGCATCGAACGGGCAGGACGGGTCCCCCCGCCCTTCCGGCTCCCGATGCCCCTGCTCGACCGCACCCCGACGCTCCGTGTCCTGATCCTCGGAGGAGGATTCGGCGGCATCTACGCCGCGCTCGAGCTCGAGAAGATCCTCGCCCGCGAGGGAAGCGGCGCCTTCGAGGTCACGCTGGTCACCCGCGACAACTTCTTCCTGTTCACGCCGATGCTGCACGAGGTCGCTGCCAGCGACCTCGAGCTCAGCACGATCGTGAACCCGCTGCGCAAGCTGCTCGGGCGCGTCAACACCTTCGTCGGCACCATCGAGGCCATCGACGTCGCGACCCGACGCGTGACGGTCTCGCATGGCGTCGACCGCCACACGCACGACCTGCCCTACGACCATGTCGTGCTGGCGCTCGGCTCGCGCACCAACTTCTACGGGCTGCCCGGCGTGGAAGAGTGTGCGCTCACCGTCAAGTCGCTCGGCGACGCCGTCGCGCTCCGCAGCCGCCTGATCACGCACCTCGAGGAGGCGAGCTCCGAGTGCGCCGCCGGCGAGCGGCACCCGCTCCTCAGCTTCGTCGTTGCCGGCGGCGGCTTTGCCGGCGTCGAGACCCTCGGCGCTATCAATGACTTCGTGCGGGAGGCGCTCCGCTTCTATCCGACGCTCTCCGAGGACCACCTGCGAATGGTCCTGGTCACCCCCGACCCGCTGATCCTGCCCGAGCTCGGCCCCGAGCTCGGTGCCTACGCGCAGCGGAAGCTCGCCGCGCGCGGCGTCGAGATCATCACGGGCGCCAAGGTGCGTGGCGTGCGGGACGGTGTCGTCGAGCTCACCGACGGACGGACCATTCGCGCGAGCACGCTCATCTGGACGGCGGGCACGTCTCCGAACCCCCTCCTCACCGCGCTGCCGCTGCCGACGCGAAACGGCCGCGTGCTCGTCGACGACTCGTTCGCCGTGCCGGGGTGGCCGGGCGTCTGGGCGCTCGGGGACTGCGCCTTCGTTCCGGACGGTCGCGGCGGGTTCAACCCGCCGACCGCGCAGCATGCGCTCCGCCAGGGGCGTATCGCCGCGCAGAACGTCGCCGCCACGCTGCTCGGGCGGCCGAAGAAGGCCTTCCGCTTCCGGACGCTCGGCCAGCTCGCCGCGATCGGGCACCGTACGGGCGTCGCGAACATCCTCGGCGTCAAGTTCTCGGGATTCGTCGCCTGGTGGCTCTGGCGCACGATCTACCTGAGCAAGCTTCCGCGTCTCGAGAAGAAGTTGCGCGTCGCCCTCGACTGGACGCTCGATCTCTGCTTCGCGAAGGACTTTGCCTGCCTGACCGACGGCCGGCCGCTGCGCTCATGACGTGCCGCGACGTCGTCGAGGGCGTGGCAGAGTATCTTGCGGACGAGCTCGACGCCCGGACGCGCCGTGGCCTGGACCGCCACCTCGCCCGATGCGCGGAGTGCGTGGCGTACGCCCGCACCTATCGGGACGCGATCCGATTCGCACGGGCCGCCTATGCGGAGCCCGAAACCGACGTGCCGTGACGACCATCGAAGGCACAGGAGGGCACGTCGATGATCGTGGCATTCGAAATCGTGGCCGGCCTGGTGCTCACGGGCGCCCTCGTCACGGGAACCCTGGTGCTCACCGCATTCGAGCTCGGCCGCATGGTGACGATGGACGACGACCAGCGCGAGCCGGAGACGGACACGATCGTCCTCCGGCACGCAGCCTGAGGGGCTCTTGTCTAAGCATCCACGAACCGCGGCGCTCCTGCTGCTCGCCGTGCTGGCGGCGCGCGCTTCCGCGGAGACGAAGTTCGCCGTCGACCCCGAGGCGGGCAACAACACGTTCACGGCGGTCTTCGACGCCGCGGTCGGCGAGCGCATCACCGCGGTGAGCTCGGCGGTCGGGTGCTCGCTGGCGGTGGACGAGACGACGCTCTACGGCAAGGCCTCGTGCTCCGTCCCGCTCACCTCCATCCGCGTCGATAACGACGAGACCAAGAGCGACCACTTCCGGCAGTGGGCGACCAACAAGCAGGTCGAGCCGAGGCAGTGCGTCTTCCAGCTCGACGTGCCCGGCATCAAGCTCCGAGCCCCCGTCGAGCCGATGAAGCCGGTGGCCTTCGAGACCGAGGGCACGTTCACGCTCTGCGGCCGGAAGCGCGACGACCAGGGGGCTGAGAAGATCCAGGGCACCATCCTCTACCTTCCCGCCAAAGAGTACGACGCCGCCGAGACGCCGCGAACCTCGCCCCGACCGCACGAGGTCCCGCGGACGATCCGCATCCGCGCCCGGATCGAGGGCTTCGACCGCGATTCGCGATGGAGACGGACGGGAAATGACATCGCGTGCCCGGCACTGGCCCGAGTTCGCGATCGAGGCCGCGTGCCTCGGCGTCTTCATGATCTCCGCCTGCGGGTTCGTGACGCTCCTCGAGCATCCGTCATCGCCGCTCCGCCACGCGATCGCGAGCGCGGTCCTGCGTCGCGTGCTGACGGGTATCGCCATGGGGCTCACCGCGATCGGCCTCATCTACTCGCCGTGGGGGCAGCGGTCGGGCGCGCACATGAACCCGTCGCTCACCCTCACGTACCTGCGTCTCCGGAAGATCGCCGCCCCCGATGCGCTCGGCTACGTGCTCGCCCAGTTCGCCGGCGGGTTCGCGGGCGTGGTCGTCGCTCGCGCGGTCCTCGGCACTGCCGTGGCCGATCCCGCCGTCCGCTATGCCGTCACGGTCCCCGGCCCGCGCGGCGCCGCGATGGCCTTCGCCGGCGAGCTCGTCATCTCGTTCGGCATGATGCTGATGGTGCTGCTGGTATCGAACTCGAGCCTGGCACGCTTCACCGGGCTGTTCGCCGGATTGCTGGTTGCCGGCTACATCGGCGTCGAGGCGCCGCTCTCCGGCATGAGCATGAACCCCGCCCGCACGGTCGGCTCGGCCTTCCACGCCGGACAGTGGACGGCGCTCTGGGTCTATTTCACCGCGCCACCGCTCGGCATGCTCGCGGCGGCCGAGCTGTACCGCCGCCTGCCGGGGGCCCCGCAGATCTTCTGCGCCAAGCTGCACCACGACAACGACAAGCGGTGTATCTTCCGCTGCCACTATCCAAAGAATCGGAGGACGTCATGAACCGCATCTCGACGTTGATCACGAGCGCGGCGCGGCTGGCCGAGCGCGTTGGCACCTCGCTCCAGTGGCTGTCGCCGACCCTCGCCCGGCTCACAGTCGGCCTGGTGTTCTTCCAGTCCGGCTGGGGGAAGCTCCACGACCTCGACAAGGTCACGAACTACTTCACGGAGCTCGGTCTCGCGGCGCCGGCATTCCAGGCCCGCCTCGCCTCGACGGCCGAGTTCGTCTGCGGCGGCCTGCTGCTCGCCGGCTTCGCGACCCGCTTCGCCGTCGTGCCGCTGATCATCACCATGTGCGTCGCGATCCGGACGGCGCTCTGGCAGCAGGTCGACGGCCTCGGCAGCCTCGTCGGCCTCACCGAGTTCGCCTACATCGCGCTGCTCGTCTGGCTCGGCACGCACGGGCCGGGTCCGCTCTCGCTCGACGCGCTCGTCGCGCGCCGCAGCGAGCGATCCGGGACGCATGCGACGATGCCGGCCACTGCATGACGGAGGATTGATGTCGGACAATCACTACGACGTCATCATCATCGGCACGGGCGCTGGGGGCGGCACGCTCGCCTACCGCCTGGCCCCCTCCGGCAAGCGCATCCTCCTCCTCGAGCGGGGCGGCTACGTCCCGCGCGAGAAGGCGAACTGGGACTCGCACGCCGTCGTCGTCGAGGGCCGCTACCACATCAAGGAGCCGTGGCGCGACAAGGACGGCCGGGAGTTTCACGCCGGCGCCCATTACAACGTGGGCGGGAACACCAAGTTCTACGGCGCGGCGCTCCTCCGGATGCGGAAGGAGGACTTCGGCCAGGTGCGGCACCACGGCGGCATCTCCCCCCCGTGGCCGATCCGCTACGAGGACCTCGAGCCCTACTACACCGAGGCCGAGCACCTCTACCAGGTGCACGGGCTGCGGGGCAGCGATCCCACCGAGCCGCCGGCGAGCGCCCCCTACCGCCACCCGCCGATCAGCCACGAGCCGCGCATCCAGGCGATGTTCGACGGCTTCGTCCGCCAGGGACACCGGCCGTTCCCGATTCCGATCGGCCTCATGCTCGACGAGCAGGACCCGCGCACGAGCCGCTGCATCCGGTGCGACACCTGCGACGGCTTTCCGTGCCTGGTCCAGGCCAAGGCCGACGCCCAGGTGATCTGCGTCGACCCGGCGCTCGCGCAGCCGAACGTCACGCTCGTGACGGACGCGTTCGTCAGCCGTCTCGAGACCAGCCCCTCCGGCCGCGAGATCACCGCGGTGCACGTCGAGCGGAACGGCGTGCCGGAGACGTATTCGGGGAACGTCGTCGTCGTGTCGTGCGGCGCCATCAATTCGGCGGCGCTGCTGCTTCGCTCGGCCAGCGACCGCCACCCGCGCGGCCTCGCGAATGGCTCCGACGTCGTCGGCCGGCACTACATGTGTCACCTGAACACGATGTTCCTCGCCCTGTCGCGCCATCCGAACCCCACGCGGTTGAACAAAACGCTCGGCCTCAACGACTTCTACTTCGCCACCAAGGACTGGGACTACCCGATGGGCCACATCTCGCTGGTGGGCGGCATCGACGCCAACGTCCTGCGGGCCGGCGCGCCCCGGCTGGTGCCCGGCATGACGCTCGAGGTGATGGCGAAGCACGCCGTGCCGTTCTGGATGACGTCCGAGGACCTGCCCGATGCGAAGAACCGCGTGACCGTCGACCAGGACGGTACGATCCGCCTGACGTACGCGTCGAACAACGACGAGGCGCACAGCCGCCTCGCGGCCAAGCTGAAGGGCCTGCTCAAGCACATCGAATGCGAGGAGCATCACCTGATCCCGCTCCAGGCGTACGTCCCGGGACGCATCCCGCTCGCCGGCGTGGCCCACCAGAACGGGACCGTCCGTTTCGGCACGGACCCGCGGACCTCGGCCCTCGACGTGCACTGCAAGGCGCACGACCTCGACAATCTCTACGTCGTCGACGCGAGCTTCTTCCCGTCGAGCAGCGCCGTGAATCCCGCGCTCACGATCATGGCGAACGCGCTGCGGGTGGGGGATCACCTGCGGGAGCGGTTGAGCTGAGCTTCGGCTGAAGTGATGGACCGCCACCGTTCCCGCGTCCTTGCCGCGCTCGTGGCGCTCGCCGTTTGGGCGCCGGGGCACGCCTGGCCACGCCGGGCACTCGTCGAGGCGGTGGACTCCATCGGGATGACCGTGTCCGACATGGATCGCTCGGTACGCTTCTTCACCGACGTCCTCACGTTCGAGCCCGTCTCGGACGTGGAGGTGACGGGCGAGCCCTACGAGCAGCTCGAGGGCGTCTTCGGTGTGCGCATGCGCGTCCTCCGCCTTCGGCTCGGCGACGAGACGATCGAGCTGACCGAATACCTGGCGCCGCGCGGGCGGCCGATCCCCGCGGATGCGCACAGCAACGACCGCTCGTTCCAGCACATCGCGATCATCGTGAGCGACATCGACCGGGCGTACCGGCGCCTGCGCGAGCATCGCGCCGAACACGTCTCGGCGGCGCCGCAGCGCCTGCCCGACTGGAACGTCAAGGCCGGGGGCATCCGCGCCTTCTATTTCAAGGACCCGGACGGCCATCCGCTCGAGATCTTGCAATTCCCGCCCGGGAAGGGCGACCCCAAGTGGCAGCGGCCGAGCGGCCGACTGTTCCTCGGCATCGACCACACCGCACTCGTCACCGGCGACACGGAGGCGAGCCTCGGCTTCTATCGCGACGTCCTCGGACTCGAGGTGAAGGGCGAGAGCGAGAACTACGGCATCGAGCAGGAGCATCTGAACGGTGTGTTCGGCGCCCGTCTGCGCATCACCGCGCTCAGGGCGGCGCACGGGCCCGGGATCGAGCTCCTCGAGTACCTGGCGCCCCGCGATGGCCGGCCGATGCCGTCCGACGAGCACGCCAACGACGTGGCTCACTGGCAGACGCGCCTGCTCAGCCGCGATGGTGATGCCGCGGCTTCGCTCGGCAAGGCGCGCGCGCCGCTCGTCTCGCCGGGCGCCGTCGCGCTTCCCGGGCGTGAGCTCGGCTTCTCGAACGGGTTGATGGTCCGCGATCCGGACGGACACGTGATGGAGGTCGTCGAGGCGCGATGAGGAGGCTCGGACACCATGGCTGAGCAGATGAACACGCCGGAGGAGCGCCGCCTCGAGGAGGACGGCCGCCGTCAACGCAACTGGAAGCGCTGGGGGCCCTACCTGCCCGAGCGCCAGTGGGGAACGGTGCGGGAGGACTACTCGGCCGACGGGACGTGCTGGGACTACCTGCCGCACGACCACGCGCGGAGCCGCGCGTATCGCTGGGGCGAGGACGGGCTCCTCGGGATCACCGACCGCGAATGCCGGCTCTGCTTCGCGGTCGCGCTCTGGAACGGTCGCGACCCGATCCTCAAGGAGCGGCTCTTCGGCCTCACCGGTCCCGAGGGCAATCACGGCGAGGACGTGAAGGAGTGCTACTTCTACCTCGACGCGACGCCCACCGGCTCCTATCTGAGGGCACTCTACAAGTATCCGCAACGCGAGTACCCGTATGCGCAGCTGGTCGAGGAGGGCCGGCGCCGCGGGAAGCGGGACGCGGAGCTCGAGCTGGTCGACACGGGCATCTTCGACGACGGTCGTTATTTCGACGTCACCGTCGAGTACGCGAAGGCCTCGCCCGACGACATTTTGATCCGCGTGACGGTCGCCAACCGCGGTCCGGACGCGGCGCCGCTCCACGTTCTGCCGTCGCTCTGGTTCCGCAACACCTGGTCGTGGGGGCGCACCGGCGAGGGCTACTGGCCGAAGCCTCGCCTGGTACGCGCCGGCGACGGGGCAATCGCGGCCGAGCACGCATCCCTCGGCCGCTTCCGGCTCGCGGCCGAGGGCGGCCCCGGCCTTCTCTTCACCGAGAACGAGACCAACGTCGCCCGGCTCTTCGGCGCGCCGAACGGCTCGCCGTACGTGAAGGACGCCTTCCACGAGTACGTCGTCCACGGCCGGACCGACGCGGTGAGCGCCGACGGACCGGGCACCAAGGCCGCCACGCACTACATTCTCACCCTACCGGCCGGCGGCGAAGCGACGCTCCACCTGCGCCTCACCGCGGAGACGGAAGCCGGCGGGCCGCCCGCCGGCCCGGAGGTGGACCGTGTGTTCGCCGACCGCATGCGCGAGGCCGACGCGTTCTACGCGCGCCACATCCCGGCGACGCTCGGCGAGGGGGAGCAGGGCGTGGTGCGGCAGGCGTACGCGAGTCTCCTCTGGTCACGGAAGTTCTTCCACTACGTCGTCAAGGACTGGCTCGACGGCGACCCGGCGCAGCCACCGCCGCCCGCGAGCCGCCGCAGCGGGCGCAACGCTGACTGGCGGCATCTCTACAACCGCGACGTGCTGTCGCTGCCCGACTCCTGGGAATATCCCTGGTACGCCGCCTGGGACCTCGCGTTCCACATGGTCCCCTTCGCGCGCGTCGATCCCACCTTCGCCAAGGAACAGCTCGTGCTCTTCACGCGCGAGTGGTACATGCACCCCAACGGGCAGCTGCCGGCCTACGAGTTCGCGTTCTCCGACGTGAACCCGCCGGTGCACGCCTGGTCCGCCTGGCGCCTCTACAAGATGACGGGGCCGCGCGGCGGGCGCGACCGGCTGTTCCTGGAGCGCGTCTTCCAGAAGATGTGCCT
>VBKG01000275.1 GCA_005879585.1 Deltaproteobacteria bacterium | reverse complement strand
GTCGCATCGTGCGTCGAGGGCGGTGATAGGCGCCGACGCCGCCTCAGTTCGCGAACGCCGTCGCCCACGGCATCAGCACGACGACGGCGTAGAACGCGGCGATCAACAGCAGTGCCGGCGCGGCGAGCGAGCTCCGCCGTAGCGGCCAGACGCAGCCAATCAGCCCGATCGCGAAGAGCTTCACGACGCACACCGCCGGCCCGACGCCGTAGTGTTCGATAACCACTCGGACGAGCGGGTTCAGCTCCTCCGCCCATCCCGGCCGCAGGAAGACGAACGTCATGGCGCCGTCCACCACCTGGAGCAGAATGTCGATGAGCACGAGCGCGAGAACGACGCGCTCCCTGAAACCCCGCACGGGAGCCCGGGATGAGCAACGGCCATGCCCCGGAATCCCGAGTCACGCCGACGTCCTGAGCACGGCACCCATGCGGGATCGCGCAGTGTGGTCAGCCGCGGGCATCACATGCCGCGGCGAGTGCGGCGCTCAGACCGTGCCGACGAGCACCTGGTAGCGCGTCGGGGTGATGAACCCCATCCGCTCGTAGACGGGCCGGCCGAGTGGCGACGCCTGGAGGTTGGCGAAGATCGCTCCACGCTTGAAGCCCTCGCGCACGGCCGCCCAGGTCACCGCCTCCGCGTACCGATGGCCGCGGTGCGCTGACACCGTGCCGACCCAGCCGATCCCGGCCACGCCGTGCGTCAGGTAGAGCGCCGCGGCCGCCACCGGCGCGCCGTCGAGGTAGCCGACGAATCCCTGGATGTGCGGCGCGCGCAGGCTCTCGAGTGCCGCGAACGTGTCCTCGGTCATCTCCCGCGACTGCTGGAACGTGGCGTACGCCTCGGCCGTCACCTCGAGGTAGTCGCGCCGTCCCTGGTCGTCTCGGACGCGGCGGACCACGAGCCCGGGCGGCTCGCAACGCGTGCCCGGGTCGGCCAGCAGCGCCATGCCCGGCACCGCGACCAGCTCCATGAAACCGCGTTCACGCAGCGCGTCGGCGAGCGCGCCGTCGGCGTGCTCGCGGACGCCGACCGAGAAAGCGAGGCCGCGGCGCACGTAGAAGTCACGCACGAGCGCGATCACGGTGTCCGCGTCGACGGCGTCGCGGACGATCGTCATGTTGTGGAACGCGGTGCCGTGCGGACTCCCGCAGAGCGTGAGCGCCGGGGTCTCGAGGATTTCCCCGCCTCGTCCGACGCGGACGATCTCGCGGAACATCTCGCACATGTTGAGGTCCATCAGCCGCAGGAGCGCCGTGGGGTCGGCGGGCACGGTGAACGCGCGCGCGACGAGCGCCGTGTCGAGATATTCCGTCACCTCGACGACGTGAGTCCCGGCGAACCGGAAGACGAAGCAGTACGTGTTGTCGTACGGAACGCCGGAGCGGAGCTTCGACCGGCCCTGGAGCTGCGCGACGACGCGATCGTCTTCCGCCGTCAGGCTCAGCACCTCGATCGCGAGCGGCGTCGCGAGCGCGGCGACGAGCGGGCGGAAGAGCCGCTCCAGGACGTCGCCGCGGCCGCGGAAGACGCCGGAGAACGCGGTGCTGCCGATCACGGTGTACACGACGTCGTCGGCGAGGAGATCGGCGAGGCGCGCACCGTCACTGCGGCCGAGGGCCTCGTATGCGTCGCGCACCCGCTGCTTCCGCTCGTCGAGTGTGGTCATGCGATCTCCAGGACCGTCCCGGCCGCGCCGCAGGTGCACGGCGACGGGAGCATGCGGCCGGTGAGGCCGCTCGAATACCGCAAGAGCGCGGTGTCGCCGTCGAGCAGCGTGAGGGCGACCATGCCGTCCCGTCCCGCGGGGAGAACGGCGCCGTTCGCGACGTCGACGATCTCGGCCGCGATGCGCTCGTCGACGTGATAGCGCGACATCGCGCACGACGCCGCGACGAAGCTCGACGCCTCGGGGACGGCGATCCAGTGGCGCTCCCAGCCCGAGAAGCCGGCGGCCGCGGGCACCGGCACGCCGCACGTGCCGAGCCAGAGAGCCCCGCGCCACCAGCCACGCGTCGCGCGCGGCACCGTCGCGAAGAGCGGCCCGGCGGAGGCGGCGTCGAGGACGACGACGGCGGGCTCGACGCGGTCGATCAGCTGCCACGCCGTCCGCGCGGCCGCCTCGGTGTCGAGCGCACCGAGCGGGACGTCGAGGGCACCGAGCTCTTCGACGACGTCGCCGAGGAGCAGCGCGCCGGGTGTGGCGAGCGCGCCCGGAAGACAGTTCGCGACGCGGATTCCCGCGCCGACGCCGAGGCGCCGGAGCAGCCGTCCGCCGGCCGCCCGCTCGCGTGCGAGCGTCGCCGGGGACCAGGCGAGCAGCAGAAGACCGTCGCCGGTCCCCGTGATGCCGACGCGCACCGGCGCCGCGGCGTCTGCGAAGCGACGGGTACCGAGCGGCAGGTGCTCGAGCTGATCGTGAACGAGCTCGTCGCGTCGCGTGAGCGGCAGCTGCTCCCATGACCCCTTCACGCGGGCGCGGTAGAACGGAGTCGCCGCGATTCGCTCCAGCAGCTCGCGCATGGCGGTTACCCGCGCGGCAGCCCGAGCGCGCGCTCGGCGAGCAAGGTCCGCAGGATCTCCGACGTGCCGGACGAGATCGTCACCGACCGGGAGTAGAGGTAAGCCTCCTGCCACGCCGCACCGCTGAGCGCCCCGTCGGGCCCGAGGAGCGCCATCGCGAGCTCGCAGGTGCGCTGCTGGATCTCGCTGCCGAAGAGCTTCTGGAGCGCGGCTTCGGGCGGCGCGTCGGCAGCGTCGTGCAGCCGCGGCAGGATGCGGAGCGTGTGCGCGGCGAAGATCTGGGCCTCGATGTAGGCCTGCGCGACGTCCTGCCGGAGCGCTCCGATGCCGCGGCGGCGATAGAGGTCGACGAGCGCCTGCGCCGCGTTCTGCAGGCGGATCTTGAACTCGAAGGCCCACAGCGTCCCGCGCTCGTGGGCGAGCGCTGCGCGCACGAGCGGCCAGCCGCCGTTCACCGGTCCGATGGTGTTCGCGGGCGGGACCCGTACCTCGTCGAGGAACAGTTCGTTGAACTCCGAACGGCCGCTCAGCTGGACGAGCGGGCGCCACGTGATCCCCGGGCTCCGCATGTCGACGGCAAGGCAGCTGATTCCCCGGTGCTTCACCGCATCGCTGTCCGTCCGCACGAGCAGCAGACACCAGTCGGCGATGTGCGCCTTGCTCGACCAGACCTTCTGCCCGCTGACCACCCACGCGTCGCCGTCACGCTCCGCGCGGCAGCGGAGCGATGCCAGGTCCGAGCCGGCGCCGGGCTCGGAGAAACCGAGACACCACACCTCGTCGCCCGGCAGGATGGGCGGCAGGAGCCGCGCGCGCTGCGCCTCGCTGCCGTACCGGATGAGCAACGGACCGACGATGTTCACGGCGATGGGGTCGAGGATCGCCGGCGCGCGCACGCGCGCCATTTCCTCGGTGTAGATGATTTGCTCCTGGAGCGAGGCGGCACGGCCGCCGTGCTCGCGCGGCCAGTGCACTCCGACCCAGCGGCCCGCGGCGAGGGTCCGCTGCCACGCACGCAGGAACCGATGACGCTCGGCCTCCGCCTCCGGCACCGCCTCCGCCGGCAGGTGCGCCGCGAGCCACGCGCACAGCTCGCTCCGGAACGCCTCGTCCTCACCGCTGTGGGCGAACGCGTGCACGGCGCGGAGGCTTACTCCAAACGCCGGCAACGCGGCAAACCGGTGGCAGCTGCGGCGGGCCGCGTGGTACGACGCGACCGCCGGACATGGACTTCGCCTTCACGGCCGCCGAGCTCGCCTTTGCCGCCGAGGCCCGCGCCTGGCTCGGGGCGAACCTGCCGCCCGCGTGGCGCCGCGATCACTGCTGGACCCGCGCCGACGACGCGGCCTGGCTCGACGTCGCGCGCGACTGGCAGCGGATGCTCTTCGAGGGCGGCTGGGCGGCAATCGCCTGGCCGCGCGCGCACGGCGGACGCGGCGCCACGGTCATCGAGCGCTGGCTCTTCGACCAGGAGCTCGACGCCGTGGGCGCGCCGCGGCCGGCGGCGGCGTCGTCGGTCGACCTGATCGGTCCCGCGATCCTGCACCACGGCACCGCCGCGCAGCGCGACCGCTTCCTCCGCCCGCTCCTCTCCGGCAGTGAGCTCTGGTGCCAGGGCTTCTCCGAGCCCGGCGCCGGCTCCGACCTCGCATCGCTCCGCACGCGGGCCGAGCGGCGCGGCGGGACCTTCGTCGTGAACGGCCAGAAGGTCTGGACCAGCCATGCCGACATCGCCGACTGGTGCTTCCTCCTCTGCCGCACCGAGCCGGATGCCGCGAAGCACGCGGGGCTCTCGCTGCTGCTCGTCGACATGCGCAGCCCCGGCATCACGGTCCGGCCGCTCCGGCAGATGAACGGCGAGGCGGAGTTCTCCGAGGTGTTCTTCGACGGCGTCGAGGTGGGCGAGGACCGGCTCGTGGGCGCCGCCGGCGCCGGCTGGCAGATCGCGATGGGCATCCTCGCGCACGAGCGCGGGCCGGTCTGGACCTTCACGTTCCAGCGCCGCATCCGGCGAAGCCTCGGCGAGCTGATCCGCTCGGCTCGCGACCGGGGCGCGCTCCGCGACCCCGTCGTCCGCCAGCGCCTCGCGCAGGCGCACATCGAGGTCGAGCTGCTGCGGCTGGTCGGCTATCGCAGCCTCACGCGGCTCCTGCGGACGGGTAGGCCGGGGGCCGAGAGCTCCATCGAGAAGGTGCTCGGCAGCGAGACGGACCAGCGCCTCCAGGAGCTCGCGATGGACGTGGCTGGCCCGTACGGGCTCGTGCCCGGGGAGTTCGGGCAAGCCTGGCTCTATTCGCGGTCCGAGACGATCATGGGCGGCACGTCGGAGATCCAGCGCAACGTGATCGCGACCCGGATCCTCGGGCTCCCGCGATGAGCCCATCCGTCACGTCACCAGGCGCGGGTCGAGGATGAAGGGCACGGGCCGTCCGAATTTCAGACGGTGGAAGCGGGCGTGAGCGGGATTGAGGAGATAGTTCGACGGTGGTTTCATCTGCAAGTATCAACGCGTGGGGGACGCTACTTCACCGCGAGCGGATTGAGCGGCGACCCGACGCCGCCCGTCACCTTGAGCGGCGGCGCG
>VBKG01000315.1 GCA_005879585.1 Deltaproteobacteria bacterium | reverse complement strand
CGATCGCCGCCTGGTCCGCCTGGATCGCGCCCTCGAACTGTCCCGCCTTCGCCACCTGGTCGTCGAGCTCCTGCTGCGAGACCACTTTCTCCGCGTGCAGCCGCCGGTAGCGCGCGAGCGTGCGACGGGCATCGTCGAGCTGCGCCCGGTCGCGCGCGAGCTGACCCTCGGCCTGCTCCAGCTGGACCTGGAACGGACGCGGGTCGACCTCGGCGAGCAGGTCCCCCTCCTGGACGGGCTGCCCTTCGCGGAAGGCGACGTTGACCAGCTGGCCGTCGACGCGGCTCTTCACGGTGACGGTGTGGAAGGCGGTGACCGAGCCGAGCCCGGTCAGGTAGACGGGCAGGTCGCCGGCGCGCGCCGTCGCGACCACTACCGGCACGGCCGGGCGCTTGGCCGACTGCGCCGCGGACGTCGGGCGGCCGCCGAGCGTCGCACGGAGCCAGTACGCGCCGGCGGCGAACACGACGAGCGCGACCAGCCACAGCCAGCGCCGGCGCGACGTTTCCGAGCTCATGCGCGCGCGCGCCGTTTCAGGGCGACGATCCGCCGCCCGCTGCGCGTCCCGACGCCGCGCATGAAGACGTCGACCACCGCGGCCACCAGGTCATCCAGGCGGTCGCCGTCGGCGCGATAGCGGTTCACGCCCCGCATCATGCCGAGCAGGATCTCCGTGGCAATCCGCGTGTCGACCGCCCGCACGTGGCCGGCCGCCACGGCGGCCTCCAGCGTGTCGCGGATGACGCGCGACAGAGCACTCCGGTAGCGAAGCCACTCCCGTGCCTCGCCAGTCATCTTGTGCTCGCTCCTGTGGATCAGCGAAAAGAAGAAGCGTCGATCCCAGAAGAAGGCGAGCGTGCGGTGGACGATGCGGTGGACCTTCTGCGCCGGCGGCTCCTCCGTTCCGACCGCGGTTTCGAGCTCGGTACGCAGCCGCTGGATGCCGTCGAACATGACGGCGAAGAACAGGTGCTGCTTGCTGGGAAAATACCGGTAGAGCGTGCCCTTGCCGACGCCGCACTCCTCCACCACGTCGTCCATCTGGACCTCGTGGTAGTCCCGTCGCGCGAAGATTGTCTCGGCGGCGCGCAGGATGCGGTCGCGGAGGCCCGGCGTGGGCGGGCGTCCACGCCGGCGACGGGGAAAAGTGGGGTGGGAAAGGGGCGCCGACATTTATTTACGGACCGGTCCGTTTCACAATTACGCCGGTCGCGCGCTGGGTCAAGCCGGGCCGTCGGCGCCCCCACCGTCGTCAGTCGGCGCCGTCCGCGCCGAGCAGCTGGTGCATCTGGGCATGGAGCTGCTTCATGCCGGCGCGGATCGACGCCGCCTTCTGGAGCTGGTCCGCCGTCAGGACGTTGCGCACCTCGAGCGCGGCGGCCAGTCGCTCGTGCATCAGGTCGTTGTGCGCCGTGGCCGCCCGCTGGAACACGGCGTCGAGGTCCTTCGCGGTCACGTCGCCCGTGCCGAAGAGCTCGTCGGCGACCGCCTGACGGGCGGCCTTGTCGCTCGCGGACAGCTGTTGCAGCTTCGGCCGGCGCGCCGTGAAGATGTCGTGGACCTTCTGATCCTGGTCGGCGCTCAGATCGAGCGGCGCCTGCGCCGAGGATGGTCTTCGTCATGTCAGCTCTCCCTGCTGTCGTCGTCATCGCCGTCGCTCTCGGTGCCGTCGCCGGAGTCGGTGTCGTCGTCCTGGGCCTGCATTTCGGTGCCCACGCCCGGTACGTGGTACGACGCGAGCGACGGCGGCCCGGTCGGTGTCCGGTCGGACGCGGCCGGCACGGCCCGGCTGACGGTGGCCGCCAGGCTGAGCGCGCCGGCGGCAAGGATGCTCTTCCACGGATTCGTCACGGTTTCCTCTCCTTCTCCCCCTGTTGCTCCATATGAACGACGGAATCCGGGGTTTGGTTGACACCCGTGCGTGATCGCGCCGGCGCGGGATCCCGCGTTGTCAACCGCGGACAGGCGTTCTTCGTTAGAGAGGGTGTGCCCCGAAGGGAGGCCGGCTGAGCGTCGTGGGAGCGGGGACCTCGTATGAGGAGCTCGACAACGCGCAACGCCCGCGCGTCGAGCGCCTCTGTCGCCTGCTCCTCGCCGACGCCCACGAGGCGCAAGACGTCGCGCAGGAGGTTCTCATCAAGCTCTTCCGAGCACAGCAGGCGAGGCATGCGGGGATGGCCTGGGACCCGTGGGTGACGCGGGTGACGGTCAATGCGTGTCGCGATCGTCGCCGCTCCGCGTGGTGGCGACGGCTGCGCGACGGACGCGCGCCGCTCATCGAGGAACATCTGACCGGCCCGGGGTCGAGCCCCGAGGATGCACTGGTGGCGGCCGAGACCCGGCACCGCATCTGGGCGGCGTTTCGCCACCTGTCGCGGCGCCAGCAGGAGGTGTTCGCGCTCCGGCACGTCGAGGGGTTCTCCACGGCGGAGGTCGCCGAGACCCTGGACTTGAGCACCGGCAGCGCCAAGCGCCACCTCTTTCGCGCCGTGCAGCGGTTGCGCGATGCGCTTCAGGGGACGCCATGACGGGATGCCTGCCCGACCGTGTCCTCTGGGATCTCTCGGAAGGTGACGGAGCTGACGGGGACCGCGAGCATCTCGCCGGCTGCCGGCTCTGCCAGTGGCGGACGCGCCGCCTCGTCCACGACGTCAAGGTGATCGGGGCCGTGCTGCACGGCGTGCCGCCGCCGGAGTCCGTGCCGATGGAAGCGCCGCCGGTTCGCACGCCCTGGGCGGCAGCGGCGGCGCTGGCCGCGATCAGCCTGGCACTCATGTGGACGGTCCGGCGACCGCCGGCAGCGCGGCCCGCGGCGCAGGTGGAACGCACCGCCATGCCGGTGCTGGAAGCGGTGTCGCACGCGGTGTTTCCCGACGCGGGGATCGAGAACGCGCTCGGCTCCGCCGCGCCGTCGGAGCTCGAGCTGATGGCCGCCGCGGTCGACGCCGCGGTGCCCTGTGAGTGGCAGCCGGGCGGCTGTGAGGAACTGCAATGACTCGGAGGATCGGATGATGAACGCACTCTGGAGGACGACCATCCTCGGCGTCGCGATGGTCATGCTGGCCGTCGCGCCCGTGTACGGGCACGGCTTCGGTGGTCCGGGCGGGCCGGGCATGGGTGGCGGCCGCGGGATGCTGTTCCCCGCGCTCTTGCGGGCGCTCGATCTCAGTCCCGAGCAGCGGAGCCAGGTGGAGCAGATCATGTCGCGGCACCGAAGCAAGCTCGCGCCCGTGCTCGAGCAGCTCCGTGCGGCGCACGACGATCTCACGTCGAAGCTCCTCGGGACGGGCGCGGTGGGCACCGCCGACGTGAACTCCGCGATCGCCCACATCGGACAGCTCCAGCAGCAGGTGATGCAGGAGTGGGCGTCGGCGGCGCTCGAGGCGCGGGCGGTGCTGACGCCGGATCAGCTCGAGAAAGCGGCGCACATCAAGCGACAGCTCGACTCGTTGCGCTCGCAGATGCAGGGGCTGCTCGGAACGCCGGGCGTGGACGGACCGTTCGAATGATGGCTCAGTGCTTGATGACGCCGAGCGGATAGATCGGCACGAGATTCCGCTCGAGGAACGCCGGTCCCTGGTCGGGCGGCACGAACCAGTCCGTTGGGCACATCGTCAGGATCTCGACCAGCGAGAACCCCTTGCCGTCGAGCTGCGTGCGAAACGCGTCGTGCAGGTACTGGCGCGCGAGCTTGATGCCCGACGGCGTGTGCACCGCGGCCCGCGCGACGTAGGCCGAGCCGTCGAGCTGCGCGATCAGCTCGGCGATCCGGATCGGATTCCCGTGGCGCTCGCGGTCGCGGCCACCGATCGTGGTCTTCGTGTGTTGCCCGAGGACGGTGGTGGCGGTCATGTGGCCGCCGGTCTCGCCGAACACGGCGTTGTTGAACACGACCGCGGTGAACTTCTCCCCCCGGGCCGCGGCGTGGAGCACCTCCTGCAGCCCCTCCGACACCATGTCGCCGTCGCCCTGCATGGTGAAGACGAACGCGTCGGGGCGCACGCGCTTGACGCCCGTCGCCACGGACGGCGCGCGACCGTGCAGCGCCTGCAGGACGTCGACGTCCATGATCATCGGGAAGGCCGTGTAGCATCCGATCCCCGCGACGCAGATCGTGCGCTCGCGGAGCCCGAGCTCGCCGATCAGCTCGAGGATCGTGCGCAGCGCGACGGGCTCCCCGCAGCCCGGACAGAGCGAATGCTCCGTCCGGAGCAGCAGATCGGTCGTCTCGAACACCTTCTCGAGGTGGCTCATGCCGCGTACACCGCTTCGATGCGCTCGAGGATGTAATCGACGTTCAGCAGCGGGCCGACGCCGAACCCGGAGTGGTCGTGGCTGATGCCGCCGATCGCGTGCACGGGAACGCGACCGCGGACCGCGAGCTCGACGTCCTCGATCATCTGGCCGGCATTCAGCTCGAACACGGCGACGGCGCGCGCGCGTTGGGCGGCCGTCGCGACCACGTCGCGCGGGAACGGCCAGAGGCTGATCGGACGGACGAAGCCGACGCGGAGGCCGCGCTCGCGCGCGAGCCGGACGGCGTAGCGGGCGAAGCGGCCGGGAAAGCCGAACGCCACGACGACGAGCTCGGCGTCGTCCAGGTGAGCCGTCTCCGCCCGTGTTTCCGCGGCCCTGATGGCCGCGTGCTTGGCCGTCGCGGCGCCGAGCGCGGCTGCGATGTCGGTCGAGAGCTTCTCCGGCGGTCCGAGCGGCGAGAGCGTGATGCCGCGCCGGCCGTTGGCGCCGGTGACGGCCCACGGCTTGGCGGACGGCTCCGGGAACGCCGCAGCGGGGAACTCGACCAGCTCCGAGGTGTGGGAAAGCAGGAAGTCGCCCATGATCATGACCGGATTCCGCCACTCGTCCGCCAGGTGGAACGCGAGCTGCGCCAGGTCGACGGCTTCCTGCGCGGACGCCGGCGCCAGCACGATGAAGCGGTAGTCGCCGTGGCCGCCGCCGCGCGTCGCCTGGAAGTAGTCGGCCTGCCCGCGGCACATGTTGACGGCGACGATCGGGATCTGCGCGTTCGCGAGCTCCGCGAAGCTCTCCTGCATGAGGCTGATGCCCTGGCCCGTCGATGCGATCATCGAGCGCACCCCGCAGCCGGCGGCGCCCCACACCATCCCGATCGCCTCGATCTCGCTCTCGGCGTTCATGCACGTGCCGCCGACCTCGGGCAGGCGGACCGACATGTACTCGAGGATCTCCGTCGACGGCGTGATCGGGTAGCCGGCGTAGAACCGGCATCCGGCGCGGACCGCGGACTCGGCCATCGCGGCCGAGCCTTCCATGAGCGCCCGCTCGCTCATCGATATCCTTCGCTCGCGCTCATGCCGCCGCCGCCCCGCGCGGTTTCGGCTCCCGGTACACCTCGAAGCAGAAGTCCGGGCACACCTTGGCGCAGAGCTCGCACCCGGTGCAGCCGTCGAGCAGCAGGGGATAGCGGTAGCCCTTGCGGTTCACCGTCTCCGACATCACGAGCACGCGCGGCGGGCAGACCGGAACGCAGAGCAGGCACCCCTTGCAGAGCTCCTGGTCGATGGTGACGGTGGCGTGCATCTCACGCCGCTCCGGCGTGCTGCGCCGTCCGGACGCGCTCCGCCCCACGCGCGAGCAGCGCCGCGTTGGCGTCGGCCATCCGCGTGCGATGCGGGGGCAGCGCCGCGCGCATGGCGGCGACGACGCGCTCGAGCGGAACGACCGCCGTGTGCGCGACGAACGCGCCGAGCATGACCATGCCGGCGCCCATGACGTTGCCGCTCTCCTCCGCGAGGCGGGTCGCCGGGACCGGGACGACGGCCCGGCCGTCGAGCGCGACATCGACCAGCGTCTCGTTGGCGAAGAGCAACCCGCCTGGACGGAGCTTCGCGAGGAGCGCGGGCAGCGCGCTCGGGTGCATGGCGACGATGCTCCAGCACGCCGGCACGATCGGCGGCGCCTCGATGGGCGCGTCGCCGATGACGACCGTCGATTCGCTCGGCCCGCCGCGCATCGCGCCGCCGTAGAGACCGAAGAGCATCGCGTGCCGGCCCGCGTCGACGGCCGCCTGCGCGAGCACCTTCGCCATCAGCTGGATGCCCTGGCCGCCGATGCCCGTGAACACGATCTCGCGCTCCATCAGCGGGCCCTTCCGCCCCGGCGGCCCGCGGCCGTCTCGGCCAGTTCCGCCGCGAGCCCGGCCAGCAGGTGGCGCACGATCGCCGCGAACACCGCGTCGAGGTCGCGCGTCAGGAGGTACGGCATGTGGACAACCAGCTCGGCGACGTCCTCGGAGCGGAGCGGCTGCCCGTCGCCGCGGTCGAGCGTCCGGATCGCCTGGACGTAGAACGACGGAGAGAATGTCGGCCCGCGGATCTCGGCCGAAACGAAGCCGAGCGTGCTCCACATGACCTCACGACACGCGCGGACCGCGTCGCGGCCCTCGAACCCCGCCTCGCGCAGGATGGCGAGCAGGGTGTTCGTCGCCCGCAGGAGGGCCGGCGCGTAGTGGCCCTGCTGCATGAGGATCGACACGACCGGCGGCGACCGCCGGAGGTGGTCGCGCAGCGAGTGCATCCATGCCGCCACGCGTTCGGTCCAGGCGCCGCGCGGCGGGAGGTCGAAGTCGAGGCCTTCCAGCACCGTCGCCACGATCGCGCTCAGCAGGTCGTCCTTACCGCGCACGTGCCGGTAGAGGGACATCGGCGCGGTCCCGAGCGCGTCGGCGAGGCTCCGCATGCTGAGCCGCTCGGCGCCGTGCGTCGCGAGCAGCTCGAGCGCGACCTCGACGATGCGCTCGCGCGTGAGCCGGGCGTCGCTCGGTGGTTTCGCTGCGCGTCTCGCCGGTGTCCTCACGCAGAACCCTTGACGTCGTGACCGGGACCTTAGTAGCGTACGCCGTACGCACGGCGCAAGGGGGCGCCGAAGGCGCGAGATGATCTGGTTCGAGCTGCGCAGCGAGACCCTTGCCTTCCTCGGGCGCGCGCCCGTGGTGCACGTGGCCGAGGCGGACGTCGCAGCGTCGCGACCGGCGGTCTGGACGGTCATGCGCGCGTCCGTCCCGCTGGCGACGGCGCAGGTCGAAGCCTTCGAGCTGACCGAGACGGGCGACGGGACGCACGTCCGCTGGACGCTCGCGCTCGAGCCGCGGCTGCTCGGGCGCGTCAGCGCCCCGCTCGCCGCCCGCACGATCCCGCGTCTCTTCCGGCGTGCGATGGACAACCTCGGGACGTACGTGCACGGCGCCCGATGAGTCGCGGCGGCACGGTCCTGGTGCAGGTCCGCGGTGCGCTCGCGGCCCGCGTCGCTGCCGCGGTCCCCGACGTCGAGGTGGTGGCGGTCCCGTCCGAGGGGCACCTTCCGCCGGACGTCGCGGGTGAGGTCCTGCTGACGCTCCCGTGGGGCAGCCCGAACCTCGCCGAGGCGCTCGCGCGCGGGGTCCGCTGGGTCCACGTGCTCGGCACGGGCATCGACGCGTTCCCGGTGCACCTGCTCGACGGCCGGCTGCTCACCTGCTCGCGCGGCGGGAGCGCGGTCCCGATCGCCGAATGGGTGCTGGCCGTGATGCTCGCGTTCGAGAAGCGCCTTCCCGACCCGTGGATCCACGGCGTTCCCCGGGAGCGCTGGGGCCGGATGGCGCTCGGCACGCTCCACGGCAGGACCCTCGGCCTCGTCGGTCTCGGCGGCATCGGCATGGCCGTCGCCGAGCGCGCGCTGCCGTTCGGGATGCGGGTGCGCGCCTGCCGGCGGACGGACGCACCGCCGCCGCTCGCCGGCATCGAGCCGGTCGGGTCCGTCGCCGACCTGGTCGCGTCGGCCGACCACGTGGTGATCGCGGCGCCGTCCACCCCGGCGACGCGCCATCTCTTCGACGCCAGCGTGTTCGCCGCGATGAAGCCGGGCGCGCATCTCGTGAACGTGGCGCGCGGGGCGCTCGTCGACCAGGACGCGCTGCAAGCCGCACTCGACGACGGGCGCGTCGCGATGGCCTCCCTCGATGCCGTCGAGCCGGAGCCGCTGCCCGAGGGACACTGGATGTACGACCACCCACGTGTGCGCCTCAGCGCGCACGTGTCCTGGTCCATGCCCGGCGCGGCCGACGTGCTGATCGATCATTTCATCGACAACCTCCGCCGCTGGCGCGCCGGGGAGCCGCTCAGCGGCGTCGTCGACCGCGAGGCGGGATACTGAAGGAGCCGTCATGGCCGAACGCGTCCTCGGCAACGTCGCCACCCGTCTCCTGCTCGAGAACGAGCGCGTCCGCATCTGGGAGATGGATCTGGCACCCGGTGCACGGTCGGACACCCACCGGCACGACGCTGACTACGTGCTGGTCCAGATCGAGGGCGACCGGATCGCGGCGCTGCCCGAGCCGGATTCCGCGGGGCCCTACACGGCGTACATCGAGGCCGACGTCGTGCCGGGGAAGGCGCGCTACATCCGGCGCGGCGGGATCGAGACCGCCATCAATATCGGTGAGCGGCGCTACCGCGAGATCCTGGTCGAGCTCAAGTAGCATGCTGCTCCTCGGCGACATCCTGCGCCGTCACGCGGCCGTCCGCGGCGACAAGACCGCCTACGTCGTCGGCGCCGACCGCGTGACGTACCGCGCGTTCCACGCGCGCTCGAACCAGCTCGCCCGCGCGCTCGCACGCGCCGGCGTGCAGCGCGGCGACCGCGTCGCCGTGATGGCTCCGAACCGGACCGAGTATCCCGTCATCTACTTCGCGGCGATCAAGCTCGGCGCGATCGTCGTCCCCGTGAGCAGCCGCTTCACCGCGGCCGAGGTCGCGGCGGTCGTGAGCCACGCCGCCGCGGAGACGTTCCTCGTGGACCCGGAATTCGTCCCGCTCGTCGAGCGGCTCCGGGTCGAGAGCCGGCTGCCGGACGTGCGGCGCGTCATGGAGATCGGCGCACCGCTCGACGCGCTGGCCGGCGCCGAGCCCACCGACGACGTGGCCGTTGCGATCGACGAGCACGACCCGCACGTGATGCTGTACACGAGCGGCACCACGGGGTCGCCGAAGGGCGCGCTGCTCTCGCACCGGAGCTACTGGCTGCAGGCGGCGACGTCGCACGTCCAGCTCGGCCTCGACGAGGACGACGTCGCGCTCAGCATGTTCCCGATGTTCCACATGGGCGGCTGGGCCCTGCCGCTCGGCATCTGGCATACGGGCGCGACCGTCGTGATCCTCCCGAAGCCCGAGCCGCGCGCCATCCTCGAGGCGATCGAGCGCGAGCGCGTGACGTACTTCTATGCTGTGCCGACTGTGTACGCCTCACTGCTCGCGGTGCCGGACTTCGACCGCTTCGATCTCGGATCGCTGCGGCTCCTCGGTGGCGGCACGGCGGCGATGACCGCGGCGCAGGTGCACCGGATCATGGAGCGGCTCCGCTGTCCGCGCATGGTTGTCCTCTACGGCTCGACGGAAGCCGGGCCGGTGAGCGTGCTGCGCCCCGCCGACGTGGCGCGCCGGCCGGAGACGGTCGGGCGGCCGTACCTCGACGTCGACGTCCGGCTCGTCGACGAGTCGGGCAGCGAGGTCCCAGCGGGTGCGGTCGGCGAGATCGCGGTGCAGAGCGAGTTCACGATGCGCGGCTACTGGCGGAATCCGGAGGAGAGCGCGCGCACGATCCGCGACGGCTGGGTGCTGACCGGCGACCTCGGCGTGTTCGACGCCGAGGGCTTCTTGTCGATCGTCGGCCGCCGCAAGGAGGTGATCCGCAGCGGCGGCGAGAGCATCTTCCCAGCCGAGATCGAGCGGGTCCTGCTGGCGCACCCGGCGATCCGCGAGGCCGGCGTCGTCGGCGTGCCCGACGCCCACTGGGGCGAGGCGGTCGCGGCCGCGGTGGTACTGCGCGATGGCGCCGCGCTCACCGCCGAGGAGCTGATCGCGCACGTGCGCGAGCAGCTCGCCGGCTACAAGAAGCCGCGGTACGTCTGCTTCCTGCCGGCGCTGCCGCGGACCGCCGCGTCGCAGCAGGTGCACAAGCCGTTGCTCCGCGAGCTCGTCCTCGAGCGGGTCGCGGCGGGAGGCTGAGATGGACTTCCGGAAGCGGTTCGGTCCGTGGGCCCTCGTCACCGGGGCGTCGTCCGGCATCGGCGCGGCGTTCGCACGCGAGCTCGCGGCGCACGGGCTCGACGTCGTGGTCACCGCACGACGTGCCGATCGACTCGACCAGCTCGCCAGCGAGCTGCGCGCCGCGCACGGCGTCCGGGTGGAGGTCGTGGCCCTCGACCTCGAGCGGCCCGACTTCATCGAGCCGCTCGTCCGCGCGTGCGCGGACAAGGACGTCGGCCTGGTCGTCAGCAACGCCGGCTTCGGCCTCAAGGGCGAGCACCACACGCTCGACGGCGCGCGCCTCACCGGCATGCTGAACGTCAACTGCCATGCGCCAATGCTCCTCGCGCGTGCCTTCGCGCCGCGGCTGATCGCGCGCGGCCGCGGCGGGCTGCTGCTCACGGGCTCGATCGAGGGGTTCATCGGCTTCCCGTGGTCGGCAGCATACGCCGCCACGAAGGCCTTCGTGATGACGCTCGGCGAGGCCCTGTGGGCGGAGCTCCGGAGCCACGGGGTCGACGTGCTGGTCCTCGCGCCGGGCGCGACCGACACCGACGCCCCCACGCTCCAGGGCATCGACAAGCACCAGCTCGCCGGCCTGATGCCGCCGGCCGAGGTCGCCCGTCAAGCGCTCGCCCGGCTCGGCGGCCCGCCGCTGTTCGTCCCGGGCTGGCTCAATCGCGCCATGGTTCGGTTCCTCACGACCGTGCCGCGGCGAATGGGCGTGCTCGCCGCCGGCAAGGGCATGCGCGGTGCGATCCGTCGCTCGGCGCGGGCGACGTAAGGAGGTCACGATGACGAGGATGCTGCTTGCCCTGCTGGCCGTCTGCGCTTCGGCGCGCGCCGATTGCGTGAAGGAGATCTCGTCCGGCGACGTGATCTGCGGACAGGGGCCGTGCATGACCACGGCGCGCGGGCTGGCATTCTGTGCGCCGTCGCGGTTCGGGACGGTCCAGAACACGCTCGACGGCGTGGTCTGCGCGCGAGGCCAGTGTGCCGAGACGGCCCGAGGCCAGCTGATCTGTTCGGCCGTCGACGGAGGCGCCGTCTTCGTCGACGTCAAGGGGATCCGCTGCTACGGCCAGTGTGAGCGAGCGTCGGTCGATCTCTGCGAGCGGTCGGTTGCCGCGCGGTGAGTCTCACGCCGCCACCGGCGGCAGCGCCGCGCCCCAGTTCGGATTGAGCGTCACGAGGTCTACGGCGATCTCCTGCGCCTGCTCCACGTCGTCAGCGAAGAGCACGTGGTCGAGGTTCGCTTCGAGCTCGGCCTTCTCGAAAATGCGGCGCGGCTCGGGGAGCGGGCCGGCGACGATCACGAACTTGCGCGCGCGGCGGAGGCGTTCGAGCGCGCTCTCGAGGGCGACGAGGCCCGTGGCGTCGATCACCGGCACCCGGCCGAGCCCCAGGATCACCACCTTCACGTCGGCGGCGATCGCTTCGAGGGCGCCCATCGCGTTCTGCGCCGCCCCGAAGAACAGCGGCCCGCGGATCTCGTAGAACGCCACGCCGCGCGGCAGGAGACGGCGCGCATCGTCATCGTCGGTCTCCTGGACGAGCCGCGCCTGGGTCAGCTCGGCCATGCGCCCCATGAAGAGCAGCGCCGCGAGCACGATGCCGACGCTCACCGCCAGGACCATGTCGAACGCGACGGTGAGGACGTAGCACGTGACCAGCACGAACACGTCGCTCTTCGGGGCGACGCGCAGCACGTGCGCCATGTGGCGCACCTCCGACATGTTCCACGCGATCACCAGGAGCAGCGCCGCGAGCGACGCCATCGGTACGTACGAGACGATGTGCGCGAGGAGCAGGATCGAGGCGAGCACGACGGCCGCGTGCACGACCGCCGCGAGCGGCGAGCGCGCGCCGGCGCGGATGTTGGTGGCGGTCCGGGCGAGGGCGCCCGTCGCCGCGATGCCGCCGAAGAACGGCGCCGCGATGTTGGCGAGGCCCTGGCCGACGAGCTCGGCGTCGGGGTCATGGCGCTTCCCGGTCATGCCGTCGGCGATGACCGCGGAGAGGAGCGATTCGATCGCGCCCAGTATCGCGATCGCGAACGCCGCGGGCAGCAGCTTCTCGACGAGCCGCAACGTGAGCGGCGTGTCTCCCCACGGCAGGCGGGGCAGCGGCGGCAGGGGCGGGATGCCGGCGACCTCCCGGCCGTCGATCGTCGTGTGGAACCGGGTGCCGAGCGTGTCGGCCGGGACGCCGAGCGCCCACACGGCGAGCGTGACGGCACCGATGGCCACCAGGGGCGCGGGCACGCGGCGCGTGAGACGCGGCGCCAGAAGGAGCAGCGCGAGTGTCGCCGCGGCCACGCCGCACTCGACGAGCGAGGCGCTGCCGCGCGCCGCCCAGAGCGCGGCGACCTTCTCCGGAAAGCGGTCCGGCATGCGCCCCACGTGGAGCCCGAGGACGTCCTTCAGCTGCAGCGTGGCGATCACCGTGGCGATGCCGGCCGTGAAGCCGGTCGTCACCGGATGGGGGATGAACTCGACGAGACGCCCGAGGCGCGCGGCGCCCATCGCGACCAGCAGCATCCCTGCCATGAGGCCGGCGGTGAGCAGTCCCGAGAGGCCGAAGCGCGACACGATCGGAGCGAGAACGACGACGAAGGCCGCCGTCGGTCCCGTCACCTGGAACTTCGACCCGCCGGTGAACGCCGCCACCGTGCCCGCCACGACGGCGGTGTAGAGCCCGTGCTGGGGCGGTACGCCGACGGCGATGGCGAGCGCCATCGAGAGCGGAAGCGCGACGATCCCGACGACCAAGCCGGCAAACAGGTCGGCGCCGAACGCGCCGAGGTCGTATCCCGTCGCGAACGAGCGGCGGAGCGCCACGGCCAGCGGGACGCCGGCGGGCAACGACAGCCCCGCCCGCACCTTCCGCCGCCCGGCCATCGCGGAGATTTACATGTTTGCAGGCCGGCGGTCACGCGGCGAAAGCATCATGCGAGCGACGCCGGACCGCCAGAACGCGGGCCAGCACGCAGGACGCGAGAGCATCGCCAGGAAGAGCGGAACGCCGTCGAACCAGGACACGCGCTCCGTCGCGCGCCCCTCGACCAGCAGGAAGCGGTCGACGCCCGACCAGCGGAGCGGCCGTCCGCCGACGGTCGCCGTCGCGGTCCACTCGATGAACACCGCGTCGCCCGCGGCGCTCCAGCGGACGACCGCGAGCCGCATGTCGGGCATGAAGCGGAAGAGGGGCCGGAAGAGCCGCGCCTCGGCGGCGGCGCGACCCAGCGTGGGCGGGAAGATCGGCTGGATGAGCCGCACGTCGGGATGGAGGAGGTCGAGCAGCCGCTCGGGATGCGGGCCGGCCCACCCGTCGGCGAAGCGCTCGACGAAGCGCGCCGCGTCGGGCGGCGACTGGACGGCGGTGGTGGTCATGCGACCCGCGCGGGCTCTGCGTGCAGCCTCCCGTTCGGGGCGACGACGCCGGGCGGCGGCTCGCCGTCGGCCATCGGCGCGAGGCTTACCAGCCGCAGCGGTACCTCGCCGGCCCAGCACGGCCAGCCGAGATCCTCGGCGTCGTCGAGCGGCGGCCCGGTCCGGATTTTGGCCGACGCCTCGGCGATCGGCAGCCGGAGCACCATCGTCGCCTTCAGCTCGCGCTCGTTCGGCGGCCGCACCTGCGCCCAGCGGCCGGGGTTCACGTGCTCGACGATCGCCTCGAGCGCATGGAGCCGCTCGGCGCCGTCCGTCACCTCGGTCGCGACGCCGAGGATCACCACCGAGCGATAGTTCATCGAGTGGTGGAAGGCGGAGCGGGCGAGGACGAGCCCGTCGAGCAACGTGACGGTGATGCAGACGGGGATCCCGTCGCCCAGCCCGCGCAGCATCCGGCTCGCGGCGGAGCCGTGCACGAAGAGCGCGTCGCCCACGCGCGCGTAGGTGGTCGGCAGGACGAAGGGCTGCCCCTCGTGGACGAAGCCGATGTGGCACACGAGCGCCTCGTCCAGGATGGCGTGGATGGCCGTCCGATCGTAGACGGCGCGGTTCGGCAGGCGGCGGACGCGCGTCCGCGGGGTAGGGCTCGTCTCCGCCATTGACTACCCGATCCGCGTTTTGTTACAGTACGAATTGATGAACATAGTGGCACAATATGGAATCCGCGCAGGTGGTGCAAGAGGGATCGTCACGAGCGTGGAAGCGGCGATCCGCGAGGGACGTCTCGCCGCCGGCGCCGCCCTGCCGACGGTCCGCGATCTCGCGCGCGCGCTCCGCGTGAGCCCGACCACCGTGGCCGCCGCCTACCGCACCCTCCGCGTGCGCGGGCTCGTGCACGCACAGGGGCGGCGCGGCACGCGCGTGAGCGCCCGGCCGCCGCTGCCGATCCGTCCGGTGGCGCCCGCACCGTCGCACCTGCGCGACCTCTCGCTCGGCAACCCCGACCCGGCGCTGCTGCCGTCGCTCGCGCGCCCGCTCGCCCGCGTGCGGCGGCGTCCCGGCCTGTACGGCGAGCCGGCGAATCGCCCGGAGCTTCTCGAGGTCGCCCGCCGCCAGCTCGACGCGGACGGCCTGCCGGCCGGTCCGCTCGCGGTCGTCGGCGGCGCGCTCGACGGGATCGAGCGCGTCCTTCAGGCGCAGCTCCGGCCCGGTGACCGCGTGGCGCTCGAGGATCCGGGCTACGTCGCCGTGTTCGACCTCGTCGCCGCGCTCGGCCTCGTCGCCGAGCCGGTCGCGGTCGACGACGCGGGCCCGCGTCCCGACGCGCTCGGGCGGGCGCTCGGCGCCGGCGTGGAGGCGTTCATCCTGACACCGCGCGCGCAGAACCCGACGGGCGCCGCGCTCGACGCCGGCCGCGCCCGGGAGCTTCGTGCCGTCCTCCGGCGGCATCCCGCGACGCTCGTCGTCGAGGACGACCACGCCGGGCCCGTGGCCGGCGTCCCCGCGCTGTCCGTCTGCCACGGCCGTGAGCGGTGGGCGCTCGTCCGCTCGGTGTCGAAGTCGCTCGGCCCCGACCTGCGTCTGGCGATCCTGACCGGTGACCCGACGACGGTCGCGCGCGTCGAGGGCCGGCAGAGCGTCGGCACCGGGTGGGTGAGCCACCTCCTGCAGGACCTGGTCACGGCCCTCTGGTCCGATCTCGCGACGGACCGTCTGCTCGCGCGCGCCGCGGAGACCTATGCCGCGCGGCGTGACGCGATGGTGCGCGCGCTCGCGGCCCACGGCATCGAGGCGCACGGGCGATCGGGGCTCAACGTGTGGGTCCCCGTGCTCGAGGAGGCGGCGACCATGGCCGCACTGGCCGACGGCGGGTGGGCCGTCCGTGCCGGCGAGCGGTATCGCCTCAAGAGCGGGCCGGCGGTCCGCATCACGACCGGAGGCCTCGCGCCGCGGGACGCGGATCACCTGGCCGCCGCGCTGGCGGGGAGCCTCCGGCCGGAGCGCCGGCGCGCCTCGGCGTGATCGGCCTGTCACACGCGAGACCCGTGCGTCGTCTCCTTCTACGAGGAGAGCAGTGAGGCGGCGCGTCAGTCGATCAACCCCGTATGGCGCGCCGCCACGAGGGCGTCGACGGCGTCGACGCGGCGGGCGACGTTCCGCAGCTCCTCGGCGAAGCCCCGGCGCCGCTCGGCGAGATCCGCGGCGCCAGGCTCCACGAGGCCGCGGTTGCGCGCCAGGCTGAGCGCGGTCGCGAAGAGGACCTGGGAGACGGACTCCGGGCTCAGGACGCGGCGCTGCAGCACGTACTGCTGGCCGAGGGCGAGGCACACGCGCAGGAACTCCTCCTCGCCGAGGGTGTTCGCGGGCGGCCGGCGCTCGAGCGCGTCGGCGACGACCCGGTAGGCTTCCACGAATGGCCGCAGGACCCGGTGGGCGCTGAACGGCCGGAAGCGCCGGAGGAGCGCTTCGATCGCGGCGGGCCCCTCGCCGAGCCGGCTCTCCCAGTCGGGGTCGTGCAGCCGGATCTCGTCGCGCAGCTCGTCGCGGAACGCGTCCTTCTCGGCGAAGAAGAACTCGAACTTGAGGAGGTCGCGAAGCCGCATCGCCTCGTCCCAGAATTCGGCGGCGGGGTCGGCGACGTCCGCCTCGGCGGCGCGCAGCAGTGCCAGCTCGGCGATCGCGCCGGTGACGAAGAAGTGAATGATCGTGTTGCGGTAGTACGACGCGATCAGGTGCTTCTCGGGGCCGATCAGGTAGACGGCCTCCGTGCCGCCGGCGAAGCACGTGACCACACCGTTCTCGACGAGCGCGTCGAGTGCGTGCTGCACGCCGTCGCGCGTATCGAGCCGGAGGTCGCCGGCGGTCGGCAGGTTGCGCCGCCGGACGTAGTCGAGCAGGTTCCGCAGGCGCACGATGGTCTCGTCGACGCTGAGCGCGCGGTTGCCGGTGCCGAGGAGCGTCAGGGTGACGAGCGAAATCGCGGTGATCGGCGTCACGCGGTTGATGCGCACCGCCACGTCGAAGGCGGTCTTCTGGAGCACGAGGCTCTGCTCGTTCGGGTCGGGCTCCGCGCCGGGGTCGGGCGGCCCGAGCGCGCGCGCCAGCGACAGCGGCTCGCCGAACCGGATGTAGATCTCGCCGTACTGGCGCCGGAGCGCGCGCACGAAGCGGAGGAACCAGCCGAAGCTCTCGGGCTGCTTCGTCCCTCCGCGCTCCTCCGCGGCGTAGCCCGCAACGTCCTGGATCTGGTCGTACGCGATCGACACGGGGATGAGCAGCACGTCGTCGCTCTTGCCGCGCCGGTACGCGTCGACCACGTAGGCGAGGAGCCCGAAGCGCGGCGGCATGAGCTTCCCCGAGCGCGAGCGGGTGCCTTCCATGTACCACTCGAGCGGGAAGCGCTTCTCGATCAGGTAGTCGATGTACTGCCGGAGGACGAGCTTGTAGACGTCGTTGTCCTTGAAGCTCCGGCGGATGAAGAAGATGCCCGTCCGGCGCATGATCGCGCCCATCGGGAAGAAGTTCATGTTGATGCCGCCGGCGGTGTGGTTCGGCGGCAGGCCGTTCTCGTAGAGCGCGTACTTGAGGACCAGGCTGTCGAGGTTCGACTTGTGGCTCGGGAGGAAGACCAGCGGATGGCGCTGGCCGAGCGCGGCGAGGGCCGCGAGCTGCGCGTGGTCGTAGTGCAGCGTCTCGCCGTAGCCGCGCGTGTACATGAAGCGGATCAGGTTGGCCGCGAGGTGGATGAGGCGAGGGCTGTGGCTCGCGGCGATCTCGCGCAAGTAGCGCCGCGCTTCGCGCGTAACGCTCGCCTCGTCGCGGCCGAGACGGCGCGCGAGCCGCGCCACGGCCCCGCGGAACCCGGCGCGCCCGACGATCTCCTCCTGCACGAAGCGCGGGACCTTGTAGCGGGCGCCGCGGAGCCGCCGCTCCGCGCGGTCGAGCGCGAGCGCCGCCTGGCGCGCGACGAACTCCGGCAGCCCCGCCGTGTGCGCGGCGTCGGTGCCGCCGGCACGGTGCCACCGCGCGCGGAGCTCCGACGCCGGCGCCGGCTCGGCGACGACGACGCGACAGCGATCGGGGTGCCGGCGGAGCACCCGGGCCTGGCGGAGCCGTCCCGGGTCGCGCGGGTCGCCGATCGACAGGAGGCGCGCGAGCCGCGCGCGCGGCACGCCGTCGCGCTTCGGCGGCAGCCAGGCGACGCGCAACGGGGCGAGGAGCGGGTCGTCGCCGACCGCGAGCGTCCCCTCGAGCCGCGCGTCGCTGCGCCGCCGGCGTCGGCGCCGCTGGCGCCGCGACGGCGGAATCGAGACGACGTCGTAGCCCGCGGCGGTGACCTCCGCCGGACGGGACCGCGCGATCCAGTCCTCGAGCAGCCGTCGCTCGAGGCCGCTCGACGCGTCGAGCAGGAAGACGACGCGCCGGCCGTCGGCCGGCGGCCAGCGGTCCGGATCTTCCATCGGCGGAGACGGGCTCGGGAGCGCAGCCACGGGGGCGGATTGTACCCAAGCACGCAAGCGGGCGGGAAGACGGACCGCTCGACCGGGCGACGGCGGCGGAGGTATCGTCCCGGCGCCCGCCGCCATGGCGCTCCCCGCCCACATCGTGCACGACGTCGACGAGAGCCCCGCCGGACCCGGGGTGGGGGCCTTCTTCGACGTCGACGGCACGCTCATCGCCGGCTTCTCGGCCGTCGCCTTCCTGCGCGACCGGCTGTTCAGCGGCCGGATGACCCCGCGCGACGTCGTCGACACGCTGCTGAACGGCCTCCGCTTCCAGCTCGGCCGCGTCGGCTTCTCGGGACTCATCGCGGCGACGGCGGCGTGGCTGCGCGACGTCCCCGAGCAGGAGCTCGAGGAGCTCGCCGAGCGCATCTTCGCGCGCGCGATCGCGGCCGCGATCTACCCCGAGTCCCGCGGGCTCGTGCAGGCGCACCGCCGCCGTGGCCACACCCTCGCCCTCGTGTCGTCGGCCACGCGCTACCAGATCGAGCCGCTCGCCCGCGAGCTCGCGATCCCGCATGTCCTCTGCACGAAGCTCGAGGTCGAGAACGGCCGGCTGACCGGGCGCCACGTGTGGCCGACGTGCTACGGAGGCGGCAAGGCGCTCGCGGCGCGCGCGCTCGCGCGCGAGCACGGCATCCAGCTCCGGCAGAGCTATTTCTACACCGACAGCGACGAGGATCTACCACTGCTCGAGATCGTCGGCCGTGCCCGGCCGACGAATCCGAATCGCCGCCTGGCGGCGATCGCGGCCCGGCGCGGCTGGCCCGTCCACCGGTTCACCGGGCGCGGCAGACCGAGCTTCGTCGAGCTCGTGCGCTCGTCGCTCGCCATCGCGAGCATCGTGCCGGCGTTCGCGGTTGGCGCGATTCCCGGCGTGCTCAACCGGAGCCGGCGCGACATGGTGAACCTCGCGATCACCGCGTGGGGCGAGCTCGGGACCGCGCTCGCCGGTGTGCACCTCGCGGTGCGCGGCGAGGAGCACCTCTGGTCGCACCGGCCCGCGGTCTTCGTCTTCAACCACCAGAGCGCGGTCGACACGATCCTCCTCTGCAAGCTCCTCCGGCGCGACATCGTCGCCGTCGCGAAGCGGGAGGTGCGCAGGAACCCGCTCTTCGGGCCGGCCTTCGCGCTGGCGGGTACCGTGTTCATCGACCGCTTCGACCGCCAGCGTGCCATCGAGGCGCTGCGGCCCGCGATCGCCGCGCTCCGTGCCGGCACGTCGCTCGTCATCGCGCCGGAGGGCACGCGCAGCGCGACGGCTCGCCTGGGTCCGTTCAAGAAGGGCGCGTTTCACATGGCGATGGCGGCGCGGGTGCCGATCGTGCCGATCGTGTTCCGCAACGCCCTCGACGCGCTCCCCAAGCACGGGCTCGTCATCCGTCCCGCCACCGTGGAGATCGTCGTGCATCCGCCGATCCCGACCACGGACTGGACGCCGGACACGCTCGAGGAGCGCGTCGCCGACGTCCGCCGCCTGTTCGTCGACACCCTCGAGGGATGAACGACGCAGCAGGCCGGGGACACCGCATTGGGGGGGAGGTGTCCCCGGCCCGGCGTCGCCTCAGCGGCCGGGTCCCCGGCCGCGCTGCGAGTGGTTGCCGTCTTCGACGCCAGGAGCATCGTTCGGCTCGGCCTCGAGGCCGTCGGCGATGCCGTCGCCGTCGGTATCGGGGTTGTGCGGGTCGAGCCCGAGCTCGATCTCGGCGCCATCGGCGATGCCGTCGCCATCGGTATCGGCGTCGTTCGGGTCGAGTCCCATCGCCGCCTCGTCGGCATCGGAGAGCCCGTCGCCATCGGTGTCGACCTCGGCGGCCTCCACCTCGGGGACCAGGTCGTCAGTGCCTCGTGCTGCCGCCGGCGCGATCCCCACGCCCCACAGCAACACGGCCGCGCTCAGCAACCCCGCAGCCGTCGTCATCGTCCTTCTCGTCTTCATCTCGTCTCTCCTTTCGTTTCGCCGTTCCACGCAACGGCTGTGAGTCGCTGAAGCAACTGCCTTGCCAGCGCGATGCGCCCGGAACACCGTGCGCCCCGCCCGGCGTGGGGCGAAAACCCCCAACGCCCTGCGCGGTATGACGCGGCGGGGCGGAAGCCCCGGGCGGTCCGCGCTTCCGGTGGGAGGTCCCGTAGTCCAGGACGGAAGATCCCGATTTACACTCCGCGCGCCGCGGTTTTAGTGATGACGCTAGG
>VBKG01000274.1 GCA_005879585.1 Deltaproteobacteria bacterium | reverse complement strand
GTACGAGAGCTGGTCGCTGCCGCTCGCGATCATCCTGATCGCGCCGATGTGCCTGCCGTTCGCGCTCCTCGGCACGTGGCTGCGCGGCATGGACAACAACCTGATCACACAGATCGGCTTCATCACGCTGATCGGGCTCGCCGCGAAGAACGCCGTGCTCATCGTCGAGTTCGCCAAGCAGCAGCAGGAGGCGGGCAAGGACCGCTTCACCGCCGCAGTCGAGGCGAGCCGGCTCCGCCTCCGGCCGATCCTGATGACATCGTTCGCGTTCATCCTCGGCGTGCTGCCGCTCGCGCGCGCGACCGGGCCGGGGGCCGAGATGCGTCAGGCGCTCGGCACCGCCGTGTTCAGCGGCATGCTCGGCGTGACGTTCTTCGGCCTCTTCCTGACACCGGTGTTCTACGTAGTGCTCCGGCGCACGTCGGTCCCGCGCGTGCCGGCCGTCGAGCCCGTGCGAGAGCTCGAGCGTGCATAGGCGGTGCGCGGTCGCAGTCGCGTTGGCACTGCTCGCCGGCTGCGCGGTCGGCCCGAGGTACCGGCGCCCTGCGGTCGCCGCGCCCGAGACGACGCGTGGACAGCACGGCGCAGCAGAGCCGGCCTCGCTGGCGGATTCGCCGTGGTGGGTGGTGTTCCGGGATCCCGCGCTCGTGGCGCTCGTCGACGAGGCGCTGCGCGACAGCCACGACCTGCGCGCGGCGGCGGCCCGCGTCGAGCAGGCGCACAACCAGATCGCGATCGCGCGTGCCGACATGTTCCCGCAGGTGAGCTACCAGGGTTCGGCGGTCCGCGAGCGCGTCGCGGTGCCCGGCCGCCCCACGAACGTGACGTTCGATTCCTTCCTCGGCACCTTCAATCTCGCCTGGGAGATCGACATCTGGGGCCGCATCCGCCGCGCCACGGAGGCCGCGCGCGCAGAGTACCTCGCCGCCGAAGCGGCGCGGCGCGGCGTGCTGCTCACGCTCGTGAGCGACGTGGCGCAGGCCTACTTCGAGCTCCTCGAGCTCGACCGCGAGCTCGAGATCACGCAGGGCACGACGATCACGTTCCAGGACACACTCGACCTCTTCCGGCGGCGGTACGCGGGCGGGATCGGCACGCTGCTCGAGGTGTCGCGCGCCGAGGCGGCGCTCACCCAGGCGCGGGCGACCATTCCGGAGCTCGAGCGCCAGATCGTCGCCAAGGAGAACCAGCTCTCGACGCTGCTCGGGCACCCACCCGGCAGCATCGCGCGCCGGACGTTGTCGGATGGCGAGTCGCCGCCGCCCGAGGTGCCCGTCGGGCTACCGTCGCAGCTGCTCGAGCGCCGCCCCGACATCCAGCAAGCGGAGCAGGCGCTGGTCGCGGCGAACGCGGACGTCGGCGTCGCCGTGGCGAACTTCTTCCCGCGCCTCGGCCTGACCGCCCTGTACGGCGGCCAGAGCAGCGAGCTCGAGAACGTCGTGAAGAGCGCTGGCAACGTGTGGGCGATCGGCGGGTCGCTCGCGGGCCCGCTTTTCCAGGGGGGACGGCTGCTCGCGAGCTACCGCGCGACGTCCGCGGCCTGGGACGAGGCCGTCGAGCGCTACCAGCAAGCCACGCTGCAGGCGTTTGCGGAGACCTCGAACGCGCTCGTCACGCAGCAGAAGCTGAAGGGCGTGCACGCCGACCGCGACGAGACCGTGAAGGCGCTGCAGACGTCGGTCGCGCTGTCGCTCCAACGCTACAACGACGGCATCGCGAACTACTTCGAGGTGCTGGAGGCCGAGCAGCAGCTCTTCCCCGCCGAGCTCGACCTCGCACGCACGCAACGAGACGAGCTCGTGGCGGTCGTCACCCTCTACCGCGTGCTCGGCGGCGGGTGGAGCCTCGACGTGACCGGCTGGAGCTCGGCCTCGTGACCGCTTACGCCCGGCCGCCGCGCAGCCGCCGCAGCGGTCGCTCGAAGAGGTTGCTGAGCCCCCGGATGTTCAGGAACGGGATCGATTGCTCGGCGGCGCGGTTGTACCAGCCCACCTGCACGACGGTCCCGTCCGGGTTGAACGTATCGAGGTTGTTGAACGCGCCGAACTGGACCGCGAGCGTGCCGTTGGAACCCGCGTAGTTGTACAACGCGGCCGCCGCGAACCCGTTCAAGCGTCCCCCGACCACGTTGGCTCCCCACGAGAGCGAGAGGCCGCTCAGCAGGTTGTCCGTCACGTAGTTGTAGAGACCCGACGCGCTGACGCCGGTCAGATTGCCGTCGTTGCCGCTCACCACCCCGCCGACGCGCACGCCGGACACGTCACCGCCCCCTTCCCCGTTGGACCTCGAAACCGCGGAGAACAGCCCGCCGATCATCGCTCCCGAGTAATTGCCACGATGCCACTCGGCGATCGCCGACGCCCGCACTCCCTGGGCGCTCTCGACGCTCGCTTCGGAATCGGTCCAGTGCACCATGAATGGAACGCCTCCGTATCGCATTCCGCTCCTCCTCTCTGGATCACCGACCGTGTGCCGGCAGCGTTGGGCACACAGGATGCCATGTTATTGCAATGCGGTCGAGCGTCGCGGCGCTCAGATCCAGACGCGTCCGAGATCGATCTCGAGGTCCGGGAAGACCGCGGTGCGCACTGTTGCGTGTCCTTCGTGGCGCTCGACTGATCGGTACTGCGCCCCGTCGGCCTCGTATATCTCGAGAGTACGCGCGTCCGGATCCAGGACCCAGTAATGCCGGATGCCATAGCGGGCATAGAGCGCCGCTTTGGCAATCCGATCCCTGCGGACCGACCAGGACGAAAGGATCTCGATGGCGAGGTCCGGCGGACCTTCGATCCCACGGCGACTGACGATCGATGCACGAGCCGCGTCGATGAACACGAGGTCGGGCTGCACGATGCTCGTGTCGGCCAGGAGGACGTCGATCGGAGCATAGTAGACGCTGCCCAGCCCGCGCTCCTGCACGTGCCCGTGGAGGATCGAGAAGAGGTTCCCCGAGACCGCCTGGTGCTTCGGAGCCGGGGCGGGACTCACCTCGAGGTCCCCGTCGAGGATCTCGTAGCGCCGGCCGTCATCCGGCAGATCCACGTAGTCCTCGTACGTGAGCTTTATGGGGCCGGGGGGAATCCGGTCCGGCAGCCGGCTCATGCTTCTCATCTACCAGCGGCCCTGCAGTGAGGACAACCACACTGTCACATCGGTGCCTGAACCGCGGAGCGGACACGAGGTACGCTGCGTGCACTGGACCGGAGCACGATCGACCAACGACGGTGCCGGTGTTCCTCGCGCGTCCACGACTAGACGACGTGATCTCGTCGAGGACGCGCCGGAGCGCAGCTACGCGGAAACGGCGGCTGATGCGCCGGGCAATCTTGACACGCCCACCGCGGCCGTATACGAACCACTCGTTATTTAACCGTTCGGTTCACCATACGGTGTCGCCTCACCGCCTGAACAGCACCTTCGCGGCCCTCGCCGACCCCACCCGGCGCGCGATCCTCGCTCGGCTCGCCGCCGGCAACGCATCCGTCACCAAGCTCGCCAGGCCGTTCGACATGAGCCTGCCCGCCATCTCGAAGCACCTGAAGGTGCTCGAACGCGCCGGGCTCATCACACGCGGCCGCGAGGCGCAGTGGCGCCCCTGCCGTCTCCAGACCCGTCCCCTCAAGGAGGCCGTCGACTGGCTGGAGCGTTATCGCCGGTTCTGGGACCAGACCTTCGATCGGTTGGACGCATAGAGGAGGAAACATGCCCGCAAGCACTAGCGCCGCCGCCGAGACGTTGAAGCAGACGAAGGCTGATCAATGAGCCGCGTACGCGTGCTGGTCGGTACACGCAAGGGCGCGTTCATCCTCGAATCGGATGGAAAGCGCGAACGGTGGGACGTCACAGGTCCGCACTTCGGGGGCTGGGAGATGTATCACCTCAAAGGATCACCCGCTGACCCCGATCGACTGTACGCAGCGCAGGGCACGAGCTGGTTCGGGCAGCTGATCCAGCGCTCCAATGACGGTGGCAAGACCTGGGAGCCGGTCGGCAACAAGTTCGTCTATGACGGCCCCACCGGCACGCATCTATGGTACGACGGCACACCGCACCCCTGGGAGTTCGCGCGCGTCTGGCATCTCGAACCGTCACCGACCGACCCGGAGACCGTCTACGCCGGCGTCGAGGACGCGGCTCTGTTTCGCACGACCGACGGCGGCCAGACGTGGCACGAGCTTCCCGGGCTCCGCACCCACGAATCCGCGTCGACCTGGGCGCCCGGTGCCGGCGGCATGTGCCTCCACACGATCCTTTTCGATCCGAAACATCGCGACCGGATCTTCGTCGCCATCTCCTCTGCGGGCACGTTCCGCAGCGACGACGCCGGCAAGACGTGGCGACCCATCAACCGCGGGCTCCGCTCCGAGCAGATCCCCAACCCGACGGCCGAGGTCGGCCACTGCGTGCACCGCATCGCCATGCACCCCTCGCGTCCCGGTGTGCTGTTCATGCAGAAGCACTGGGACGTCATGCGCAGCGACGACGCCGGCGAATCTTGGCTGGAGGTCAGCGGCAACCTGCCCAGCGACTTCGGGTTCCCGATCGACGTGCACGCGCACGAGCCGGACACCATCTACGTCGTCCCGATCAAGAGCGATTCCGAGCACTATCCGCCCGAGGGCAAGCTGCGCGTCTACCGCAGCCGAACCGGCGGAAACGAATGGGAGGCGCTCACGAAGGGACTCCCGCAGCGCGACTGCTACGTCAACGTGCTGCGCGACGCGATGGCGGTCGATTCGCTCGATGCGTGCGGCATCTACTTCGGCACCACCGGCGGACAGGTGTACGGGTCGGCAGATGCCGGCGACAGCTGGGCGCCCATCGTCCGGGATCTCCCCGCCGTCCTCTCCGTCGAGGTGCAGACGCTGCCATGATCCGCGTCGTCCTCCCGCCGCATCTGCGGAAGCTGGCGCGCGTCGACCGGGAGGTGCAGCTCGACGTCGAGGCAAAGGCCACGCAGCGCTCGGTCCTCGACGCGCTCGAGGCCCGCTATCCGATGCTGCGCGGGACGATCCGCGACCAGGTCACGCAGCGGCGCCGGCCGTTCGTGCGCTTCTTCGCTTGCGAGCAGGATCTGTCCAACGAATCGCCGGATGCCGCGCTGCCGGACGCGGTGGCGACGGGTGCGGA
>VBKG01000623.1 GCA_005879585.1 Deltaproteobacteria bacterium | reverse complement strand
ATCGCAGATGCCGCTGACGGGCGGGCCGCTGTCGCCGGCGGAGCAGGCGACCATCCGCACGTGGATCGAGCAGGGCGCTGTGAACGATCAGCCGGTGACGACGACGAGCACGACGACCGTGAGCACGACGTCGACGACGGCCGTCACGGTGACGACGGTGACGACCACGTCGACGACGACGGTGACCGTCCCCGAGAGTTCGACGACGACGGTGACCGTCCCCGAGAGTTCGACGACGACGGTGACCGTCCCCGAGAGTTCGACGACGACGGTGACCGTCCCCGAGAGTTCGACGA
>VBKG01000160.1 GCA_005879585.1 Deltaproteobacteria bacterium | reverse complement strand
CGCCCTTCACGCGCATCTGGAAGCGCGCCGTGTTGCTCGCCTGGGTCACCGGCGTGGTCGAGGTGGTGTCGATCACGCCTCCCGCCTTCACCTGGAAGGTAATGGTCCCGGATGACGTTTTCACCTGCGCCTGGGACGACTTGGTCAGGGTCCAGTCGGTCCCCGTGACGGCGGTCGGCTTGGTGAGGCTCATCTTGACGCCGTTGGCAGGCGGGACGACGCCGGCTCCGACAGGGAAGACGAGCGCGAGGGCGACGAGGGCGAGCAGCGACTTCTTCATATGGAGTTCTCCTTCCGTGGGCTTCCGTCCGGCGGCGTACCATAGGGCTCACTCGAGCGTCAATGAAAAAAATTCATCGAAATGGCCAGGGCTTGTGACTCCCCTGCGGGCGTACTACAGGCCCCCCGGATGGATCGTCGCAAGGGCATCGCGCTCACCCTCGACGAGCAGCAGCGCTTCCTCGAGGAGTCCCACACCATCATCCTCTCGACGATCGACCGGCACGGGTACCCGCACTCGGTCGCGATGTGGTACGTCGCCGACGGCGACGGCACGGTCCTCATGACCACCTTCGCGAAGTCGCAGAAGGCCGTGAACCTCCGCCGCGACCCGCGCTGCGCGCTGCTCGTCGAAAGCGGCAGGAAATACGAGGACTTGAAGGGCCTCCTGATCCGCGGCCGGGCCACGCTCGAAGCGGACACGGAACGCGTCCTCGACCTCCTCGAACGCGTGCACGCGAAGTACAACCGCACGCCGGCGGCCGGACTGCGGGACGCCATGCGCCATCAGGCGTCGAAACGGGTATTGGTACGAGTTCGCCCCGAGCGGGTCGCGAGCTGGGACCACCGGAAGCTCGGCGGCGCGTACTGACGCGCTCTAGAGGAAGCTCGACAGCTGCGCGAGCCGCTCCACCCACTCGGGCGGGATGAGCGTCAGCTCGCCGCCGAACTGCTTGCAGTAGAGAAGGATCTTCGCCGTCTCCTCGAGCATCATGGCGCGCGTCGCGGCGTCGCGCATCGACTTCCCGACCGTCATGAGCCCGTGGCACTGGAGGATCGCGCCGCGGCTCGCCTTGAGCGCCTCGCCGACGGCCTCGGCGAGCTCCGTCGAGCCCGGCATGAACCACGGTACGGCCCGCGTGTCGGCGAGGAAAATCGCGTCGGTGTTGATCGGCGGGAAGGTCTGGTTCGTGATCCCGAACGCGGTCGCGACCGGCGCGTGCGTGTGCACCGCCGCCGTCGCCTCCGGCCGGGCCGCGTACGACGCCCAGTGCATCTGGTACTCGACCGACGGCGGGTTCGTCCCCTCGACGACGGTCCCGTCGGCGCGGATGCAGACGAGCGCGTCGCTGGTGAGCCCACCCTTGTAGAGCCGGCTCGGCGTGATCCAGATGAGCTCGTCGGTGGCGCCGCGCGCGCTCACGTTGCCGCCGGTGGGCGTGAGGAGTCCCATCGCGAAGAGCTCGTTCGTGATCTGGACGATCTCGTCCCTGGCGTCGGCGTCGGTCCGCACTCAGCCTCCACCCCGGAGCACGCGGCCGGCGCGCCCGTCGCGCGGGGCGCCGTCGGCCACCACCGCCGTGCCGTTGACGAAGACCCAGTGGATGCCGTCCGCGCGCTGGAGCAGGCGCGGCTGCTCGCGTGGCAGGTCGATGACCATCTCGGTTCGCAGCGTGGCGATGCGTCGCGGGTCGAAGAGCACCAGGTCCGCGGCGTACCCCGGACACAGCCGGCCGCGGCCGCGGATGCCGTAGCGCGTCGCGGGCACCGTGGTGAGAAGGCGCACCGCTTCTTCGAGCCGCAGGGCGCCCAGCTCGCGGACCCAGCGGCCGAGCAGATACGTCGTGAAACCCTGGTCGCACAGCGTGTCGACGTGCGCGCCCGCGTCCGAGAGCGCGAGGAGGCCCGCGGGATGGCGGAGGATCTCGGCGACGGCCGCCTCGTCGTGGTTCATGAGGACGACGCCCCACTGCGTACGAAGGTCCTCCTCGAGCACGACGTCGCAGAAGGCGTCGATGGGCGCCACGCGACGCTCGACGGCAATCTCCGCGACGCTCCGGTCCTGCCAGGCTCGCGTCCGCGGGCTCGCCGGCATCCGGAGGAACAGGCGATCCCACCCGGGCGCCAGGTTCGCAACGAAGGAATGCCGCGCGAGCTCGGCGCGGAACTCCGGATCCGTGAAGAGGCGCCGGCGCTCGTCGAGCGGCTTCGCCATGAGCGGTCGCCAGAACGGGTTGTTCTCGAGATAGAACGCGGGCGTCGCGAAGTCGAAGCGCACCTCGAGCGGGCGGCAGCCGACCTGCGGGACGACCGTCCGGCCGCTCGCCTGGAGCTCCGCGGCCTCCGCGAGCAGCGTCGCAGCGCTCCCGGGCGCGAACGGATTGTCGAGCAGCGGCGCCCACGAGACGAGCTTGCCGCTCTCCTCGGCGAGCCGCGCGAAGAAGAACTGCTCCGCGCGCTTGTCGTCCGCCGAGCCGATCGTGCTCCGCGGCGCCACCTCGATCACGCCCCGGTCGAGCGGCCGGAGCGCGCCGGCGAGCGCGAGCAGCTCGTCGGTGTCCGCGACCCGGCTCGGCGCCGGCGTCCCGTCGCCGAAGAAATGCGTCGGCGAGAGCGACGTCGACCAGCCGATCGCGCCGGCGTCCATCGCATCGCGGACGAGCCCCGCCATGCGCGCGCGCTCCTCGGCCGTCGCCGCGCGCTCGACGGCCGCGCGGCCCATCGCCCAGAAGCGGATCGCCGAATGACCGACGAACGGCGCGACGTTCACTCCCGGCGCCGCGGCCTGGAGCGCGTCGAGATACCCCGCGAAATCCTCCCACGCCCAGCGGATGCCGGCGCGCAGCGTCTCGATCGGCATGCCCTCGACGAACAGGAGGAGCTGCATGAGCGTCTCGCGGTCGTCGGGCCGGCACGGGGCGATCGTGAAGCCGCAGTTCCCCGTGACGACGGTCGTCACGCCGTGCCAGGGCGACGGGGTGGCGAACGGGTCCCAGAAGAGCTGGCAGTCGTAGTGCGTGTGGAGGTCGATGAAGCCGGGCGCGAGGACGAGCCCGGCGCCGTCGATCTCGCGCGTACCGCGTTCGGGGACGCGACCGACCGCGGTGATGCGATCACCGGCGACGGCGAGGTCGCCGCGCACGGGCTCGGCTCCGGTCCCGTCGCAGAGCGTCGCGCCGCGGATGACGAGGTCGGCCACCGGGCGGACTTCTAGCCGTTCCGGTCTCCGCCTACCAGCTCATCCGCCGCCCGCTATCGACGGCTACCCAGGCACGCCTGCAGCGCGGGAGTCGACGTCCAGTCGCATCGCCCGTCGCATTGGCGCTCGCATCTGGCATCGCGGTAGCAAGCGTACGAGGGCTGCCATTCGCAGGCCGGCGACCTCAGTCACCGCGCCTTCCGCGCCACCAGGCGCGCCTCGTGCCGGTCGCCGAACCAGCCCTCGTCGTACCGGACGACCTCGAGCCCGACGACGAGACGCGGCAGCTCGCCGTCGTCCAGGAGAAAGCGCGCCGATGGATGGGCGTTGCGGGTCAGGTTCGTCCGCGTCGGCTGTGCCATCACGAAGAGCCCGCCCGCAGCGAGGGCATCCGGTACCGCGGTCAGGAGCGGACGGTGCAGGAAGTCGATCGCCACGATCAGCTCGAACGGTCCGGGCGGCAACGGCTCCGTCTCGAGGTCGACCGCCATCGTCCGGAGCGCGACGCCCGCGGCGGCCGCGCGCTCGCGCGCGACGACGAGCCCGACCGGGGAGACGTCTGCGCACACCACGTCGAGGCCGCGGCGCGCGAGCCAGACGCCGTTCCGTCCCGCACCGCCGGCGACATCCAGCGCCGCACCGGCGCGCGGCAGCATGGCGTCGAGCGCCACGAGGAACGGCGACGGCTCCGCCCGTCCGGTCGCGGCGCGCCAGCGGGCGTCCCACCGCTCCCGGTCACCGTCGGCCATCGCGAGACAGTGCGGGCAATCGCCCGCCGAGGCAAGGCGGCGGGGGCCGCTGCCTCGGCCGGTTCCACGACCGCCTGCAACCGTCGCGCGATCTCGGCCTTGGGCCGCGCGCCGACGATCCGATCGACCTCGCGGCCGTCCTTCAGCAGCAGCCGCGTCGGGATGCCGCGGAGGATCGTCGCCGCGCTCGCCCTGGCCGTGCTCGCTGCGGCCGGGGCGGCGCGCGACGGGTGCGACGAGGAAAGGTCAGGTTAATTGATCGCGAAGAACGTCCACGACGCGTATCTGCCGATTCAGAACCTGAACGAGGAGAACAGAAGCTGGCTCTCGGCCGAAGACCGACAGGTCATCAAGCGGATCGCCGGGGACACGATAGACCCTGCAAGTCGGCGGCGCCCCGAAGCTGACGATTCCGCTTTCGGCGCTCCGACGGCTCGGATCGCTGCCGGAGACGTCGACGTGGAAGTACCGGAGCTCCGACAAGAGCGCCGTGCTCTCCACACTGGCGATCCGGAACGGCAAGCGCCGGCTCGCGCTGCGGATCGGCCGGATGACAGTGGCCGAGATGGGAATGCCGCAGGCGGCGGCGATCGGAAGTCGCGGGGATCTCCCCGTCCGCCTCGACGTGCCGACCGCTGCCGGGACGATTCATTTCCAGACGACGCCCGAGCTGGTGCGGGTGCGACAGGGCCACGGCTGGAAGCGGCCGGCACCGCTGGTGCAGTGAGGCCCGTGACCCGCGACTAGCGACGCGATCCGCCGAGGATACCGCCCAGCACGCCCCGCAGGATCTGCCGGCCGATCTGGCTTCCGACTGTGCGCGCCGCCTGCTTGGCCATGGCGGTTCCCGTATTTGGCGAGCAGGTAGACGGGCTGCTCGCCCTTCCCGACGAGTATCTTGCTCACGCGAACGCGACCGTCAGGCGCCGCGGGGGGCGTCCTTTACGGCCCCAGGTGGTCGAACTCGATCACCTGCTGGAACGTCGGCCGATTCGTCGTCGGGAACGTGATCGGGAGGAGGCCCGGGATGAACCCGGTCCGCGCCGCGGCCTTCCGCCACAAGGAGGGATCGCTCTGCCCCTGTTGGGTCTCGAGCGTATCGGCGGTGTCGTGAATCGCCTGCCAGAGTGAATCGGCACACGTCGACAACGAGCCAAGGCCGCAGTACGCGACGTTGAACGGACCGATGACGGGATCGCCGAGCAACGTGCGGAGATCCTTGTCCACGTAGGACTCGCCCTCGAGACCGCCGAGGCTCCGCACGTTGTCGAGATCGCCGATCAGCGGGCCGAACACGGGCGACATCACCGCGGTCGCGATCGGCCGCCAGATCGCGTCCATGATCACGGGGCCGGCTTCGTCGTAGAAGGTGTCGTTGTCGGCGTCGAGGCGCGGAGCGTCGCGACCGACCCAGTCGTCGAGGATGTCGAGGATCTGCTGGTCGCGCGGGCTCGGGGCCGTCGCGGTCCGGAGGACACGGCTGACGACGGGCCACACGGGCGAGCGGACGTCCTGCGTCGCCGCGCGGTTCATGATGCCGACGTTGTCCGTG
>VBKG01000159.1 GCA_005879585.1 Deltaproteobacteria bacterium | reverse complement strand
AGCAAGCTGAGGTTGCCGGCGCGGCTCTTGATCGTGCTGGACGTGTTCCGCGTGAACGCGCGGTTGCACGGCGAGTTCTGGTCGGCCGAGCAGACCTCGCCGAGGTTGACCGTCGACTTCGCGCCGGTGTGCGAGAAGGTCTTGGCCGAAGCGTCGACGTTCAGCGTACCCGACTGCTGATGCATGCTCAGGCTCGCGCCCGTGTCTTCCGCGGAGAAATTCACGAAATTGTAGGTGCCGCCCAGGCCCTCGGGCACCGACGCTTCGCCGGGCGTGGCGGCGTTCTTGAGATCGTCCCGGATCTCCGGATCGATCGCGTTGGCGATGTTGGTGATGGTGTCCTGGATGGTCGCGCCAACGAGGCTCGGATCCTGCGCCAGCGCGCTCACTTTCGCGATGATCGCGTTGATCTCGCCCGGCGTGTAATTCGCGAGGGTGCTGGAATTGCTCGCGACCGCCGCGATCAACGCGCGCGTCGCGTATTCCGAAATCGGCGACAGGTCCAGGGTGGGCTGCGTTGCCGGGCAGCTGCATTGCTGGCCGGCGCCGCCGACCGGAGCCGGCGTGGTGGAGTTGCTGGCCTGGATCAGCAGATTGCTGCCAAGGTTCGTGCCCCGCGGCAGGGTGAGGGAGTAATTGCCGTTGCTGTCGGACGTGGTTCTCGCAATCGGCGTGGTGGACGTCGGCTGGCCGCTGTTGTCGATGGTGAAGACCAGGATGTTCGCGTTGGGCACCGGTACGAGTCCCGAGGACTGCGCGTAGGCGCCGGGCACGAGACACGCGAGCAACGTTCCCACGAAGCTCTTGTGCTGGAGCATCGCAAGGCTGGCCGACGGCGCGAGGACTGCACCCTTGAGAGTGGTCCCTCCTGGCCTGCCGAGGGTGAACATCCCATGGTGCGGGCGGCGTTTGTGTTTCTCGACGTAGGTTCCCGCGATCGTTTGCTTGTCCCGGTTCACGCGGCCCTTGAAGTTGACGATGCCGCCGTTGTCGCAGGTGGCGCGCATCGCCACGTTCACTCGCCGCTTGGCCTTGCCCTTCACCGTACACTGGGCCGGCTTGTCGTCGTTCCCCGCGGCAACGATCGTCCCGGTGAAGCTCTTCGCACCGCTGACGGTGAACTCCGCCGTCAATGTCACGGTGGATTTGCCGCGCTCCTGTGCACTGCCGGTCCACTGGCCCGCAAAGTTGTAGGGAGCCACGGCCACCGCGCCGCTCGCCAGGGTTCCCAGCGCCGCGACGCCGAACAGGGTTGCCTTTCCCATCCTCATCCCCTCGTCCTCCCCGCTACGTGTTCAGTGAAACGACGCTAGCAAGCGCTACAGCGAGTCACAAGTCGAGCACGGCCATGCGGCGTCGACGCGGCATCGTTCCGCCGCGGGTCAGGCTTGTCAGAGTGAGTCGACCAGCGTTACAAACGCAGGCGCATGTCTGCTCCTCTGCCGCAGCGCACCCGCGTCTACCGGTGCCATCACCTCGACTCGACGCGCTGGGACGACGTCGTCCCGCGCCCCGATGACATCGTCATCACGACGTCGCTGAAGGCCGGGACCACCTGGACCCAGCGCATCGTCAGCCTGCTCGTCTTTCAGACCACCCGCCTGCCGAACACGCTCCACTGGGTCTCGCCGTGGCCCGACTGCCGTTTCATCGTGGGCAGAGCCGAGATGGCGGGGATCGTCGAGGCCCTGCAGCATCGCCGCTTCCTGAAGAGTCACCTCGCCCTGGACGGCCTGCCGTACCGGGAGAGCACCAAATACGTCTACGTCGGCCGCGACACCCGCGACGTCTTCATGTCCACGTGGAACCACGTCCGCGCCTACACGCCGCTGGCGCGCGAGATGCTCAACTCGGGAGAGAACGCACCGGCGGAGCCCTTCCTCGAGCCGCCGGAAGACATCCGCGAATTCTGGCGTCTGTGGATCACCCGCGCGACGTATCCCTGGGAGAGCGACGGGTTTCCCTACTGGTCGCACCACCACCACGCACGCAGCTACTGGGACCATCGGCATCTGCCGAACATTCTCTTCGTTCACTACAACGACTTGAAGGCCGATCTCGAGGGTGAGATGCGCCGCATCGCTCGCTTCCTGGAGATCGAAGTCCCCGAGGAGAAGTGGCCGACGCTCTCTGAAGCCGCGACCTTCGCGGCGATGAAACGCGACGCCGAGCTGCTCGGACCGGAGATGAACATGATCTTCGAAGGAGGCGCCGACCGCTTCCTCTACAAGGGGACGAACGATCGCTGGCGCGACGTCCTGACCACGGAAGACCTGGCGCTCTACGAGACGGCGGCGACGCGCACCCTCACGCCGGAGCTGAAGCGTTGGCTGGAGCGCGGCGCGGCGTCAGGCATCGTCCCCAAGTAGCGGTCTCTGCGGTCCGTCGGCCGAAACCGGTACGCCGCTCCGGCATCTGACCGACGAGGAGACATCCGTGACCATTGGCGATCGCCTGCAGGGCGCCGGGCCCGCGTGGATCGTGCTCGGCCTGGCGGCGCTGGCGCTGCTCGCGGTGCCCGTTCTGCGCCGGCTCGTGCCGCGCGGGCGGCGTCATCGCGGCAAGGGCGCCGTGCTCTTTCTCGCGACCGCGGCGGCCCTGTCGCTCACCGCCATCGTGATCGGCGGCATGGCGGGCGCGTCGCTAGGGACGCTCGTCCAGATCGTCAGCGTGCTCGTGCTCGGCGTCGGCCTCGTCGCGCTCGCGGGGCTCGTTCTCTTCGACCTCGTGCTCGCCCGGCTCGGGGTGGACGTGCCGTCGATCGTCCGCGACCTGCTCCTCGTTTCCGTGGCGGTCGCGCTCGTCATGGGCTTTCTCCGCCTCGCCGGCCTCGACCTCTTCTCGCTGGTGACGACCTCGGCGGTGCTGACGGCCGTCGTCGGGCTGGCTCTCCAGTCGACGCTCGCGAACGTCTTTGGCGGCCTCGGCCTGCAGCTCGACCGCACGCTCGGCTACGGCGACTGGATCGAGGTCGGCAACCGCGTGGGTCGGATCGTCGAGATCGGCTGGCGGTCGACGCGCATCGTCACCAAGGACGGGGATACGGTCTTCGTCCCCAACAGCGAGCTCGTCGCCGGCGAGGTGCTGAATTTCTCGCGCCCGACGGGGACGCACCGCATGACGGTGCGCATCGGGTTCCACTATCGGCATCCTCCGAGCGACGTGGCGCGCGTGCTGCTCGCCGCCGTACGGGGCGCGCCCGGCGTGCTGGACCAGCCGCCGGCGGAGTGCGGCCCGAGGGACTTCGGCGAGAGCGCGATCGTCTACGAGCTCCGGTACTGGATCGCCGATTTCGACCGCGACACCGTCATCGACGAGGAGGTGCGCAGCCGGCTCTGGGACGCGGCGCAGCAGGCCGGCCTGGAGATTCCTTCCCCGATCATCACGGTGATCTCCGCAGGCGGTGAAACGTTTTTGGCGGCGCGGCGTCTAAGCGGCACAATCCCAGCGGACGGAGGAGACTGATGAACAAGGGCATTCTCATCGCCAGCGCGGCCGCCACCCTGTTCCTCTCGGGCGCCGTTGTGGCGCGCGCCGAGCAGAAGGCGGGCGCGGACGAGGTCCGGTGCGCCGGCATCAACGCCTGCAAGGGGCAGGGGTCCTGCGCCAGCGCGCACAACGCGTGCAAGGGCCAGAACACGTGCAAGGGGCAGGGCATCGTCAAGGCGAGCGCGGCCGACTGCAAGAGCAAGGGCGGGACCGTCGCTCCCGAACCGAAGAAGTAGGGGACTGCGGGGCCCCGGGCAGCGGCTCGGGGTCCCGCGCCATCGCATGTCGCTCCTCCCGCATCTCGGCCACGGAATCGGGCTCCGCCCGCCGCACTACCCGCGCGTCGCCGACGGCACGGCGCGCGTCGACTGGTTCGAGGTGATCGCGGAGAACTTCATGATTCCCGGCGGGCGGCCGCTCCGAGTGCTCGAGCAGGCGCGCACGCTGGCGCCCGTCGTGCTCCACGGCGTGTCGATGAACCTCGGCGGCAGCGATCCTCTGAACGAGCGTCACCTGGGCGAGCTCGAGCGATTGATCGGCCGGTTCGAGCCGGCATGGGTCTCCGAGCACCTGTGCTGGGGTGCCTACGGACGCTACTACGCCCACGACCTGCTCCCCCTGCCGTACACCGACGAGGCGCTGGCTCACGTGGCCGACCGCATCCGTCACGTCCAGGAGCGGCTCGGCCGGCGCATCCTGATCGAGAACGTCTCGAGCTACCTGACCTTCACGCACTCGACGATGCCCGAGTGGACCTTCCTCGCCGGCGTCGCCGAGGCCGCGGACTGCGGCATCCTGCTCGACGTGAACAACGTCTACGTGAGCGCGATGAACCACGGGTTCTCGCCGCACGCCTACCTCGCCGGTCTGCCGCCGGACCGGATCGGCCAGATCCACCTCGCCGGCCACAGCGATGCCGGCACTCACCTCGTCGACACGCACGACCACCCCGTGCCGTCGCCGGTGTGGGACCTGTACGCCGATGCCGTACGCCGCTTCGGCCCGATCGCGACGCTGGTCGAATGGGATGATCGCATTCCCGCCTTCGAGGAGCTGGTCGCCGAGGCCGAACGTGCGCGTGCGATCGAAGCGGAGGTGCTCGGTGCCCGTCGCCAGCTTGCGTGAGGTTCAGAAGCGGTTCTGGGATTCACTGGCCGGCGCGGCGGGCATCGTCGCACCGGAGCTCGCCGACGCGGTCGTGTCCGGAACGACGCTCGGCTCCCGTGCGCGCCTCGGTATCTACGCCGACGCGTACGCCTCGCGCCTGATCGACGTGCTGCGCGAGGACTTCCCCCGCGTCGCGGCCCTGCTTGGTGACCATCGATTCGAGCACCTCGCGCGCGAATACCTGGCGCGGCATCCGTCCGAGCACCCGTCGGTTCGCCATCTCGGCCACGGGATGGCTCCATTCCTCGAACGGCGGAGCGACGTGCCACGGTTCGTCGCCGAGCTCGCGAGCCTCGAGTGGGCACGGGTCGAGGTCTTCGACGCCCCGGACGCGACGCCGCTAGCGATGGATCACCTGCGCGCCATCGACGCCCGGGACTGGCCGCATCTCCACTTCGTTCCCGTCTCTGCGCTCCGCCTGGTCCGCGCGTCGTGGCCCGTGCACGAGCTCTGGGCGGGCGCCGATCCCGCCCGTCTCGCCCCGGCGACGACGGTCATCCGGGTCTGGCGGGATGCGAGCGGCGCCGCGTATCACGCGCCGCTCGACGCGCGCGCGGCGGAGGTGCTGCGTCTCCTGATCGCGGGCGCGCCTTTCGTGATCGCGTGCGAGGCCTTCACCGATCGAACCCCACTCGAGGCGGCGCAGGCCATCACGGCCTTGCTCGCGCGCTGGATCGAGGACGGCATCATCGCGCGCATCGGGTGATCTCACGACGGGTGCCGAGAACGACCGTAGGAAACGCGAGATCATGATCGCGGCCGCGCGGTGATGCTGATCAGACCGTGTCGTCGCCACCCGACGGCGGCCAACCAGCTTCGAGGTTGCACGACTGGGTTGTCGTGCTCAGACACACGGATAGCCTCCCGCCAGCCGTGAAACCATCGCGCCCCGCCCGGGCAATCCGGATCGCGACGCCGCGGACACCGCCGGACAGACGTTCGCGACTGTCGGCCTCCACGAGGAGATGCACGTGATCGTCTTGGACGGAGAAATGGATGATCCGGAAGCCGTCGCGAGAGGCCGCAGTCACCGCACGCAGCACCGCGGGGAAGGCGCGGCCGGACCGGAGGCACCGAACGGCAGACGTCGTCCGCAAAGTAGCGTGGACCGGATGTGTCGCAAGGTGCGGCGGGCGCGTACGATGCGGGACACCGGGCCTTCGACCCGGCGTCGGCTTGCGACCGGCGGCGGGTCGACGACCGCCCCAAGTCGGGGCGAGGGCGAGCGGAAGCTGCATGTAGCCTCGGGCCACTTGATTAGGCGGAAATGTAAACTAACTAACAGCGTAAGTCAAGCCCTCCGCGATTGCGTCCGAGATGTGCCGCGGGGAGCCGGGTGAACGGTTCGGGCGGCGAGAGAAAAACCGACGCAACGGTTCTCCGACGGCCAATGCCGTCGGGCGACTACCTCTTTCGCCGCGCGGTGATGATGGCTTGCACCAGCGCGTCCGCCACGGCCGCCTGACCGGAATCGTCGGGGCGGAAGGCTCCCTTGGCCAGGGTGACGGTATCCTTGTACGTCTGGAGGTAATCCACGCAGGCTGGACACTGCGCGAGATGCGCCTCGAAGGTCGCGAGCCGCTCCGCGGGCAGCTCGGCGGCGACGTGAGCCGACAGGAGGTCGATGAAGTCGCGACACGTGAGCGCCGTCATGGACGGAACGCTGAGCGAAGATAGTCTACGCCCAGACGGTGGCAGCCGGTGCACACGGCCAGGCCTCTACCGAAAAGCGCGCCGCGGCCGGTCCCGTCGACCGTCTCGTAGAAGAGCCAGCCGCGCCCCGTCAGGCCACTCCGACGCCGCACTTTCGTCAGGACCGAGTAGCCGACGACCTGCTCGTGACCGCCGAAGTAGAGCTCCTTCACCATCGTGGCGCCCTTCCGGAACGCGGTCCGGCCGGCGCGCAGGTCTTCGGTGAGCGTCGGGCTGTAGTACGTACGCACGTTTGCGCCGTGGGCGCCGGCCGTGGAGGCGTGCACGTCGGGTTCGGCGGTGTACGAGGCGCGGTAGGTCCCGGCCTTCAACCAGGCGAGCAAGGCCTTCGACCGACGCGGTGGGACGGTCGGCTCTGCTCCGGCGAGGGTGGCGGCGAACGACAGCGCCGCGCCGAGCGCGATGCGTCTCATCACACGCCCGTCCGGGCGACGTCCTCGAAGCAGCGGATCGCGAGCGTCGTCCAGCCCTGGAAGCTCGCGCCGAGACCGCGGCCGGTGTCGCCGCAGAAGTACTCGGAGAAACGCAGCAGGTCGCGCCAGTGCGCATCGTCGCGGAAGCGGGGATCGGCGCCGTGACAGGGCCGGCGTCCGCTGGCGTCCGGGACGAAGAGGTTCGCGAGCCGCCGGCAGAGCTCGTGGGCGACGTCGCCGAGCGTCGCGAGACGGCCGGAGCCCACCGGACATTCGACGCGCACCGAATCGCCGTAGAAGTGGTGATAGCGCTCGAGCGCCTCGACGACGAGGTAGTTGAGGGGGAACCAGATCGGGCCGCGCCAGTTGGAGTTGCCGCCGAAGAGGCCCGTGTCCGACTCCGCCGGCGTGTAGTGGACGCCGTACTCCTGGCCGTCGAGCGCAAGGACGAACGGCCGCTCGCGATGGACCTGCGAGAGCGAGCGGAGACCGTGCGGCGAGAGGAATTCCCGCTCGTCGAGCATGTAGCGGAGCACGCGCTCGAGCCGCTCCCGGGACGGCAGGGCGAGGAGCCGGTGGCCGTGCCCCGCCTCGGCCCACGTGATGTGGCCGGCGAGGTCGGGCCG
>VBKG01000314.1 GCA_005879585.1 Deltaproteobacteria bacterium | reverse complement strand
GCGGCGGGCCGCTTCTCTCCGCCGCCGACGGCGTGCGCCACCCGCGGAACCAGGGAGCCGACGAGCACGGGTCGATGTCGCCTGCAGTGTGGCCGTGTCTGCGAAAGTTCAGGAGTACATAGGCGAGCGCGTTGTGCACCTCGCGCGGCGTCCTGAGCGCCCGCGCGTGATACCTATCGTCCCAGACCCTTCCGCGCCGGCGGAGGGCGCGGTTCACCGCGTGGGCGAGGCGGATGACGAGTCCCCGGATGCCCGACGCGAGCGCCCGCGCATGGTCCGCTTCAGCGATCAGATGGACGTGGTCGTCCTGAACGGAAAATTCGACGATCCGGAAGTCGGCGCGCGAGGAAACGGCGAGGGCGTGGCGCACGGCCGGGAAGGCCCGGTTCGATCGCAGGCAGCGGATCGCCGCAACGGCGCGGAGGGTCACGTGCACGGGATGGGCGGCGACGTGTTCGGGGCGAGCTCGATGCGGTACGCCGGGCCGCCGTCCAGGCGTCCGCTTCCGTCCGGCGCCGGTGCGGCGGCCGCCCCATGTGCTGGGCACGGGTAGAGTTAGATGATCAGCTGCACGCGCTTCTCGACCGCCGGCTCGCCGCTCACCGTCTCCCGGTGCCCTGCCTCCGCCTCTTTCAAAAGGCGCCAGACGTGTGGCCCGAGCAGGTCGATCGGCGTCGACACGTAGCGCTCCTCGCCGAAGCGGCGGACGGTCTCGGTCTGCAGGCGGAGAATGCGCGCGTCCTGCGCCATGATCCGGCGCGCGACCGGGGAGACGAGCGCGCGCACGAGGAGGCCCGGCAGCGGCAGCCGGAACGAGATCACGGAGTGGATGCGCGTCGAGAACTCCGTCTCAGGAGTGAGTGCGTTCGTGATCGCCAGATGGCTCCGCTCGCCGAGCCGGTACTCCACCTGGGAGATGGACGGCAGCACGAACCGGTCGACGTGCGCGACCGTGCCGCCCTCGGGCGCCAGCAGGCGTCCGGCGAGGCCGCTCGGCCGCGGCTCCCCGACGTACTCCGCCTCGACGCGGTCGGCGAACCGTCGCACGACCGCGGTGACCTCGTGGCGCGCCCCGCCGCGAAAGAGGCCGCGGTGGAGAAACGCCGTGTGCGGCACGTCGAGCTGGTTCTCGAGCGTCGAGAGCAGCGTCGCTTCCACGCGCATGTCGGCGGTCACGGTCGTGTACCGCGCGTCCTCGAGGTGCGGGAATCGGAACGGCTCGCTCCGCGGCGTGCCGGTGCCCGCGAACACCCAGATGACCCCCTGCTGCTCGCACACGGCGCGGCTCGGCACGACGCGGCCCTTGCCGTCCTCGTCGGGGCCGACGAGTCCCGGCACGAGGCGACACGCGCCGTCGCGGCCGTAGCGCCAGCCGTGGTAGGCGCATTCGAGAAGTCCGTCGACGACCCGCCCTTGCGACAAGGGCAGGTTTCGATGGGCGCAGCGATCGAGGAGAGCGGTCGGCCGGCCCTCCCCGTCGCGAAAGAGGACGAGCGGCTCGTCGAGGATCGTGCGCGCGAGCGGCCGCCTCCGAAGATCGGTCGACCGGCAGGCGACGTACCATTGGTCGGCGAGCCGCACGACCGCGAACGCGCGCTTCGACTCCGACATCGAATCCAACTGCTACCGCGATCGGCGCGCGGGAGGAACCGTCCCGCGGCCACGTGATTGTCCGGCGCCGGCTCGCGCCGATACGCCGACGAGGCATGCGCCGCGTCCTCCTCCTGCTGCTGGTCGTTCCCGCCGTGGCCGCGGCGCGCCCGGGTGACTGGACACGGTTCGGCTATCGCGCCGACCGCCGGAACGTCGGTCCGCGCACCACCGGCATCACGGCTGCCAACGTCGCGACGCTCCGGCGCCAGCAGGTGGAGCTCGGCGGAACCGCGGACTCCTCGCCCGTGTACCTCGATCACGTGCTCGTCGGCGGCGCGCGCCACGACACGATCTTCGTGACGACGTCCTACGGCCTCACGCTCGCGGTCGACGCCGACACCGGCGCCGTCCTGTGGCGCTTCACGCCGGACGGCTACGCGTCGTGGGCCGGCTCGTCGCAGATCACGCACGCGAGCCCGCTCGCCGACCCGGGCCGGCGATCCCTCTATGCGGCGGCCCCCGACGGCCGCATCCACAAGCTCGACGTCGCCGACGGCACGGAGGTGCGCGACGGCGGCTGGCCCGTCGCGGTGACGCGCGATCCGACCCACGAGAAGATCGGTCCGGCGTTGAACTTCGCGCGCGGCCTGGTGCTCATCGCGACCGGCGGCTACATCGGCGACGCGCCGCCGTACCAGGGCCACGTCGCCGCGATCGATGCCCGAAGCGGGCGGCTCGTGCACGTCTGGAACTCGCTCTGCAGCGACCGGCCCGCGCTGCTCGACCCGCCGTCGTGTCCCGAGACGCGCTCCGCCATCTGGGCGCGCGCGGGCGTGGTGGTCGATCCGGCCACTGGCAACCTGCTCGTCGCCACGGGAAACGGACTCTTCGACGGCATGCGCGCCTGGGGCGACAGCGTGCTGCTCCTCTCGCCCGACGCCTCCCGGCTCCTCCAGAACTGGACACCGACCGATCAAGCGGACCTCGACAGCCGCGACGCCGACCTCGGCAGCACCGCGCCCGCGCTCCTCGGACACGGGCTCGCCGTGCAGGGCGGCAAGGACGGTATCCTCCGCGTGCTCCGCCTCGCGCAGCTGAACGGCCACAATGGTGCGGCGGGACCGACGACCGGCGGCGAGCTGCAGTCGATTCCGACCCCCGGCGGCGAGGGTCTCTTCTCGGCGCCCGCCGTCTGGCGAAACGCCGGGCGCACGTGGCTCTTCGTCGCCGATCGTGCGGGTACCGCCGGGTACGTACTCACGCGTGGCCGCCTTGCACGACAGTGGGAAAATCCCGCCGCCGGCACGAGCCCGGTCGTCGCGGGCGGGCTCCTCTGGGTCTACGACCCGGGCGGGACGCTCGCGGTCTACGAGCCGACGTCGGGGAGGGCGATCGCCGCGCTGCCGGCCGGACCGGGCCACTGGTCGAGCCCGATCGTCACCGCGGGGCGCGTCGTCCTGCCCGTCGGCGACGCGAACCAGCATCGGACGGACGGCGTCCTCGATCTCTACCGGCTGCCCTCGCCTTGAGGGGCCGCGCGCCGATGGGCTATCCTGCCGCCTGCCCGAGCGGGCGGTCGCCAGGCGTCGTCCCGGGCCGCTCGGTACCCCATGTCGCTGGTCGTCCAGAAGTTCGGAGGCACGTCGGTCGCCGACGTCGATCGCATCCGCCACGTGGCGGGCGTCGTCGCGGCCACACGTGCCGCCGGCCACGAGCTCGTCGTCGTCGTGTCGGCGATGGCGGGCGAGACGAATCGCCTGCTCGCGCTCGCACGCCAGGCGGCGCGGACGCCCGACGACCGCGAGAGCGACGTGCTGGTCGCCACCGGCGAGCAGGTGACGGCCGCGCTGCTTGCCCTCACGCTGCAGGATACGGGCGTCGACGCCCGCTCGTTCCTCGGCCATCAGATCCGCATCGAGACCGACAGCGCGTTCAGCCGCGCGCGCATCGTCCGCGTCGACGTGGACCGCTTGCGGCGGGCGCTCGGCGCGGGCACGGTGGCCGTCGTGGCGGGATTCCAGGGCGTCGATGGCGAAGGCAGCATCACCACGCTCGGGCGGGGCGGGTCGGACACGAGCGCCGTGGCGCTCGCCGCCGCGCTCGGCGCCGACACGTGCGAGATCTACACGGACGTGGACGGCGTCTACACCAGCGACCCGCGGATCGTCCCGCAGGCGCGGAAGCTCGACCGCATCGCCTACGACGAGATGCTCGAGCTCGCGAGCCTCGGCGCCAAGGTCCTCCAGATCCGCTCCGTCGAGTTCGCCAAGCGCTACCGGGTGCCGGTCCACGTCCGATCCACGTTCAGCGGTGCGCCCGGCACCTGGGTCGTCGAGGAGGATTCCCGCATGGAAGAGGTATCCGTCGCCGGCGTCGCGTACGACCGGGACGAGGCCAAGCTGACGATCCTCCGCGTGCCGGACCGCCCCGGGGTCGCCGCGCGGCTTTTCGGGCCGATCGCCCGCGCCAACATCGTCGTCGACATGATCATCCAGAACGCCAGCGCAGACGGTACGACGGACCTCACGTTCACGGTGGCACGCGGCGACTACGCGAAGGCGCGCGCGCTCGTCGACGAGACCGCACGGCAGATCGGCGCGCAGGGCGTCACCGGACAGACCGACGTCGCCAAGGTCTCGGTCGTGGGGATCGGCATGCGCACCCACGCCGGGATCGCGGCACGGATGTTCGAGGTGCTCGGCGCCGAAGGCATAAACGTGCAGATGATCTCCACGTCGGAGATCAAGGTCTCCGTCGTGGTCGACGAGAAGTACACCGAGCTCGCCGTTCGCGCCCTGCACGACGCCTTCATCGGGGGACCGCGCCCGTGAGAGCCATCCAGCTCTACGACACGACGCTGCGCGACGGCACGCAGGCGGAGGACATCTCCTTCACGCTCGAGGACAAGCTGCGCATCGCCGAGCGGCTCGACGACCTCGGCATCCACTACATCGAGGGCGGGTGGCCCGGCTCCAATCCGCGCGACGAGGAGTTCTTCCGGGCCGTCAAGCGGCTGGGACTCCGGCACGCCAAGATCGCCGCCTTCGGTTCCACCCGCCGCGCCGGCGTGAGCGCGGCCGCCGACCACAACCTGGCCCTCTGCCTCCGCGCCGACACTCCGGTGGTGACGATCGTCGGCAAGACGTGGGACCTCCACGTGCGCGACGACCTCCGCATCCCGCTCGAGGAGAACCTCGAGGTGATCACGGACTCCGTTGCGTACCTGAAGAAGCACACCGACCAGGTGGTCTTCGACGCCGAGCACTTCTTCGACGGGCTCGCCGCCAACCGCGATTACACGCTCGCGTGCGTGCGCGCCGCGGCGGAGGCGGGTGCCGATCTCGTGTGTCTCTGCGACACGCGCGGAGGGTCCGTTCTGGCCGGCATCGGTGCCGGCGTCGACGCCGCGCGCGAGGCGCTCGGCGCGACCCCGCTCGGGATCCACTGTCACAACGACTGCGAGCTCGCGGTCGCCAACTCCGTCGAGGGCATCGACCGCGGCTGCGTCCAGGTCCAGGGTACGATCAACGGGTTCGGCGAGCGCTGTGGCAACGCCAACCTCGTGTCGGTGATCCCCGTGCTGCAGCTGAAACGCGGCTACCAGTGCGTCACCGCCGACCAGCTCCGGAAGCTCGCCGAGGTCTCCCACTTCGTCTACGAGCTCGCGAACCTCGAGCCGAGCAAGCACCAGCCCTTCGTCGGCCAGAGCGCCTTCGCGCACAAGGGCGGCCTGCACGTCGCCGCCGTGCAGAAGAACCGGGAGACGTACGAGCACATCGACCCGGCCGTCATCGGCAACACGCAGCGCGTGCTGGTGTCCGACCTCTCCGGGCGGTCGAACCTGCTCTACAAGGCCGCCGAGTTCGGCCTCGACCTCGAGTCGAACGCCCCGGCCGTCAAGACGCTGCTCCAGGAGCTGAAGGAGCTCGAGGCGAAGGGGTATGCGTACGAGGGCGCGGAGGCGTCCTTCGAGCTCCTCATGCAGAAGGCGCTCGACGGCGACCGGGTGCGCTACTTCCGGCTGATCGGCTTCCGCGTGATCGACGAGAAGCGGAACGAGACGGACACCCCGATCGCCGAGGCGACCATCATGCTCGAGGGGCCCGACGGGCAGATCGAGCACACCGCCGCGCAGGGCAACGGCCCCGTGCACGCGCTCGACGGTGCCCTCCGGAAGGCGCTCGGCAAGTTCTACCCCGAGGTCCAGCAGGTCCGGCTCCACGATTACAAGGTCCGCGTGCTCGGCAGCGCCGAGGGCACGGCGGCGGCGGTGCGCGTCCTCATCGAATCGGGAGACGAGCACGACCACTGGGGGACGGTGGGGGTCTCGCACAACGTGATCGAGGCGAGCTGGCAGGCGCTCGCCGACAGCATGGACTACAAGCTCTACAAGGTCCGCCGCGGCGCCGAACGCCGGCGCGCGGCCGAGGCGCGACGCGGCTGAGCCGCGCCCGCCCGACGGTCGTTCCGATGCGGATCTATCTCGACTTCAACGCCGGTGCTCCGCTGCGTCCCGGTGCGCGCGAGGCGATGCTCCCGTTCCTCGGCCTCGCGGGCAACGCGTCGAGTGCGCATCGCGAGGGGGCCCGGGCCCGCGCGGCCGTGGAGGAGGCGCGCGGCCACGTCGCCGCGCTGATCGGCGCGCGGCCGGCCGAGATCGTCTTCACGAGCGGCGCCACCGAAGCGAACAACCTGGCGCTTCGGGGTGTCGTCCGCCCGCCGGCCCGGCTCGTCACCACCGCGATCGAGCATGCCTCAGTGCTCGAGACCGCACGGGCGCTCGAGGCCGACGGTGCGCCCTGTACGGTGGTGTCGGTCGACGGTGAGGGATGCGTCTCCGCCGCCGACGTCGTGGCGGCGTGCGTGCCGGGCACTGCGCTCGCCAGCCTGGGACTCGCCAACGGCGAGGTCGGCTCGGTCGCACCCGTGGCGGCCGTCGCGGCCGCGCTTCGCGGGCGGGGCGTCCGCCTGCACAGCGACGCCGTGCAGGGCACCGGCCGTCTGCCGATCGACGTGCACGCGCTCGGCGTCGACCTCCTGTCGCTCTCCGCCCACAAGCTCGGCGGGCCGGCAGGCGTCGGCGCGCTTTGGGTGCGGCGCGACGTCGACCTCCATCCGCAGCTCACGGGCGGACCGCAGGAGCGCGGCCGCCGCGCCGGGACGGAGAACGTCGCCGGCCTCGTCGGGTTCGGCGAGGCCGCGCGTCTCGCGCGGCTCGAGCTCGCAGCGACGGCCGCGTATTGCGCGACGCTCGTCGACCGCCTCGCCGCTGGCATCCGGACGCGCCTGCCGGACGCCCGGGTGAACGGCCCGAGCGGGTGGCCGCGGCTCCCGAACACGCTCAACGTGACCGTACCGGGCTGCAGCGGCGAGAGCCTCGTCGTCCTCCTCGACCTCGCAGGTATCGCCGTCTCGGCGGGCTCGGCGTGCGCGGCCGGGGCGGCCGAGCCGTCGCACGTGCTGCTGGCGATGGGCCGCGATCGGGAGACGGCGCGCAGCGCGCTCCGCGTGAGCGTCGGCGCGACGACCACGGTGGCCGACGTCGACCGCCTGCTCGCCGTGCTGCCCGAGGTGGCGGCGCAGGTGCGACGGGGAGCAGCGGCGTGAGGGTGGTGGTCGCGATGAGCGGCGGCGTCGACAGTGCCGTCGCCGCCGCCCGCTGCGTCCGTGCGGGCCACGACGTGGTCGGCATCTCGCTCCGCCTGGCGCGCGACGGGACCGGCAGCTGCTGCTCGCTCGACGACTTCCTCGACGCCCGCGCCGTCGCCGATCGACTCGGCTTCCCGCACTACGTGTTCGACTTCACCGACGTCTTCGAGCGCGAGGTCGTCGAACCGTTCGTCGCCGAGTATCTCGCCGGCCGGACGCCGAACCCGTGCGCGCGCTGCAACGAGCACGTGAAGTTCGGCCTCCTCGCGCGGCGGGCTCGCGAGCTCGGTGCGGCCCGGCTCGCCACCGGGCATTACGCGCGGATCGGAGTCGATCCGGAGAGCGGGGAAGCCCGGCTGCGAACCGCCGCCGACGCCACGAAGGACCAGACGTATTTCCTCTTCGCGCTGACCGAGGGTCAGCTCGCCGAGACGCTCTTTCCCGTGGGCGAGCTCACGAAGGCCGAGGTGCGCGCCGAGGCGGCGGCGCTCGGGCTGCCGGTCGCCCAGAAGCCGGAGAGCATGGAGGTGTGCTTCGTTCCGGCGCGTGACGTCGCCGGCTTCGTCGAGCGACGGGCGGGCCTCGACGCGCTCCGGCCGGGTGCGGTCGTCGACGAGTCGGGACGCGAGATCGGCCGTCACGGCGGCGTGCACCGCTTCACCGTCGGCCAGCGGCGCGGCCTCGGCGTCGCGACGGGCGAGCGGCGCTACGTCCAGGCGATCGACGCCGTCAGCGGCACGGTGACCGCGGTACCCGCCGGCCAGCTCGGCACTGCCGGGCTTCTCGCGCGCGCGGTCACGTGGGCCGGCGGGCGGCAGCCTGCGCCGGACACGCCGATGACCGTCCGCATCCGGCACCGGAACGCGCCCGTGCGCGCGCGCGTCTCGCCGCTGTCGGCCGATGCCGCCCGGGTGTGCTTCGAGGACCGGGGTCCGGCCGTCACCCCGGGTCAGGCCGCGGTCTTCTACCAGAGCGACCTCGTCCTCGGCGGCGGCTGGATCGCCGAGGCGATTCCATGAGGCCCGAACGCCGGGTTGCCATCGTCACGCTCGGCTGCAAGGTGAACGCCTACGACAGCGCCGCGATCGCCGACCGGCTGCGTGCCGAGGGATGCGTGGTCGTGCCGCCCGAGACCTCGGCCGACGTGGTCGTCGTCAACTCGTGCACGGTGACCGACGCGGCCGACGCCGAGAGCCGTCGCCTCGCGCGCCGCGCGCGTCGCCTGAACCCGCACGCGCGGGTAATCCTCACCGGCTGCTATGCCCAGACCCGGCCCGAAGAGGCGGCGGCAGTCGAGGCCGTGGACCACGTGATCGGCCTCAACCGGCTCGACGCCCTCGCCCGCGCCGTGGCCGGTGCACCCGTGCCGCGGACCGTCGTCGGCCCGAGCCGGCGGGAGCGCGCGATCTCGACCGTGGGCGCGCGCCGCTTCGCGGGGCAGACGCGCGCGTTCCTGAAGGTGCAGGAGGGCTGCGACCTCTTCTGCACGTTCTGCATCGTGCCGATGGCGCGCGGGGCCAGCCGGAGCCTGCCGCCGCGCGTGGTGCTGGCCGAAGTGGCGGCGCTCGCCGCGGAGGGCTTCGAGGAGGTCGTCCTCACCGGCGTGCACCTCGGTGGCTACGGACACGACCTCGACCCGCCCGTCGACCTCGCCTGGCTCGTGGCCGCGATCGCCGAGCAGGCGCTCGTGCCGCGGCTCCGGCTGTCGTCGATCGACCCGCACGAGGTGAGCGAGTTGCTCCTGCGGGTGATGGCCGACGCGCCGACCGTGTGTCACCACCTGCACGTGCCTCTCCAGTCCGCCGACGACGGCGTGCTCGCGCGCATGCGGCGGCGCTACGACGGCGGGCTCGCGCGCGAACGCCTGGCGATGATTCGTGCGTTGCTGCCCGACGCCGCCATCGGCACCGACCTGATCGCGGGGTTCCCGGGCGAGGGGGACGAGGCCTTCGAACGGACGCACGCCTTCTGCGAGGCGAGTCCACTCACGTACTTCCACGTCTTCCCGTACTCGGTGCGGAGCGGCACGACCGCCGCGAAGCTCGACGGGCGCGTGCCGGAGCCGACGATTGCCGGGCGCGCGCGCCGGCTGCGGGCGCTCGGCGACCGGAAGCGCCAGGACTTCGCGCGGCACTTCGACGCCGCTCCCGCGGAGGTGCTGGTCGAGTCGACGCGCGACGCCGCGACGGGAAGCCTCCGCGGCTACACGCGGAACTACCTCCGCGCCGCGCTGGACGGACCCGACGCGCTCATGGGCCGCCGCGTCTCCGTGCGGCTGGCGGTCGGCTCGCGCGGCCACGTGCAGGCGACGGTCGCCGGCGCATGACGCCCGAAACGCGCGCGGCGCTCGAGGCGGGGCTCGGCCATCGCTTCATCCGCCCCGACCGTCTGGCCGTCGCGCTCACGCATCGCTCCTTCGGCGTCGACACGCCGAACAACGAGAAGCTCGAGTTCCTCGGCGACGCCGTGCTGGCGCTCGCGATGTCGGACCTCCTGATGACCCGCTTCCCCGACGCGAGCGAGGGGGAGCTGTCGAAGATCCGCGCCTCGCTGGTGAACGCCGACGTGCTCGCGCGGAAGGCGCGCGAGCTCGACGTGGGCTCGGCGCTGCGCTTCGGCAAGGGCGAGGAGAAGAGCGGCGGGCGCGAGAAGGTGTCGATCCTCGCGTCGGCCTACGAGGCCTTGCTCGGCGCCGTGTATGCCGACGCGGGCTACGAGGCGGCGCGCGCCGTCGTCGAGGGACACTTCGCGGCCGACGTCGAGGAGCACCTGACCGTCGGGCTCCGCGACTACAAGACGCGACTGCAGGAGGTGACGCAGCGGCTTTTCCGCGCGACGCCGCTCTACACCCTCGTCGAGGAGACGGGACCCGATCACGCGAAGCACTTCGTCTCCGAGATCGCGCTCGCCGGCCGGTGCTACGGGCGCGGCGTCGGCCGGACGAAGAAGGCCGCGGAGCAGGCGGCGGCCCGCGAGGCGCTCGCCGCGCTCGAGCGCGAGCACGCGGACCAGCTCGCATGAGGCGGGCGGCCGTGTCGGCGCTCGCGGTGGTGCTCGGGCTCGCCGGAGCTGCGAATGCGCAGGTGGGCGGTGAAGAGATGACCGTCGACGAGGCGGTCCCCGACGACATGCCGCTCGAGCACGTGATCGTGCTCCTCGGGCTCCGCGCGCCCGCGGCTCTCGACGCGGTGCTGGCGGCGCAGCAGGATCCGCGCTCGTCGCGCTTCCATCGCTGGCTCGAGCCCACGGAGATCGCGGACCGATTCGGCCCGTCGCGTGCGGAGTACGCGCGCATCCGGGAATGGTTCGCCGCCCGCGGCTTTCGCGTGGTCCACGACTCGCCGCTTCGTGTCGCGCTCGCCGTCGCGGGCACGGCGGGCGACGTGGCGACGGCCCTCGCGACCCCGATCCGCTTCCTCCGCGACCGCGACGGCCGCCGCTACCACGCGCCGGAGCACGCTCCGGCGTTGCCCGGCGAGATCGCCGGATCCGTGCACGGCATCATCGGGCTCGACGACCTGCCGCGGTACACCCCGCTCGTGGCCGTCGCGGGCGGGACGGCCCTCGGGCCGGCGGACTTCGCGCTCGTGTACGGCGTCGACGCGCTCCAGAAGAAGGGGCTGACCGGGGCCGGCCGCAGCATCGCCGTCGTCGCCCGCACGAATTTTCCCGATGCGGATGTTACGAAGTTCTCGGCCCTTTACGTCAGCGGTGCACCGCTCGACGTGCAGCGCGTGTTCGCCGGCGCTGATCCGGGCATCCTCGCCATCGGCGAGGTGACGGAGGTGCTGCTCGACGCCGAGTGGGCGGCGGGCATCGCTCCGGGGGCGCGGGTGAACGTCGTCATCGGGGACCAGTCGAGCGACATCCCGGGGGCGATCGAGAAGGCGGTGGAGGACCGGCTCGGCGACGTGGTCTCGGTGAGCTTCGGGCTCTGCGAGCGGAAGGCCACCGCCGAAACCGAGTTCTTCGACGTCTGGTACGCGATCGGCAATGCGCGCGGGCAGACCGTCGTGGTGGCGTCGGGCGACAGCGGTGCGAACGCCTGCGGGCCGAGCGCGCCTCCGGCGGTGAACTCGCTCGCCGCCTCGCCTCACGCCGTGGCCGTCGGCGGGACGACGCTCGATCCGCGCTTCGACGCTTCCGGGAATGCCACCGGCTACGGCGGCGAGATCGTGTGGAACGAGGGCAGGACGGCAGCCAGCGGCGGAGGCGAGAGCCTGGTCTTTGCACGACCGCGCTATCAGATCGGCCTGGGCGTTCCTCCCGTCACTGCGCGGATGCTGCCGGACGTCGCCCTGGCGGCGAATCCCGACGCGCCGGGATACGTGATGGTCGCGGGCGGGAAGTCGAGCGGGGTCGGCGGGACCAGCGCTGCGACGCCGGCGTTCGCGGGGGTCCTCGCGCTCGTGAGCGAGGACCTCGGGACGGCGGGCCTCGGACAGCTCGGCCCGACGCTCTATCGCCTCGGGGGAGAGCAGGCGAGGGGACTCCGCGCCCCCGTCTTCCACGACGTCACGCAGGGCGACAACGGCGGGTTTGCCGCCGCCGCGGGCTTCGATCTCGCCACGGGGTGGGGCTCGCCGATCGTCGATGCGCTCGCGCCCGCGCTCGCCGGTGGCGACGGGCCGTGCGTCCCGGACAGCCTCTGCCTCGTCCCCGGGACCGGTGGGCCGCGGCGCTCGTGCGCGGGCGAATGGCTCATCGAGGGAACCGCGCTCGCGCGACGCGCCTCCGGCGTGCCGCGTATCCGCCAGGTCTGCCGCGACGGTGATCCCGCCTGCGACGCCGACGGCGTCGCCGACGGGCAGTGCACGGTGAACGTCGCGCTCTGCCTGAACGTGCTCGACGAGCGCTTTCTCGGGTCGCGCGGCGCGGCGACGTGTCAGCCCGACGTCGTCGGCCGGGTGAGCCTCGCGGCCCCCGGCGTGAGCCGCCGGCGCGCGGCGGTCACGGCCGACCGCCGGGCGCTGCGCGCCGCCATCCGGGCGCTTCCCCAGCTGCCGACCGCTCTCCGCAACGAGTGCACGGCGACGGTGCCCGTCGTCGTGCCGGCGGGACCCGACGCCGCACCCGGCCGCGTCCGGCTGCGCGCGAGCGTCAGGGGATCGTCGAGCGGGCCGTCGCTCGCGCGGGCGACGCTCGTCTGCCTGCAATGAGAGAGACGACCGCGGCGCATCGGGCGGGCTACGCCGCCATCGTCGGACGGCCGAACGTCGGCAAGTCGACCCTGCTGAACGCGCTCGTCGGCGCCAAGGTCGCGATCGTCACGCCGAAGCCGCAGACGACGCGGAACCAGGTGGTCGGCATCCGGACGTTGCCCGGTGCGCAGATCATCTTCATCGACACGCCGGGCATCCACGACGCGCGCTCGCTGATCAACCGTCGCATGGTCGAGACCGCGCGTCAGGCGCTGGGTGAGGCCGACGTCGTGCTGCTCGTGATCGACGCGGCGGCCGGCGTGACGCCCGCCGACCGGGCGCTGGCCGGCACGCTGGCGACGGTGCCTGCCAGGACCATCGTCGCGCTCAACAAGATGGATCGCGTGGCCCGGCCGGATCTGCTGCCGGCGATGGCGCAGCTCGGGGAACTGCTTCCCGGCCGCGAGATCATCCCGACGGGTGCCTTGGGCGGCGAGAACGTCGACACGGTGCTCGCACGGGTCGCGGCGGCGCTCCCCGAGGGCGAGCCACAGTACGAGGACGACGAGTACACGACCGCGACGGAGCGCTTCCTCGTGCAGGAGCTGGTGCGCGAGCAGCTCTTCCGCCAGACGGAGGAGGAGGTACCGTACAGCACCGCCGTCGTGGTCGAGGAGTTTACCGAGAAGCCCGAGCCGCACGTGCTCGTCGTGCGCGCGACGATCCTGGTCGACCGTCCGAGCCAGAAGCCGATCGTCATCGGCGCCGGCGGGCGCCAGCTCCGCGAGATCGGACGGCGCGCGCGTCTCGAGATGGAAGCGCTCTTCGGCAAGCGCGTCTTCCTCGAGCTGTTCGTCCGGGTGGAGCCGGGGTGGGCGAAGAATGCGCGGCGCCTCGCCGAGCTGGGTCTCTGATGGCGATGCGCGACGGCGTGCCCGTGGTGGCGATCGTAGGACGGCCGAACGTCGGCAAGTCGTCGCTGTTCAACCGCCTGGTCCGCGCCCGTCGCGCCATCGTGGACGACGCGCCCGGGGTCACCCGCGATCGCGTGATCGCCCCCGCCGAGCACGACGGGCGCCAGTTCCTCTGCGTCGACACCGGCGGCTTCGCGGACCCGCCGCGCGACGCCTCGACGCTCGCGGCGCGCGTGCGCGCGCAGACGCTCCGTGCCGTCGGTGAGGCGGACTGCGTTCTCTGCGTGTTCGACGCTCCGGCCGGTCTCCTGCCGGTGGAGCACGACCTCGTCCGGCTGCTCGGGCGAAGCGGCAAGCCCGTCGCCTTCGTCGTCAACAAGGCGGACACGCCGGCCCGCGAGCGGCTCGCCGCCGACTTCTACGCCGCCGGAGTCGACCGGCTGCTCCCGGTCTCGGCCGCGCACGGCCGCGGCCTCGACGCGCTCCGCGATGCGATCGTCGGCATGCTGCCCGCGGTGGGCACGGCCGCCGGCGAGACGCGCGGCACCCGCCTCGCGATCGTGGGGCGGCCGAACGTCGGCAAGTCGTCGCTGCTGAACCGCCTCGTCGGCGAGGAGCGCATGATCGTCGCGCCCGAGGCCGGCACGACGCGGGATGCGATCGACACCTCCGTCGTCGTCGACGGGCGCCCGTACGTCCTGATCGACACGGCGGGCATTCGCCGCCGCACGAAAGCACACGAAGCGCTCGAGCGGCACGGCGCCGTGCGCGCGCTCGGCACGCTCGCGCGCGCCGACCTCGCGCTCGTCGTGCTCGACGCGATCGAGGGGATGACCGACCAGGACGCGCGCGTGCTGGCGCGGGCGCGCGACCTGGGGCGCGGGGTCATCCTGCTCGCGAACAAGTGGGATGCGGTCCCCGCCGAGCGGCGCGACCCGGCCGTGTTCCGCCGCGCGATGCGCGCGACCCGGCCCGCGTTCGCGGATCTCCCGCTGCTCTTGCTGTCGGCGCGCACGGGAGAGGGCCTGGCCGACCTCTTCCCGCTCGTCAGGCGCGTCGAGCGCGCGTACGAGGCCGTGCTGCCGACGGGCGAGCTCAACCGGGCGCTCGGGTCCGCCGTCGAGACGCAGGCGCCGCCGAGCGTCGGCGGCCGGCCGTTGCGGCTCTTCTACGCCACGCAGACCGGCCGGCGGCCACCGGAGGTCACGGTGTTCGCGAGTGTGCCCGAAGGGATGCCGACCTCGTACCGCCGCTACCTGACCGCGCGGCTCGCCAAGACGTTCGGCCTTTTCGGTGTGCCGCTGCGACTTGCGTTCCGCGCGCGGCCGCGTCGGGACGGCTTCACGAACCGTGCTCGGTCGCCGGGCGGGGCGCGGTCAGCACGACGGCATTGAAGAGCAGGACCCAGGCCCCTCGGTCGACGTATCCCTGCAGGTCTGCCGCCGCCCAGCCGAACGGGAGCTCCGGGTTCTCCCAGTACTCGACGAGCTGGCCGGAGACGAACATCCGCTTGCCGTGGATGGCTGACGTCATGACGCGGCTCCCTCAGGCGGCCGCGCGGCGCGGGGTGTCGGTGCCGAGGTCGAAGCGCGCACCCCGGAAGGTGCCGCACAGCCGAACCCGACCCGAGTTGACCAGATAGACGACCGTGGCGATCACCTCGGCGTCGCTCTCGGCGTGGCTCGAGACCTCGGTCACCAGCTCCAGCAGCGTGATGTTCGGCTCCATGCGTCCGTCCCTCCGTGGTGGGCTGCTTGGCGTTGTTGTACTGCTCTGCCCCACCTACGTCCGGGACGGAGGGACGGATGCGGATGTGTCGATTTCTCATCGGCCTGCTGCTCGGGGCCGTACCGGCTGCGGCGGGGGAGGGCGGGGACTGGCGAGACCGTATCGTCTTCACGGCGAGCGAGCGGCTCCGCGGCGAGTTCGTCGACTGGTTCCGGCCTCGGTCGGGGCCGCGGGGCGCCAACCGCTACGATTTCCTCGGCAGCCGCCTGCGGGCGGGCGTCAGCGTGACGTTCCCGCACCTGCAGCTCGTCGTCCAGGGACAGGATACCCGGTTCGCCGGCCTGCCGGACGACGCCGTCGTGCCGCCAGCCGGCGCGCTCGGGCCGGGCGCCCTGTACTTCCTCCACACGCACGACACCGCGCAAGGCGAGCCCTTCCTGAAGCTCGGCTTCCTCACGTTCCGGCGCAGCGGATTGACCGCGACGGGCGGCCGGTTCGAGTACGCCGACGGGCTCGAGACCGAGCCCGCCGATCCAACGCTCGCCTTCGTCAAGCGCTTCCGGATCGCGGAACGGCTGGTCGGGCCGTTCTCGTACTCGCACGTCTCGCGGAGCTTCGACGGCGGCCGGGTCTCCTACGACCGCCCGGCGTGGAACGTGACGGCGATGGCCGTCCGCCCCACCCACGGCGGCTTCGAGGTGAGCGCGAACCGCGAGATCGGCGCCGTCGGCCTCGCGGGCCTGGCGCTCACGTTGAAGCGGCTGCCGCACGCGCCGCCGGCGGATGTGCGCGTCTTCTACCTGTACTACGACGACCGACGTCGTACGGCGAAGGTCGACAACAGCGCCGGTCCCGAGATGGACCGGGGTCGGATCGCCATCCACAGCGCGGGTGCCCACGCCGCGACGGTCATCGACGTCCCGGCGGGTGCCGTCGATGCGCTGCTGTGGGGCGTCGTCCAGGCGGGCCGATGGGGCCGGCTCGACCATGCGGCCTGGGCGGGCGCGGCCGAAGGGGGCTACCAGCTCGCGCGTGTTCCCTGGACCCCGTGGCTGCGGGTCGGCTACGACCGGTCGTCGGGCGACGACGATCCCACGGATCACCGTCACGGGACCTTCTTCCAGGTGCTGCCGACGGCGCGCCTGTACGCCCAGACGCCGTTCTTCAACCTGATGAACACCGCCGACGTGTTTGCGCAGGTGATCCTCGTCCCGCACCGGCGCGTCTCCGTCCGCGTCGATCACCACTGGCTGTCGCTCAGCGAAGTGCGCGACCGCTGGTATTCCGGGAGCGGCGCGACGAAGGACGATGCGTTCGGGTACACGGGCCTCCCGTCCGGTGGACGGCGGGAGCTCGCCCGTCTCGTCGACGCGTCGATCGCCGTCGACCTTGCGAAGCATCTCTCGTGCAACACGTACTACGGGCACACCTTCGGCGAGGGCGTCGTGCGGACGACGTTCGCGGGTGCCGAGGCGGACTACGGGTACGTTGAGCTCGTGCTGAGCTTCTGAACCACCTACGCGCTCGTCATGACCGTCGGTCCGCTCGGCCGCGGCGGTGCGGGCGCGGGCTCCACGGTGACGAAGAGCCTGGCGATGGGCGCCGTGTACGAGTCGACGGGGATCGGGAACTGGTTCACGATCTTCCCCGCGGGATTCACCCCGAAGTCGCCGCACGGCACGTCGTTCTCGCCGACGAGCGCCCACAGGCGGTACACCTGGCCGGCAGGCAGCGCGGGAAGGCGCTCGATCGCCACGGCGCCCTTTTTCGCGTCGAGGTCGAGGGCGACGGTGCCGACCGCGCCGGACGCGGTTCCCGTGCCGTGGAGGGCGAAGGAGCGCACGATGTTCGGCTCCTGCAGCATGGCGGTGACGGTGCGCTCGAGCCGGAGCTCGCGGCGTACGCGATAGCTGTCGATCCCGAGCGCGACGGCGAGGAGCGCCGCTGCCGCGAGGCCGAACGTGCTCCATGCGGCCCGGATCGTGGTTCGCCGGGTTGGACGAGGCTTCCGGGCGGTGTCCGCGGCGCGCAGCACGGCGGCCCGGAGATGCGGCGGTGGCTCGGTCGCCTTGGCGTACGGAAGGAGGCCGAGCACGCCCCGCATCCGCTCGACCTCGCGCGCGAGCGTCGGCTCGGCGGCGATCCGCTCCTCGAAGGCTCGGGCCTCGTCGTCGCCGAGGTCCCCGAGCACGTAGTCGACGATCAGTCCGTGTGAATCGTTCATGGCATCACCCTACGAGGTCCTGGAGGTTGTCTCTCAGGCTCAGAAGGCCGCGACGGGCCCAGCTCTTGACGCTGCCGAGCGGCGCTCCGAGCCGGTCCGCGATCTCGCTCTGCGTGAGGTCCTGGAAATAGGCGAGCTCGAGCACCTCGCGCTCGCGTTCCGAAAGCTCGGTGAGCGCCACACGCACACGCTCCGTGCGCTGCTTCGTCGAGACGTTCTGCAGGGGGGTGGCCGGTGACGCGCCGGCCGGCGCCGTCTCGTGCCAGCGCCTCAAGAGCCGCAGATGCCGCCCGCGCGACCGGACCCGGTCGATCGCCCGCGAGCGTGTCGCGGTGACGAGGAAGCCCGCGAGCTCACCGCGGGCGGCGTCGTAACCGAGATGGCCGCAGAGCGCGACGAAGACTTCCTGGGTCAGGTCCTCCGCCTCCTGGGGACTTCGCAGGATCGCGAGCGCCACCCCGTAGACGAGGCCCCCGTGGCGGTCGTAGAGCGCGCCGAGCGCCGAGCCGTCGTCCGCTCGGAGGGCGGCGACGAGCTCGGCGTCCGTCCGCGACTGCGACGGCACTCGTCCGGGGCTCGGCTCGACGGCGCTCACGGCGCTCCTCCCGTGCTCGCGGGGCCAGCGGACGTGAGGCCGACGATGACGCTCGACGGACCACCAATGGTGCCGAGGGGCGTGGCCGCGCCCGCATGCAGATCGATCTCGTACAGCTGCGAGGCGAAGGCCGCGAAGGCGCGGTTGCCGCCGGCGTCGCCGGTGACGATCTCGAACCCGGCCTCCGGTGGCACGTGCACGCCGAGCGGGCCGACCGTGATCAGAATGCCGTCATTCGGCGGGTCCTGGCGTACGAGCAGGTCGTGCGCCGAGTCGAGGTCGAACATCTCCGTCGTCTGCGCGTCGGCGACATCGTTCGTATACGCCGTCGCCGCGATCATCGGGCGCTCGCCGAAGTGCGGGTCCTCACGTGCATAGGCGAGCGTCCGATCCACCGCGGTCGCGCCGTTGTCGACGTTGACCCTGAGGCTCTGGCCGTCGTGACCGACCAGCCTCAGGCGGTCCGTCTTCGGGTTGAAGTCGAGCCCCGAGCGGGGCCCGCCGTTGAACGGAGCCGTGAGCGTGCTGACCAGCGTCGCAGCGCCGCGCGCAAGGTCGACGGTGTAGACGTCACCGGCGGTCGAGAGAGCGTAGAGACGGCCGTTCGCCGGCCGGCGGTCGAGGCCGACGAGTTGACCGCTCGCGCCGGTGACCCTGGCGGTGCTCGCGTCGCCGGGGTGGCCGGCGGGGAAGGTGATCAGCGTGCCGTCCCCGGTGAGGGCCACGAGCGTGACGTTCGGCGGAGCGGCGGGTGCCGATGCGGCGCCCGCGAGCACGAGACCGACCCACAGGAGCACCCTCATCGTCCCTCGCGGGCGTCCACTAGGAGGCCGACCCGAGATACATCTCGGGTCGGGACCGGACGCAAGAGTGGAACGCTCGGTGACCCGCGCGCGCCGCATGTCGCGGCCGGCGAAAGCCGGCGCGACAGACGAGGTACGCCCGCCCCGCCGACGCCTCTGTGGCGATGCCCGTCCAGCCCGCCGAAGGCTGGCGGCTTCACCGCTGCGGCGGCATCCGCCGATCGAGCGATGCGCGCCGGGCGCGCACCCCGCATGCCGCGCTGGCTTCGCCAGCCGCGGCACGGCAGTCGCGCGTGG
>VBKG01000158.1 GCA_005879585.1 Deltaproteobacteria bacterium | reverse complement strand
GGCGATGGCACGCTGTGTGAACGTGCCCGGCTGGTCGGCGGACCGCTCGCCGGGACGGAGTTCCCCTTCCACACCTACGTCGATCCGAATGGCCGGTGGCTGCTCGTCACGACCCAGGACATCGCGTACCCCTGCGCCAACGCGGCTTCCAACGACACCGGGCTGAACTCGCAAGGACCCGGCTTCAAGATCGGGAAGTTCGGCGACGATCCGCCGGGGTCGGGCCAGCTGCCCTGTACGAATCCCTGAGGGACGGGCACGGTCTGGTCTACGCGCTGCCCGACGAGCCCATGCGCCGGAGCGTCTGACGCCGATCCCCCGCCTCGCCCGGCGCTGCCGTCGCGAGGCGCACCTGCGCCTCTGGCAGATTGCTACAGGGTTTCTAGCGCCTCCCGGTCAGGGGCCGCCTCCCGACAGGCGAGACCCTCGAAAGGGAGGATATCCGAATGAGAGACGGACGATGTTGGGCAGCGCTCCTCGGCGTTCTGCTGTGGGGCGCTGCGGGTCATGCGGACATCACGAATACGACGCCCTACGACTACGATTCTCCGCCGACGCCGGGGAAGGAGCGAGGCACCTACATGGCGGCGGGCACGGGTTCGCTCGGACCCGATTGCTTCTTCACCTTCATCGGGACGGCCAAGTACCTCCCCAACCGGGACGGCTCCGGCGGCAAGCACTGCACCAAGGGCAACGTCGAGCTGACCGGGAGTGGCGCGGGCTGCGCATTCAAGCCCTTCGAGAGCATGCTGGTGGTCGTCGAGTCGGATTACACCTACAACGGCGATGGCACGTTGTGTGAACGGGCGCGGCTCATCGGCGGACCGCTCGCCGGGACGGAGTTCCCCTTGCACACCTACGTCGATACCGATGGCCGCTGGGTGTTCCCCACCGCGCAGGACATCGCGTACCCTTGTCCCAACGCGGCTTCCGACACCACCGGCCTGACGGTGCAGGGACCCGGCTTCAAGATCGGGAGGTTCGGCGACGATCCGGCGGGGTCGGGCGTGCTGCCCTGTACGAATCCCTGAAGCGCCTCGACCCCGGGCGGGATACCACGGCGCGGCCGCGGTGGTCGGGCACCGCGGCCGCTCGCCTCACGCGATCATGCGACCGCGTTCGGCAGCAGCTATTCCTTGCTACGCGCCGTACCGTGCCGGATCGAGCGCGACGGCGAGACCCTGTAGCGGCTCGCCACGGCGGCGGCGGTCGCGGTTCGCACGCGCGACCTCTTGGAAGACGGCCAGCGCCGCCCGGTCATCGAGCGAATCCGTGTCCACGTCCAAGTGCTCCCGCAGCAGCGTTACACGCAGCGCCCGCGCCGCGCCGGCATCCCAGAAGGAGACGTTGAGCTCGGTATCGGCATGAAAGGACCGACCGGCGACATTGGTTGAGCCGATCGTCACCCACCGGTCGTCGACGAGCGCCGCCTTGGCGTGTACGTAGACGTCCTCGTAGCGCCCGCCGCCGCACGAAGCCGCCAGCCCCGCCAGCGTGAAGTTGGGATGGCGTCCGAGCGCCTCGAGCTGCGCGAAGAACGGTGCGGCCCGCGGATCGGCGCGCGCCGCCCGGATGTCCCGCATCGGCACCCCGGGCGCAACGAACGTCACCACGACGCCGCGCGCGAGCGCCGCTTCGAGCCGCGGGAGCACGTCGAGCGAGTGCAGGAACTGGTTCTCGAGATAGACGGAGTGGACGGCGCCGTCGATCGCGGCGAGGTACTGCTCGAGGACGCTCTGCTCGCCGGCGTCGATGGGAAAGGACGGCGCGTCCGGGGCGGGCGTCGCGTCGCGATAGCACCCCGCTCGCACCGTGCGCGCCACCTGTGCCGGAACGCGCCCCGCCGCCGGTGACACGACAGCGGGAAACGGCAGCCGAGCTGCCCGTTCGCAATCCGGCCAGCCGCCGTCGGGACGATCGCGCTCGCTCGCCTCGTTCCAGCGCTGGACGAAGTTGTGGTGGACGTCGGTGGCCGCGGGGCCGCGGAGCTCGAGGTAGAGGTCGTGGACGTTCGCGTAGAGGTCGTCGCCGCCACCGCCGACGGGCGCGTGGCCAGGCAGCACCATCGAGCCGTGGTCGAGGTTGATGCCGCCGACGAACGCCACCTCGCCCGGCTGTCCAGCGTCCACGAGCCAAGTCTTCTGATGATGGCAATAGCGAGGCAAGTGATCCCAGCGGGCAAGGAACCGCCCGTCGCGCGCCATGAGCCAGAGACGGTCCGCCTCGGTGCCGCCAAAGTGCGACGCACCCGGCAGCAGCCGCTCGAGCTCCGGCTCGCGCCAGAAGAGGATGCGCACGTCGAGGCCGCGGGCCACCGCGCCGTCGAGCAGGTCGAAGAGCGTGCCGCCGGCACCGGGCAGGAGGAGGTCGCGCTCCACGAAGGCGACGGTCGCCCAGATGCTGGCGCGCGCAGCGGCGACCGCGGCGGCGATCCGGCGGAACGCCGGCACGCCGTCGATGAGCGGGCGAACGGCATTCCCCTTCCGCAGCGGGTACGACCCTCGGCGGGCCGGCGCGATTGCGTCGGTCATTGCGGTGCCGAGTATGCCATCCCGCGCGGCGGAAGAAAGCTTATTGCGGGCGCCGCAGCTCTGCGCTAGGCGTTCCGGTGTCGCGTCTCCTTCGACAGGGAGGTCCGATGCCGAGAGTCAGGACGCGCACCATTCTCGTCACCGCCGCCGTGGCGGCGCTCAGCACCGCCGCATCCGCGCCCGTCCCGAAGAGCCTGCCGCGTGGCGTCTCGCCGGTGCTGTACGAGCTCGCCGTCCCGGCGGGGTCGGAGCCGACGCCCGAGAAGGTGGCGCTCGGCGAGAAGCTCTTCAACGACAAGCGCATCTCGGTGAACGACAAGGTCTCCTGCGCCACCTGCCACGACCCTGACAAGGGGTTCGTCGACCACAAACCGCTCGCCGAGGGCGTCGCCGCCCCGGCCAAGCGCACGCAGCGGAACAGCCCGACCGTGCTGAACGCGATGTTCAATGCCGTGCAGTTCTGGGACGGACGCGCCCCGTCGCTCGAGGAGCAGGCGAAGCTGCCGATCCTGAACCCCATCGAGATGGGGCAGAAGTCATCCGACGACGTCGTGAACAAGCTGCGCGGCATCGCCGAGTACCGGACGGCCTTCCAGCAGGTGTTCGGCCATGAGCTCACCTACGACGACGTCGCCGGCGCGATTGCCGCCTTCGAGCGCACGCAGTACGCGGGCGACGCGCCGTTCGACCGCTTCGTCGCGGGCGACGAGAAGGCGATCGACGACTCCGCGCGCCGCGGCTGGGGCCTCTTCAACGGCAAGGGACGCTGCAACAACTGCCACGCCTTCAGCACGGTGAGCCCGCTCTTCTCCGACCAGAAGTTCCACAACATCGGGATCGCGGCGCACAAGACCGACTTCATCGGCCTCGCCCGCAAGGCGACGGCCATCGTCCGCGGCGGAGATCTGAAGCAGATCGACGAGCTCGCGATCCAGACCGACCTCTCCGAGCTCGGCCGTTTCCTCGTCACCAAGAGCTCGAACGACATCGGCGCGTTCAAGACGCCGGGGCTCCGCAACATCGCGATCACGTCGCCCTACATGCACGACGGCTCGTTCGCCACGCTGTGGGACGTCATGGACCACTACAACAAGGGCGGCGTCCCGAACCCCAACCTCGACGGCGGCATGCAGCGCCTCGGTCTCACCGAGGCGGAGATCGACGACATGGTGAGCTTCATGGCGTCGCTCACGAGCGCCAAGTTCGCCGCGTTCGGCAAGCAGGAGATGGCCCGTCAGCAGGCGAAGAAGACCGTACGCCCGGAGCGCGACACGGCGGTCGCGACCGGCAAGAAGGGCGACCTCGGCGACCTCGCGCCGACGCCGGACGCGGCGAAGCCGGCGGCGTTCGGCGTGCTCGTGCGGAAGGGGACGTCGTATGACTAGGGGCTTCAAGAGCATCGAGACCAAGCACTACGAAGAGCGCGACGCGTTCTTCGCGGGGCTGGCGCGCGTCTCGCGCCGCTCGTTCCTGAAGCTCGCCGGCGTGTCGGCGGGCATCGCGCTCGGGAAGGGACTCGTGACGCCGCACGGCTTCCAGCTCGTCGAGATGGCCGACGCGGCCGAGCGGTTCACGTTCGCCTACATCTCCGACACGCATCTCTACCCGCGCGCCCTGAACGACCGCTTCGTGCGCGCGATCCTGAAGGCGGTGGACGACGTCAACAACCTCCAGCCCCAGCCCGACTTCGTCCTCATGGGCGGCGACCTCGCCCAGCTCGGCCGGAAGGCGGAGCTCGACCTCGGCCGGGATATCCTGAAGGCCGTCAAGGCGCCGATCCGGATGATGGTCGGGGAGCACGACTGGTTCCTCGACCTGGGGGAGTACTGGAAGTCGCTGTTCGGCCCGGAGCACTACTCCTTCGATCACAAGGGCGTCCACTTCGTCACGATCATGAGCGTGCAGGAGAAGGACTTCTGGACCGAGCGCGGTCTCAAGCCCGAGGAGCGCATGCAGATCGTCGCCGGGCTCGACAACGGCATCCAGTCGCGCTTCGAGGTGGGCGAGGCGGGCCGCGAGTGGCTGAAGAACGACCTCGCCAAGGTGGACAAGAAGACGCCGCTCGTCGTCTTCTCGCACTCGCCACTCTACAAGTACTACCGGCCGTGGAACTTCTGGACCGAGGACGCCGACGAGGTCCAGGCGATCCTCCGTCCGTTCGAGCACGTGACGGTGATCCACGGCCACACCCATCAGCTGCTCACCAACCGCATCGACAACATCCACTTCCACGGCATGCTGTCCACCGCCTGGCCGTGGCCGTACGCGCCCGAGGGATTGCCGAAGATCACCATCCAGCAGAACCGGGCCGACCCGTTCGACCAGTTCGACGGCTGCGGCGACGGCAGCGTCGACGTGATGGAGAGTGGGCTCGTGGACGCGCTCTACAACCTGTGGGACCGAAACCCGGTGACCGTCCGCGCGAGCTACGTGACGTCCAACGGCGCGCAGGACACGCCGCCGCGCACGAAGCTTCCCTCCTACTAGCAGAAGGGGATCCGATGACGCCGATGACGACGCGTGCGCTTCTCGCCCTGCCCGTGCTGACGCTCGGCGGCCTCGTCCTCGCCCAGTCGCGCGGCGCCCTGCCGCGGCACGACGCGCCGGCGTCGCCGTCCGGCAACCTCACCGTCGCGCTCTGCGACGGCGAGACGGTGGCCGAGGTCCCTGGCGTGAAGGAGGGCGAGACGCCGACCCCCGCGCAGGCACACGCCGTCGCGGACCGATTGATGGACGAATGGCGGCGAAAGCACCCGGACGTTGCGTGGGACGGCGACCCGGTGCGCCTGGCCCAGGCGCTTCCGTCCGAGGGCGGCCCGCAGGGCGCACCGGCGGCAGCCGAGCGCGCTAAGGAGGGCGTCACGACGCCGGGTGCGGCGGCGGCGCGCGGCGCCACGGCCGGCGGAGCGGGCGGCCTCCCTTCCGGTCCGCAGGGCGCCGTCCAGGAAGGGCATACCTACGGCGCCTTCGCGCCGCGCGACGAGCGCATCTGGCAGGCCGAGACGGAGAAGTTCGTCAAGGAAGGCCA
>VBKG01000157.1 GCA_005879585.1 Deltaproteobacteria bacterium | reverse complement strand
CGGTCGTCGCGCTCGAAGAGCGTGACCGCGTGCCCGGCGCGCGCGAGCTGCTGCGAGCACGCCATGCCGGCCGGGCCGGAGCCGACCACCGCCACGCGCTTCCCGCTCTTGCGCGGCGCCACCAGCGGACCGACCCACCCCTCGTCCCATGCGTGGTCGATGATGTTCTTCTCGATGTTCTTGATCGTGACCGGGTCGTTGTTGATGTTGAGGACGCACGCCTCCTCGCAGGGGGCGGGGCAGATGCGGCCGGTGAACTCGGGGAAGTTGTTCGTCGAGTGGAGCCGGTCGATCGCCTCGCGCCAGCGGCCCCGGTACACGAGGTCGTTCCAGTCGGGGATGATGTTCCCGAGCGGGCAGCCCTTGTGGCAGAAGGGGATCCCGCAATCCATGCAGCGCGCGCCCTGACGCTTGAGGACGTCATCGGGCGTGCGCTCCTCGAACTCGCGCCAGTGCTGCAGCCGCTCCGGCACGGGCTGCTTGTGGACCTTCTCGCGCTCGAACTCGAGGAAGCCGGTGATCTTACCCATCGTCAGACGGATGCGAGGCGGGCGGCGTCGGTGTCGAGGTGCTGCTTCGCGAGCACCTGGCGGTACTCGACCGGCATCACGCGCACGAGCTGGCGCACGGTTTCTTTCCAGCCGGACAAGAGCCGCCAGGCAACCGCGGAGTGCGTGTGGTCGTAGTGGCGCTGGATGAGCCCGCGGACGGCCGCGATGTCCTTCTCGTCGAGAGGCTCGACCTCGACCATGCTCTTGTTGCAGCGCTGCTCGAACGTGCCGTCGTCGTCGAGCACGTAGGCGACGCCTCCGCTCATGCCGGCCGCGAAGTTCCGGCCCGTGCGGCCGAGGACCACCACGAGGCCCTTGGTCATGTACTCGCAGCCGTGGTCGCCGACGCCCTCGACCACGGCGGTGACGCCGCTGTTGCGCACGCAGAAGCGCTCGCCCGCCTGGCCGCGGAGGAACACCTCGCCGCCGGTCGCGCCGTAGAGCGAGACGTTGCCCACGATGATGTTCTCTTCCGGCGCGAAAGTCGCGTCGCGCGGCGGATAGACGACGATGCGTCCGCCCGAGAGACCCTTGCCGAAGTAGTCGTTGGCGTCGCCCTCGAGCTCGACGGCGATGCCGTCGGCGAGCCACGCGCAGAAGCTCTGTCCGGCGGAGCCGGTGAACTTGATGCGGATGGTCTCGGGCGGCAGCCCCTCGCCACCGTGGCGGCGGGAGATCTCCGCCGACAGCATCGTGCAGACCGTCCGATTGCGGTTCGTGATCGGCAGGTCGAGCGACACGGGCTCGCGGCGGAGCAGCGCCGGCTGGCAGCGCTCGATCAGCGTGTTGTCGAGCGCCTTCTCGAGCCCGTGGTCCTGCGTCGTGATGCACCGGGTGGCGACCGTGGGCGCCACGTCGGGCTTGTGGAGGATCTGCGAGAGGTCGATGCCCTTGGCCTTCCAGTGATGCGACACGTCGCGCACGTCGAGCATGTCGACGCGGCCGATCATCTCGTCGACGGTCCGGAAGCCGAGCTCTGCCATGATCTCGCGCAGCTCCTCGGCGATGAACATCATGTAGTGCACGACGTGCTCGGGCTTTCCCTCGAACTTCTTCCGCAGCACCGGGTCCTGCGTCGCGATACCGACCGGGCACGTGTTCAGGTGGCACACCCGCATCATGATGCAGCCCGACGCCACCAGAGCGGAAGAGGCGAAGCCGAACTCCTCGGCGCCGAGGAGCGCGGCGATGGCCACGTCGCGCCCGGTCTTCAGCTGCCCGTCGGTCTCGATGCGGATGCGGCCCCGGAGGTCGTTGGCAACGAGGATCTGCTGCGTCTCGGCGAGCCCGAGCTCCCACGGGATGCCGGCGTGCTTGATCGAGGTGAGGGGCGACGCGCCGGTGCCGCCGGAGTCGCCGCTGATGAGGACCACGTCGGCCTTCGCCTTGGAGACGCCAGCCGCGACGGTTCCGACGCCGACCTCGGCCACGAGCTTCACGCTGATGCGAGCCCGGTTGTTCGAGTTCTTGAGGTCGTGGATCAGCTGGGCGAGGTCCTCGATCGAGTAGATGTCGTGGTGCGGGGGCGGCGAGATGAGCCCGACGCCCGGCGTGGAATAGCGGATCTTCGCGATGTACTGGTCCACCTTGTGGCCGGGGAGCTGGCCCCCCTCGCCGGGCTTCGCGCCCTGCGCCATCTTGATCTGCAGCTCGTCGCAGTTGACGAGGTAGTAGCTGGTGACACCGAAGCGCCCCGACGCCACCTGCTTGATGGCGCTCCGCCGCCAGTCGCCGTTCGGGTCGCGCTGGTAGCGCACCGGATCCTCGCCGCCCTCGCCGGTGTTCGACTTGCCGCCGATCCGGTTCATGGCGATGGCGAGGTTCTCGTGCGCCTCGCGGCTGATCGAGCCGAGCGACATGGCGCCGGTCTTGAAGCGCTTGACGATCTCCGCCGCCGGCTCGACTTCCGCGAGCGGCACCGCCATGCCGGGCTTCAAATTGAGCAGACCCCGGATCGTACACAGTCGCCGGCTCTCGTCGTTGACCAGCGCCGTGTACTCCTTGAACTTCTTGTAGCTGCCGGCTCGCACGGCGTGCTGGAGCGTCGCCACCGTGTTCGGGTTGTACATGTGATGCTCGCCACGCCGGCGCCACTGGTACTGTCCGCCGAGGTCGAGATCGCCGTCGAGCGACGGCGAGACGACGTACGCATGCTCGTGGCGCGCCTCGGCTTCGGCGGCGATCACCTCGAGACCGACGCCCTCGATGCGTGACGCTGTCCAGGTGAAGTGGCGCTCGACGAGCTCCGCGTTCAGCCCGACCGCCTCGAAGATCTGTGCTCCCCGGTAGCTGTGGAGCGTCGAGATCCCCATCTTGGTCATGACCTTCAGCACGCCCTTGTCGATCGCCTTGATGTAGTGCGCGACCGCGTCCTCGGCGTCGACGTCCTTGAGCACCTCCGCGGCAACCTGATCGCGGAGCGTCTCGTAGGCGAGGTACGGGTTCACTGCGCCCGCGCCGTAGCCGAGGAGAAGGCAGAAGTGCATCACCTCGCGCGGCTCACCCGACTCGACGACGAGGCCGACCCGCATGCGGGAGCCTTCGCGGATCAGGTGGTGGTGCACGGCGGCGGTCGCGAGCAGGCTCGGGATCGGCGCCTGCGCCTCCGCGACGCCGCGGTCGGAGAGGACGAGGATCGTGTGCCCGCCGGCAACGGCCTCGGCGGCGCGCTCGCAGAGCTCCTCGAGCGCCGCACGGAGCCCCGCGCCGCCCGACCCGGCCGGGAAGAGCATCGGCAGCGTGATCGCATGCAGATGGCCGTCGTCGAGCTGCTTTATCTGCGCGAGCTGTGCGTTGGTGAGGATCGGACTCTTCAGATGGAGCTGTCGGCAGTGGAGCGCCGTCTCGTCGAAGAGGTTCTGCTCCGGCCCGATCGAGGTCTGGAGCGACATGACGAGCTCCTCGCGGATCGGGTCGATGGGCGGATTGGTCACCTGGGCGAACAGCTGCTTGAAGTAGTTGAAGAGCAGCTGCGGGCGGTCGGACAGGCAGGCGAGCGGGGTGTCCGTGCCCATCGAGCCGACCGCTTCCTGGCCGTTGATCGCCATCGGGCTCATCAGGAGCCGCAGGTCCTCGACCGTGTAGCCGAAGGCCTGCTGCCGCGTGAGGAGCGTGTCGGGCTCGTAGGCCGGCGGCACGTCGGACGGAGGCGGCAGGTCGGCGAGCCGCTTCAGGTTCTGGTCGAGCCACAGCCGGTAGGGCCGGCGCGCCGCCATCGACTCCTTCAGCTCCTCGTCGCCGATGATCCGCCCCTGCTCGGTGTCGACCAGGAACATGCGGCCCGGCTGGAGCCGGTCCTTGTGCAGGACGTTGGCGGGCGGGATGTCGAGCACTCCCACCTCGGACGCCATGACGACGAAGCTGTCGTTGGTGACGACGTAGCGCGAAGGCCGGAGCCCGTTGCGATCGAGCACGGCGCCGATCACGCGCCCATCGGTGAAGGCGATCGACGCGGGGCCGTCCCACGGCTCCTGCAGCGAGGCGTGGTACTCGTAGAAGGCGCGCTTTGCCGCGCTCATGCTCTCGTGGTTCTGCCACGCCTCGGGGATCATCATCATGACGGCGTGGGCGATGGAGCGGCCGGTGCGCTGCAGCAGCTCGAGCGCGTTGTCGAACATGCCCGAGTCGCTGGTCGCGGGGTCGATGATCGGGAAGAGCTTGCGGACGTCCTCGAAGTGCGGCGACGCGAACATCGCCTGGCGCGCGTGCATCCAGTTGATGTTGCCGCGGAGCGTGTTGATCTCGCCGTTGTGCGCGATGAAGCGGTACGGATGCGCGCGATCCCACGACGGGAAGGTGTTGGTCGAGAAGCGCTGGTGGACGAGCGCCAGCGCCGACGTGAAGAGCGAGTCGGTCAGGTCGGCGTAGAAGGCGGGAATCTGCTCGGGCTGGAGGAGCCCCTTGTAGACGATCGTCCGTGCCGAGAGGCTCGGGATGTAGAACCGTTCGGAGTCGGGCATGCGGGAGAGCCGCACCAGCTGCTCGACGCGCTTGCGAATGACGTAGAGCTTGCGCTCGAGCGCTTCGCCGTCGTCGGCGTCGCGGCCGGCGCCCACGAACACCTGGCGGATCTGCGGCAGCACGCTGCGCGCGAGCGGCCCCGGCGCGTTCTCGTCGACGATCACCCGACGCCACCCGAGGAGCCGCTGCCCCTCCTCGCGGATCACCTTCTCGACGATGCGCTCGCACTCGTTCTTCTGCCGCGTCTCGCGTGGCAGGAAGACCATGCCGACGCCGTAGGTGCCGGGCGCCGGGAGCGCGATGTCGAGCCCGCGGCACTCGAGGCGGAAGAACTCGTCGGGGATCTGCACGAGGATACCGGCGCCGTCGCCCGTCAACGGATCGCAGCCGCAGGCTCCGCGATGGGCGAGGTTCCGGAGGACGGTGAGGCCCTTCTCGATGATCTCGTGCGACCGCTCGCCCTTCACGTTCACGACGAAGCCGACGCCGCACGCGTCGCGCTCGGCGTGCGGATCGAGGAGCCATCTCGTCCGGCGTTCCATCGTCATGCCCTCCGCAAATGGGCCGACCGTTCGCCGTTGCGGCGCGACCGCTTGCCGGCCGGCGCCGCCTCGCCGTCGCCCGGGTTGAGTGCGAGCTGCACGCGCTCGGTGTGGGTCGAAAGGACGACCATCGTCTCCGTCCGGGCAACACCCGGCAGCGAGCGGATCTCGCTGATCAGGCGCTCGAGCGACGAGGTGTTCGCCGTCTTCGCCTTGATGAGCAGCGTGTAGCCACCGGTCACGTGATGGCACTCGAGGACGTCGTCGAGCGCCGCTACTTTGCGTTCGAAGTCCGCAATTCGATCCGGATGCGTGATCAGGACGCCGATGAACG
>VBKG01000156.1 GCA_005879585.1 Deltaproteobacteria bacterium | reverse complement strand
CAATCGTCGCGCTGGCGCTCGGCGCGTACGTGTACCTCGGCGCGCCGCCGTTGATCGCCCCGCCGGCGGCGCCGCCGCCCACGGTCGCAGGGTCCGAGCCGGCCCCAGCGGCGCAGCCTGCACCGCCGATCCCGCTGGAGCCCCCGGCGACGCCGCTCGCGACCGAGCCCGAGGCGCCCGCAGCACGGCCGTTGCCGCCGCTCGCCGAAAGCGACACGCTCGTCCGCGAGCTCGCGACGGGCCTGTCGTCGCATCCGGGTTTGTCCGTGTGGCTGTCGACGGACGGCATCCTCCAGCGCTTCGTCGCGACGGTCGACAACCTCGCCAACGGCGAGAGCCCGCGTCCCCACCTCCTCGTCCTCGCCCCGGCGGCGAAGTTCCGCGTGCTGCACCGGAACGCCCGCCTGTACGTCGATCCGAAGAGCTACGAGCGCTATGACCTCGTCGCCGACGTGGTGGCCTCGCTCGATCCGCAGCGGACGGCCGATGCCTATCGCCAGCTCCGGCCGCTCTGCGACGAGGCGTACCGCGGCCTCGGGAAAACGCAGGGGTCGTTCGACGAGGCGCTCACCACCGCGATTCGCTCGCTGCTCTCCACTCCCGTCGTCGACGGCGACGTCGAGCTGACGCCCAAGGTGATCACGTACGCGTTCGCGGATCCGGCGCTGGAGCGGCTCCGCCCGGCGCAGAAGCACCTCCTGCGCATGGGCCCGAAGAACGAGCGCGCGATCCAGGCAGAGCTGCGCGCCCTCGCGACGGCGCTCGGGATCGGCTGATCGGGCGCCATCAGCCGGGTGCACGGGATCGCGGCGAAGAAGATCGGGGAGGTTTCCCTTCCCGAATGGGTGACCGGCCACCGTCGTATTGACCCGGACACGGCGCACGGCATAGGCGCGAGTCGATGAAGGAGCGCACGCACCGGAACGTCATCGTGTGGATGATCGCCGCGCTCGTCCTCGGCGCCGCCGCGGGCGCGGCCGCGGTCTGCGACACGCCACGCTGCTTCGACGTCGCCGTGCCGGTGCCCGCGGGCCTCGTCGTGCCCGACAGCACCGTCCGCATCCTGCTGCCGGCGGGCTATGCGTCGACACGCGTCCGGTACCCGGTCCTCTACCTCCTCCACGGCGCCGGCGACACGTACCGGACGTGGACGGAGCAGACCGACGTCGAAGAGTTCTCCGCCCAGTTTCCCCTCGTCATCGTGATGCCCGACGGCGGGCACGATGCCGAGGCCGGCTGGTACTCCGACTGGGCGGACGGCTCGCGGCAGTGGGAGACGTTCCACATGCGCACCCTCGTGCGCTACGTCGACCGCCACTTCCGCGTGCTCCGCCGCGGGCACCGCGCGGTGGCGGGCCTGTCGATGGGCGGCTTCGGGGCGATGAGCTATGCGGCCCGACACCACGGCCTCTTCCGGGCGGCGGCGAGCTTCTCGGGAGCGGTCGACACGCGGTACGTCGAGCCGGCGTCGGGCGTCGGCTTCAACGTTTTCCACGACATGTTCGGCACGCCCGACGACCGCGTGTGGGGCAACCAGGTGACGAGCGAGGCGACGTGGCGCGAGCACAATCCGACGGATCGCGTGGCCGATCTGCGCGGAGTGGAGCTCTTCATCGCGACGGGCACGGGAACGCCCGGCGGTCCCGCGGGTGACGATCCGAGCAACCCCGGCGGCTACTTCATCGAGCAGGTCATCTTCCAGATGAACCTGTCGTTCGGCCGAGCGCTCGATGCGGCGGGCGTTGCCTCGCATCGCGACTTCTACGTCGGCGGCTATCACGGCTGGCCGTACTGGGAGCGCGAGCTCCACTGGGCGCTGCCGCAGATCGCGGACGTGATCCGGCGAACGACGCGTTGAGCCTCAGGGCGCATCGCTCAGCTGGCGACGTCGCCTCGGTTCCGTTCACGGATTGCGCCATTGGTCTTACGCGCTCCTGGTCACACTGAGGTAGGTCCTGGCGGTGCATGGCAGACGGCCTCCACCCTGTGGCCGTCGGGATCGAGCACGAAGGCGGCGAAGTAGTCAGCGTGATACTCTGGCCGAAGACCCGGCTCACCGTCGCTTTGGCCGCCCTCGTGAACGGCCGCCCTGTGAAATGCTTGAACCGCCGCGCGATCGGGCGCGCGGAAGCATAGGTGCATTCCTCGAGATGGCATCATATCGCTCAGCTCGACTGTGATCGTGAACTCGACGCCAAGCGAGCCTGCCATCGCGCCATAGTCAGAGCCCCGTTGCTGAAAATCAACGATGCGAACAATCCCGAGTGGCCGCAGCGCGGCGTCGTAGAACCGACGGCTGCGCTCCAAGTCCCTTACCCCGAGCGAGACGTGGTCGAGCATTCCCTTCCCATCCTGTGCGGTCTAACGGCCGGCGGTTGAGCGGCCGCCCGCACGCGCCGCTCGGCCATGAACAACAGAGAATATCAAAGCCTCGTCGCGGCGACGATGAGCCATAAACCCGCAGCATGCAGCTGTCTGAGGCCAGAGAAGCCAGCGGTCGTGAGCATTGAGTTGAGGTCCTTCGCGCTGAAGGAATTCAACCCGTAGAGCTGGCGCCGGATGTCTGCGCGAAGTCTCCCGATCGGGCTCGCCCCATGACGAAACACGGCCAGCGTAAGGGAGCCTCCGGCGCCGAGAATACGATGGATCTCCTTTAGAACTTGCTCTGGCTCGGGGAAGAGGTGAAGAGCTCCACAGCAGTTCACGGCCTGAAAGGCTTCGCTCCGGAATGGGAGTTCCATGGCGTCGCCGCGAATCAATTGAAGGTTCGTCAAGCCATCCGTTTGGGCACGCTTCGAGGCATAGCGAAGCATCGGAGCCGAAAGATCGAGGCCGGTCACATGACCTCGAGGGAGACGTCGAGCGAAGCGCCGTGCGTAAATTCCCGGACCGCAGCCAAGATCCAGCAGGCGCTCATCGCCCTTCAGGTTGGCTGCAGCGGCGATCAGCGAGTACTCACGCTCAAAAGAGATCCCCAGGAAAGCGGCAAAAAGGAGGCTCCGCCTCCAGAACCGACTCTCGTACACGCGAACGAGAGGTGGCCATTCCATCAAGCTCTGGGCTAGGCTACGCATGGATTGCTCGCCGTGTGAAGCACACGCCTGCTCGCTGAGGCACCTCTACTTCCCGGGGGAATAATCGGTCAGCCGCATGAACACCCGCTCGGGGGCTTTTGCGAGGATTTTGCCGTCGGCTTCACTGGCGTCTCGGACCTTGATCCAGTCGGCATCTGCCTGGAAGGCCTTCCAGTTCTTCTCGGCCGCCTCCTGGCTTTCGTGTGAGAGGAGATAGATCAGCGTGTTGTCCTTTCGCGCGTCGTCGGTAAGGATCCAGTACATCTCGTTCCTTATCCCGTGCTTCTCGAACAGTTTCATCGTGTGCTCGGCAAACCGCTTGTGCAGTGCGGGCAGTCGTCCCGGCAGCGTTGTGTACGTTCGCAGCTCATAGACCCTGGTGTTCATCTTCTTCTCCTGGCCCATCGACATCCCTGCCCAAAACGCCCCGAGACCCACGGCCAACACTACCGCAGCGCCTAGCACGACCCGGTTCGCTTGCATGGCGAGCCTCCTTGGCTCTTAAAAGTGCACCACTGCGTGCTTCACAGCCTCTCGTTCGCGGCCCCGAGCTATTCCGCTTCCGTCCGAGACCAGCACGACGCTTCGGCGCGGCCGCTGCATCGGCGGGTTAGGCTGCGCCGCGTCTACAACGGTGTTAGGGGCAGAGATCGGATCCTCACGCGGCGGCCCCGTCGTACCCACGGCCGCTGAACTGCAGAACGCAAAACCCATGACCAAACGGATCGCTCATGAACGCGATCCGGCCCCACCCGTGCGTCTCGATCTCGCCCTCGAGGGTAGCTCCGGAGGCTTGGGCTCTCTCGACTGCAGCGTGCAGGTCGTCTACCGCGAGATCGAGATGGACCGGGGTCCAATGCCGCCGGTAGTTGCGCTCGGTCGAGACGCTTGCAGAAGCTCGGGTCCCGGCCTCCTTCTTGAGGAGATAGACGGGAACCGACGCGCCAGCCATTTCGGCTACGGTTTGGTCAAAGAGTCGGCGCTTGAGACTCAGACCGAGGCCGCTCCGGTAGAACTCAATCGCCTTTTCGAGGTCGTCAACGTCGATGTTCAGGAGTATCTGAATCATGTTTCCTCTTCGCGCCGCCTAACGACCCGCGCTTCAGCAGCCAGCGGCACGTACAGCCCGGCCATGATGAGATGTTCGCCGGCCGGTCCGCTGCAACCGCTGGTTAAGCAGTGCCCAACGACCCGCTCGTCTCGGAGCGCCGTGGTTGAGATGCACCATAGTAGAAGATGCGACCAAAGATCGTACGCTGATGTGCCACCTCCGTCGGGTCGGCGAAGCCAGCTTCCCGCATGAGGGCGAGAATCGTCTCTCCCGAGTTATCCCGCACGTGCTCGCTTCGGTGAAGCAGATGAGCGAGAAACCCGTCCGAACGCTCGTGTGCGCCGCCAAAATCAAGCACATGCAGAGAACCGCCTGGTCTCAGCACACGCCGTACCTCGTGCAGGGTTTGCTTCTTCTCATCCTGCTTGAGGTGGTGGAACATGAAGGCTGAAAGCACTCGATTGTACGACTCGGCCGTGTAGTGAAGCTCGTCGGCGAAACCTCGATCGAGCTGTACGGAAACTCGCTGCCGTTCGGCCTTTCGCCGAGCGCGATCAAGTGCCTTCGGATCGGGATCGAGGCCGACGACTTCGACCGCGGGATAGAGCGTTTTGACCAGTACCGTTAGGTTTCCAGTCCCGCAGCCGATTTCGAGAATACGCTGACCGGGCTGAAGTTGTGCTTGGTCGATCAGCTGTCGGTGCGCCGACTCGCCGCCCATCAACTTCACGAAAGGATCGTAAAAGGGAAGCAGCCAGTCATGCCCGGCCGCGGGGATATAGGTTCGTTGCGCTTTCGCCATCGTCACGCCTTACGCTCGCCTGCGCTGCCTAACGACACGGCCGATCAGCGGCGGGCGAAGCCCGGCCGCTGCATCGACGGGTTAGGCGCGACGCCTGTGCTTGGCGATGAGCTCGCGAACAGCGGGCACGAGGTCAACCGGAACCTCCATCGCGGTGTGCGTCGTCGCCTCGAACGA
>VBKG01000621.1 GCA_005879585.1 Deltaproteobacteria bacterium | reverse complement strand
GTTACCGCTCAATCTGCCACCCGATCTCCGCGGAACCTGCGTGGGTGGCACCCGCGCCGGGCTCGCCTGTGGCTGTCCGGGCGGCACCTGCGGGACGGGGACGCCACAGCTCTGTGCCGGTGGCAGCCGGTCCGGCCTCCAGTGCGATTGCCCCGGCGGCACCTGCACGACGGTTCTGCCCGGATTGGGCCAGCAGGTCGTCGTCGTCGACACGTACATCGCCGACGCCGGCGTCATGGGCGCCCTCACCGATGACGTCACCGCCGACGGCGCGGACTTCGGCCTCGGGAACCCGACCGTGCTTTGTCAGAACTCGCTGCCCACACCTGCCTGCTTCCGGCTCGAGATCGGCGACCGGCTAACGGTCCAGACCACGACGACGACCACCACCACCACCACGACTACGACGACCACCACCACCACGACTACGACGACCACCACGACCACGACTACGACCACGACGACCACCACGACCACCACCACCACCACGACGACCACGACTACGACTACGCACGACCAGCACCACCACCACGACCACCACGACCACCACGACCACCACGACCACCACGACCACCACCACCACCACGACCACCACCACCACCACGACTACGACGACGACCACGACCACCACGACGACCATCCCTGCCTGCGAGGCCTCGGCGCCCGCCTGCAACGGCACCTGCCCGCCGCAGCAGATCTGCGTGCCGACCGACGGCGGCTGCGTCTGTCAGACCCCGTGTCAGGCCGCCAGCGCGCCCACCTGCAACGGCATCTGCCCGGACAGCCAGATCTGCGTGCCGACCGCCGGCGGTGGCGGCTGCGTCTGTCAGACCCCGTGCGAGGCGGCCACCGCGCCCACCTGCAACGGCACCTGCCCGCCCGGCCAGGTCTGCTCCCCGAACGGCTCGATCTGCCAGTGCACCACGCCGGTGTGCGACAGCACGGGACCCTGCAGCCTCGAGATCGACGCCCAGCCCTGCCGGAACCTCTCCGGTCAGAGCTGCTCGAGCCTGGCGGAGGCGGTCGCCGTCGTCGCCAAGACCAATACCTCGGCCTCAGCGCCGGCGAGGACGATCACCGTTCACGGGAGGTGCACGGGGAATCCGGTCTTGATCAACGGACTCTTCAATCTCGTGATCACGGGCGATCCGCCGGCCAACACGTCGTTCGCAGGATGCTCGGGCGACAAGGGACCGCCGCACATCCGCGACGGGAACCACCCGCAGCATTCCGACGACGGCGTGGACTTCAAGACTTCCACGGCCGGCCGCCTGTTCTGCAACTGCATCACGAACAACGAGGAAGGCGCCGACATCGACGCGGGGTCGTGCAACCAGTTCGTCAAGAATCTGGTGATCAGCAACCAGAACGGCATCCGGGCGAGCAGCGGCACCAAGTTCGACCTGTTCCAGGACAACACCTCGAAGAACAACAACCTGCCGATCATCGATACGCCGTCCGATCCGGCAGGCCGGCACAACGGGATGATCATCAGCGAGTCGTCGGCGTCGAATAACCTCATCGGGAACGTGTCGATGGGGAACCCGGACGACGGGTTCAAGATCAATGTCGGCAGCAGCAACTGTGTCGTGAACAACAGCATCACCGGCAATGGCGGTGATCCGAATGCCTCGGTCCCGCCGGACACCGGAGCATGCGAGCTCGTATCGGCGACGAACAACCGGGTCGACGGCAACCAGATGAGCGGGAACGTGACGAAGGCGGGTCAGCCGAGCGACGTGTGCCGGCTGATCTCGGGGACTGGGAACTGCGGGAGCAATATCCCGGGCGCGCCGGCATGCGCGGGAGGCGCCACGTGCCCGGCTCCGTCGCAATGCACCGTCGCACCGCTTCCGTGATGGCCCTGGAAACGTGGATGCCTCACACGCGTCAGCTACCGGAGAGCAAGGAGTGCTGGACCATGACTAGCAGAGCGCGAGCCGTGCGGAGCACGAGTGGAAGTCTCGGCTTGGCCTTTCTGATGCTCATCGCAGGACCACCCTCGATGGCCCGGGCCCAGCACGGCGCGCAGATCGAGAAGAGCTGCGTGAACGCGGCCCGGCGGGCGTGCCTGCAGGGCACCACGCCGGGTTGCCCCGGCGTCAATGCCGGCGTCACCTGTCAGAGCGCGGCCGGCTGCCCGCCGCGAACCGTCTGTCTCGGCGGGCCAAACGCCGGGGGCGGGCCGAACGGCACGGAGGCGTGCGCGAGCGACCGCGACTGCGACAGCCCGCCGGGCGTCCCGAACGGCATCTGCACCGCGACCATCTGCGTGGGCGGCCCCAACGGCGGGCTGCGGTGCACGTCCGCGGACCAGTGCCCCGGCGGGGAGTGCACGTCCTGCGTGCCCATTCCCATCGCCAACTTGGGCGACCCCGTGGCCTGTACGATCACGGTGACCAGCGTGGACCCCGTGGACCGCATCCGCCTCGACACCGTCACCGACGAGATCTCGAGTCGCTCGCCGATCGTCCCCACCGCCAACCTGCTGCCCGGCTTCGGGTTCTGCCGCTTCAGCCCCGCCCCGGGCGTCACCGGCCGCATGTGCATCATGAACGACGACTGCACCGGCAGCTCGTGCTCGACCGGCTCGACGTGCATGGGCGGCATCCAGGCGGGGCTGCCGTGTCCGACGCGCGCGGATTGTCCGAACGGCACCTGCTTCGACTGTCTCGGCGGGGGCGTCTGCCAGGTGAGCCCGCACTGCGCGCTGGCCCCGACCCAGCTCTGCATGTCGCAGGACGACTGCGCGGCCACCGCGAGCGGGGCGTGCGTCGTCGTCC
>VBKG01000327.1:10988-81130 GCA_005879585.1 Deltaproteobacteria bacterium | reverse complement strand
GAAGGCTGCCCGCATGGCAGCGTTCGGCCGCGCGACGGGCGGGGGCGGGCGCGTCGTCCTCTTCTTCGGCGCGACGCACGAGCTCGACGAGCGCCGGCCGTTCGACCGGCTCACCTGGCGCGTCCTCGACGCCGGCATCGTGGTCGCGAGCGCGGCGGCCGACTGGTACGCCGAACGCGGCTTCGGCCCGCGCACGAAGCTCCACGTGCTCTGGAAAGGTGTCGACGCGTCGGTGTTCGAGCGCGCTGCGACGCGCGGCGCGGCTGTGCGCGCCGCGCTCGGCGTCGCGCCGGACGATGTCGCCATCGGTACCGTCGGCCGGCTCGCGTGGCAGAAGGGCCTCGACGACCTGCTCGCCGCCGCACGGCTCGTGCGCGCGCGCGTGCCGCGCGCCCGGTTCTTCGTGATCGGCGGCGGGCGCGATGCGGCCCGGATCGCTGCCTTGGCGGCGGATCCCGCACTCGACGGTGCCGTCACGCTTCTCGGCCAGCGCGACGACGTACCGGACCTGCTCGCCGCGATGGACATCGTCGTGCAGAGCTCGCGCCGCGAGGCGATGGCGCAGGCGACGCTCGAGGCGATGGCGGCGGGACGCGCCGTCGTCTCGACCACGACGGTCGGTGCCGATGAGGCCATCGACGACGGCGTGAGTGGCGTTCTCGTCCCCGTTCGGGACACGGCGGCGCTCGCTGACCGGCTCGTCGCGCTCGCGCTCGACCCGGCGCGGCGGCGCGCGCTCGGCGAGGCGGCACGGCAACGCATCGCCGAGCGCTTCACGACGGCGCACATGCTCGACCGCTGCGAGGCGGTGCTGCAGGCGATCGTCGCGTGAGCGTAGCGGCATGGTACAAGGGAGCCCCACCCATGCTTCCCGACGCGACCGGCGAGGCGATGCCTCGCGCGGGCGCGCGCCGCTGGCTGATCGCGGGCTTCCCGGCGCTGCGCCATCGGAACTTCCGGCTCTTCATCGCGGGGCAGGGCGTCTCGCTCATCGGGACGTGGATGCAGAGCGTGGCGCAGAGCTGGCTCGTCTACCGCGTGTCGGGGTCCCGCTTCGCGCTCGGAGTGGTCGCGTTCGCCGGCTACCTGCCGATCCTCTGCCTCGCACCGGCCGCGGGCGTGGTGGCCGACCGCGTCGAGCGGCATCGCCTGATCGTCGTCACTCAGGCGCTGGCGATGCTGCTCGCGCTGGCGCTCGGGACGCTCGTCGCCACCCGGCTGGTCACGGTCGCGGCGGTCGTCGTCATTGCGGGGTGTCTCGGTGCGGTCAGCGCCTTCGACATCCCGCTCCGGCAGGCCTTCATCGTCGAGATGGTGGGGCCGGAGGACCTGCCGAACGCCATCGCGCTCAACTCGTCGATCTTCAATGCGGCGCGGGTCGTCGGCCCCGCGCTGGCGGGCAGCCTGGTCGCGGCTGTGGGGGAGGCGGCGTGCTTCTTCCTGAACGCGGCGAGCTACCTCGCTGTGCTGGCGGCGCTTCTCTCCATGCGCCTCAACCGCGTCAGGCGATCGGCCGAGACGCCGTCGCCCGTGCTCGCGGGCTTCCTGTCGGGCCTCGACTACGTGCGCCACGAGCCCCCGCTGCGCAACCTGCTCATCCTCCTCGGGATCGTCAGCGGGCTCGGCCTGCAGTACTCGATCCTGATTCCCGTCTTCGCCAAGGAGATCTTCCACGCGGGCGCCACCGGGTACGGACTGCTGGTCACGGCGGCCGGCATCGGCTCGGTGGTCTCCGCGCTGCATCTCGCCGCGCGGCGCTACTCGCGGACGCAGCATCGGCGAAACCTGCTGGCCGGCCTCGGCATGTTCTCGGTCGGCGTGCTCGGGCTGACCGCCACTCGCCGCCTCGGATTCGCGTTGTGGTTTCAGGCGCTCGCAGGCTACGGGGCCATCCGCTATCTCGCGACGACGAACACGCTTCTCCAGCTGCTCGTCGACGAGCGGTACCGCGGCCGCGTGATGGGTCTGCACACGGTGATGTTCCTCGGCACCGCGTCGGCCGGCAGCCTCGTGCTCGGCGCGGTCGCGCAGCGCTTCGGTGCGCCGGCGGCGGCGGCCATCGCAGGCGCCGTATCGCTCGCCTGTGGGAGCTGGCTCGCGACCCGACTCCGGCGGCTCGCCATGCGGGAGCGCCAGGCGGCTGCGTGAGCGCGATCATGCTCCGGACGAGGCGTAACCGCGACGCCTAAGATTGGTTTACCCAGCGCTTCTCGGAAGGAGACTGCCGTGCACGGCATCCGAAGACGTCCCTGGCTCGTGTCGCTGTTGGCCATCTGGCTCCTCGTTCCTCCGGTTCGACCGATCCACGCACAGGAGGAGCCAGAGCCGCCCCCGCCGCCGGAGGCGCCGGCACCCGAGGCCTCGGAAGCGCCCGCTCCGCCGGAAGCGCCCGAGGCGACGGCCACGCCGCCGCGGTTGAGCTACCTGCACGGCGACGTGTCGTTCTGGCGCCCGGGTGCGGAAGACTGGGCGGCGGCGCGGGTGAACACCCCGCTCGCGGGCGGTGACTCGCTGTACGTTCCCCAGGGGGGAAACGTCGAGGTCCAGGCCGGTCCGCGGGCGTTCGTGCGCGCCGGCGGCGAGACCGATCTCGGATTCGACGCCGTCGAGCCGGATTTCCTGCAGCTGAAGGTCACCTCCGGGCACGCGGCGATCGACCTCCGCAGCCTCGAGCGCGGCCACACGGTCGAGGTCGACACGCCGCATCTCGCCGCGACCATCGACCAGCCCGGCTACTACCGCGTCGACGTCGACCAGGAGGCCACCACGTTCATCAGCCGGCGTGGCGGCAGCGCGAGCGTCGTCCCGGCGGGCGGCGAGGCGGTCGATCTCGGCGCGAACGACGAGGTGATCGTGAAGGGGGCCGACAACCCCGAGGTCGAGCGCTACACGGCGCCCAACCTCGATCCGTGGGACCGGTGGAATTACGAACGCACCGATCACCTGACGAACCCGAAGAGCGCACGCTACGTCCCGCAGGAGGTCTACGGTGCCGACGACCTCGACCGCTACGGGCGCTGGCGTGACGAGCCCGAGTACGGTCCGGTGTGGGTCCCGACCGCGGTGCCCGCCGCGTGGACGCCCTACAGCAGCGGCCGGTGGATCTGGGATCCGTTCTACGGCTGGACCTGGGTCGACGACTTGCCGTGGGGCTGGGCGCCGTATCACTACGGTCGCTGGGTCTCCGTCGGCAGTGTGTGGGGATGGGCGCCCGGCCCGATCGTCGTTGCGCCCGTGTACGCGCCCGCGCTCGTCGCCTTCTTCGGTGGGAGTGGGGTCTCGGTGTCGATCGGTATCGGGGCGCCCGTGGTCAGTTGGGTGCCGCTCGGCTGGGGCGAGCCGTGCATTCCGTGGTGGGGACCGCGCGCGTTCATCGGCGTCCCGTGGTGGGGCGGGTGGGGTGGCCCGCACATCGTCAACAACGTGGTCGTCGAGCGCACGACCATCATCCATGCCAACCAGGTGAACATCTTCCGCAACACGCGGGTCCACAACGCGATCGTTGGTGTCCGGCGGGACGACTTCGGACGCGGCGGCGGCAAGCACGTTCGTCTCGGACCGGGGGCGCTCCGCCGCTTGACGCCGGTGCGCGGCGTGCCGCCCGTGCGGCCGACGCCGGCGAGCCTCGTCCCGAGCCGGCATCACGGGCGACGGCCGCCGGAAGCCGTCCACGCGCGGCAGGTGGTGGCCACACGGCCGGCACGCGACCATGCCGCACCGCTGCGGGCGGTCGGTCTGAACGCGCCAGCCGGCGCGACGCCGGCGCCGCGTGTGGTCGGATCCCCGCGGCCGCGGGCGGCGGTCGACGTCCTCCGCCGCCGATCCACGGCCGGGCGACGCGGCCGGGCGCAGCGCCGCAGGGTGCAGGCAGGCGTGAGATGCCGTCCGGCGAAGCGCGCCGGCCACAGCCTCGCGCGGTTCCCCCTTCCGCGCCGCGCGAACGGACAGAGCGCCGCGTGACCCAGCCGCCGGCTCCGCGTGCCGAGCGCCCGGCGGCGGCGCCGCCGGTCCCACGCCAGGAGCGCCGCGCCACCCCGCCACCGGTGCCCCGCGAGCAGCGTTCGTACCCTCGTCCCGCAGCTCCTCAATCCGGCGGCATGCGAAGGGCCCCGGGTCCGGCCCCGGGCGGCCCGCCGGCGGGCATGGAACGCGGACGCCAGCAGCACCCGCCGAACTATGGGCAGCCGTCCGGTGGCAGGCGCCCGCGAGCCGTCCCTCACCAGGGACCGGCGGCCCCGCCGCCGGGCGCGCGGCGGCAGCGTGGGCGGTCGAACGTGTAGCACCGCTTCGGCCTACGGTCGCGGGTCGTGCATGGCCGCGGCATCCGGGCGGAGGTGCGGGGTGACGCCGTCCCGCGCGCCTGATCCCACGAGGCACGGTGCCTGCTGCACGCGGTGAGCCATGACCGCCGATCCGCTCCTTGACCCAACGGATGTGGACGCGGCCGTAGACTCCTTCCGTATTCCTTTCGACCTTGCGGCGACGGGCACCGGCGGCTTTACCGTCGGCATGGTCACTGCAGCCGTGGTTTACGCAGCCTACCCACCCGTCCACACCCGTGGCCCGATCATCATCGCCGGCGTGGCGTCGGTCCTGCTGATCGCGGTCCTCTACCTGGCGCTGGCGCGCGTGGCGCGCCTGCGGGCGGCCGACTGGCTGATCGTGGGGTACGTCGTGGCGCTGGTCGGCGTCACCGGACTCGTGATGGCCGTCGAGGGCATGCAGTTCCTGCGCGACCACGTGCCGTCGCACCTGGGCGTCACCGTGGCGACCGTGGCTCGGCCTCGGGCCGCCGGCTGATCCGCGGGACCAGGTTCGTTCCGTCCGGCCCGCACTTCCTTCATTCGCGCCGATCTGCTAGCGAGAACTGACCCGTCAGTTCTCTGTGACGCACGCCGCTCGACAGCAAGTCAAACGTGATCGGATTCTCGCCGCGGCCACGGCCGTGTTCGCGGAGCGGGATTTCCATCAGGTGCACGTCAGCGAGGTGGCCTCGCGCGCGGGCGTCGGCAAGGGCACGGTCTATCTCTATTTTCCGACCAAGGACGATCTCCATCGGGGTGCGCTCGAAGCGAGCCTCCAGCGCCTCGCGGCGGAGGTCGAGCGTGCGGCCGACGCCGACGCACCGCCCGACGCCGTGCTCGAGGAGATCGTGCTCCGCATCCTCCGCTTCTTCTGGCGGCGCCCCCACCTCCTCACCCTCGTGCAGCGGTACGAGCAACGCTACGAGCGCGCGGCGCGCGAGCGCCGGCATCGCGTCCGGCAGGCGATCGAGCGCGTGCTCGCGCGTCACCGGCTCGCGCGCGCATCGCAGCGCGGTCTCGCGGCCGCGTTCCTGCTGGGCCTCGCCCGCGCCGCGATCCTGGAGCACCGAGGCGAGGAGCGGCCGGAGATCTTCGCTCGCCGGGTGGTCCGGCTGTATCTCCGCGGTCTCGAGCGGGCGGTCGAATTGCCGGCACGGCGACGGAGGATGGCGGGATGACCCGGCGCACCGCCGCGCTGATCGCGGCGCTCGGCGTCGCGGCAACCGCCTGCGGCGAACGGTCGCGGGCCGAGCCGTCGACCGCAGCCAAGCCGCAGCCCGTGACCGTTACCGTCGCCAACACCGCCGTGCGACCGGTCGAGCGCACCGTCTCCGTGGTCGGTACGCTCGCGGCCACGGCGCAGGCCGAGGTCGCGAGCGAGATCGAGGGCCGGCTCGTCGCCATCGAGGCCGACCTCGGCGACCGGGTCCACCGGGACCAGGTGCTCGCGCGGGTGCGCGAGGACGAGATCCAGGCGAAGCTGCGCGAGGCCGAGGCGAGCCTCGAGAAGGCGGCCGCCGATGAAGGTCGCGGGCGGCCGCTGCGTGGCGGCGGCGTCATCTCGGCGCAGGAGTACGAGCAGGTACGGACCGCACTCGAGGTGGCGCGTGCGCGTCGCGACCAGCTGCGCATCCAGCTCGAGCGGGCGGCGATCCGCTCGCCCCTCGACGGCTCCGTCGCGGCACGGCTGATCGACGCAGGCTCGTACGTGAAGCAGGGCACGGTGGTCTTCCGGCTCGTCCAGGACGACCCGCTGAAGTTCCGCGGCGACGTGCCCGAGCGCGACGTGCCCATCCTCGCGGCCGGTCAGGACGTGCGCATCACCGTCGACGCCTTCCCGGGCGAGACGTTCGTCGGCCACGTGAGCCGCATCGGTGCCGCCTCGGACCCGGCCGTCCGTTCGCTCGCGTTCGAGGCGCTGGTGCCGAACGAGGACCATCGGCTGCGGCCGGGATTCTTCGGCCACGGCGAGGTCGTCGTGCGGCGCGACGACCGCGCGCTCGCCGTGCCGCGGAGTGCCCTCAGCACGTTCGCGGGCGTCACGAAGGTGTTCGTCATCGAAGAGGGGGTCGCGCACGAGCGACAGGTCGTGCTCGGCGTCGACCTCGGCGACGGGTGGGTCGAGATCGCGGAAGGAGTCGCACGCGGCGTGCAGGTGGTGACGAGCGGGCTCTCCAAGCTCGCCGACGGCACGCCGGTCGTGGTGCGCGCCGACGCCGCGCCCGGCGCCTGACGAGGCCCGCATGCGCTTCGCCGACGTCTTCATCCGCCGCCCGGTGTTCGCGACCATGCTGATCATGTCGCTGGTCGTGTTCGGCCTCTTCTCCTACCGTAGCCTCGGGCTCGACCTCTTCCCGAACATCGACTTCCCGATCGTCACGGTCACCACCACGCTGAAGGGCGCGAGCGTCGAGGAGATGGAGACCGGCGTCACGAAGGTCCTCGAGGAGGCGGTCAACACGATCGACGGCATCGACGAGCTCCGCAGCATTACCAAGGAGGGCCTGTCGACCATCGTCGTGCAGTTCGTGCTCGAGAAGTCGCGCGACACCGCGGCGCAAGACGTGCGCGACAAGGTGGCGACCGTCCTGGCGCAGCTGCCCGTCGGTACGGACCCGCCGGTGATCGACAAGTTCGACGTGGACGCGATTCCGGTGATGGGCATCGCGCTCTCGGGCCGCCGGAACCTGCGCGAGGTGACCGAGCTCGCGCGCCGGCAGGTGAAGGAGGACATCGAGACGCTCGCCGGTGTCGGACAGGTCATCATGCTCGGCGGGCAGGAGCGCGCCATCAACATCTCGGTGGATCCGGATCGCCTCACGGCGCAGGGTCTCTCGATCGGCGAGGTGCGCGAAACGATCCAGCGCCAGAACCTGGAGCTGCCGGGCGGCCGGCTCGACCAGACGCGCCGGGAGCTCGTCGTGCGTACGATGGGCCGCGTCGAGCGGGCGGCGGAGTTCGGCGACCTCATCGTCGCGCGCGGGGGCGAGCGGCCGCTCCGGGTGCGCGACATCGGCACGGCCGAGGATGGCATCGTGGAGCCGCGCACACTGTCGCGTCTCAACGGCGAGAACGCCGTCCAGCTCGTCGTCCGCAAGCAGTCCGGCACGAACACCGTCGAGGTGATCGACCGGGTGCAGGCGGAGCTCGACCGCCTCCGGGCGGTGCTGCCCGCGGACATCGAGATGCGCGGCATCCGCGACCAGTCGCGGTTCATCAAGGCGTCGATCGAGACGGTCCGCGTCCACATGTGGCTCGGCGCGATCCTGGTTGCGCTGACCGTTCTCCTCTTCATGCGCGACTGGCGCAGCACGGTGGTGGCGAGCATCGCGATTCCCACGTCGGTGATCTCGACCTTCACCTTCATGCGCTACATGGGCTTCACGCTGAACAACGTCACCATGCTCGCGCTCGTGCTCGCCGTCGGCATCGTGATCGACGACGCCGTGGTGGTGCTCGAGAACATCTACCGTCACGTGGAAGAGGAGGGGATGCCGCCGCGGCAGGCGGCGTCGGTGGGCACGGCGGAGATCGCGCTCGCCGTCATGGCAACGACGCTCTCGCTCATCATCATCTTCCTGCCCGTGGCCTTCATGGCCGGCCGCGTGGGGCGCTTCTTCCACAGCTTCGGCCTGACGGTGGCGGTGGCGATCTTCGTGTCGCTCCTCGTCTCCTTCACGCTGACCCCGTCGCTCAGCGCCCGGATGCTGCGGCGGCGCGGTGGCCACGCGTCGGAAGGCGGCCGGCTCTACCGCCTCGTCGAGCGCGGGTACGGGCGCGTGCTGGCCTGGTCGCTCCGCCATCGCTGGGTGATCGTGCTCGTCGCCATCGCGATCGTCCTCGCCACCGGACCGCTCTTCGGCCGGGTCGGGAAGACGTTCCTGCCGCAGGACGACCAGAGCGAGTTCGAGATCTCGATCCGCACACCGGGCGGCTTCACGCTCGCCGAGACGTCGCGCCTGTTCGCGGAGATCGAGCACCGGGTGCGCGCGCTCCGCGGCGTCACGGACGTGCTGGCGACGATCGGCGACACGTCGGGACGGGTGAAGGCCGGCGAAGGCGACGTGACCAGCGGATCGATCTACGCGCGCATGGTCGACCTGCGCGCGCGGCGCTTCTCGCAGTTCGACGTCATGGCCGACGCGCGCCGCCTGCTCACCGAATACCCGGACCTGCGCGCCAGCGTCCAGGGCGTGAACCCGTTCTCCACGGGTGGACAGCGGCTCTCCGACGTCGAGCTCAACCTCCGTGGTCCCGATCTCGGCCGCCTCCAGACCTACGCCGACCGCCTCATGGCGGGCATGCGCGAGCTGCCGGGCCTCGTCGACGTCGACACGACGCTGGCCGTCCGGACGCCGGAGCTGCGCTTGCTGATCGACCGTGAGAAGGCGTCGGACCAGGGGATCAACGTCCAGGACATCGCTGCGACGGTCCAGACCTACGTCGCCGGTCAGCCGATCTCTAAGTATAAGGAGGCGGACGAGCAGTACGACATCTGGCTGCGCGCGGAGGCCGGCCACCGGCGCACGCCGGAGGACGTCGGCGACCTCACGGTCCGAGCCCGCGGCGGCGCGCTCGTCCGACTCCGGAACCTCGTGCGCTTGAGCGAAGACGTCGGGCCGGCCGAGATCGACCGCGTCAACCGGCAGCGGGCGGTCACGATCGTCGCCAACCTGCTGCCCGAGCTGCCGCTCGCCACGGCCGTCGCGCACGTGAACCGCGTCGCGGCGCAGCTCGACATGCCGCCGCTCTACAACGTGCAGTGGACGGGGCGCGCCAAGACGCTCGCCGAGAGCAACATCAACTTCCTGCTCGCCTTCGGCCTGAGCATCGTGTTCATGTACATGGTGCTCGCCGCGCAGTTCGAGAGCTTCGTGCACCCCGTCACCATCATGCTGGCGCTGCCGCTGACGGTGCCGTTCGCGCTCCTCTCGCTCATGTGGCTCGGCGAGGCGCTCAACGTGTACAGCATGCTCGGTCTCTTCATGCTCTTCGGCATCGTCAAGAAGAACGGCATCCTGCAGATCGACTACACGAACACGCTCCGCGCGCGCGGCGTGCCGCGCGACGAGGCCATCCGGCAAGCCAATCGCGTACGTCTGCGGCCGATTCTGATGACCACAGTCATGCTGATCTTCGGCATGATGCCGATCGCGCTCGGGCAGGGTCCGGGCTCCGGCTCACGCGGCTCGATCGCCCGCGTCATCGTCGGCGGCCAGGCGCTCTCGCTGCTGATCACACTCCTCATCACCCCGGTCGCCTACTCCCTCTTCGACGACCTCCGCACCCTCCGTCCCGCGTGGCTCACCGCCCTCACCGCCCGCATGCAACGGCTGCGCCCCCGCCGATCCGAGGCACAGGTCGCCGCCGTCGAGTCCCCCTCGTCCCCCCGCCCAACCCGCGCCGCCCAGCTCTAAAAACGCACCTTCGGCGGTCCGCAGCCTCGCGCGCCCCGGACGGCACGCAGCGCACGCGATGCAGACGCGCGTGTAAGGCGGGACGGGGCGCCGCCGAGGCGAGCCCGCAGCTCCCGCGCGCGCCTGCAGCTTCGGGGGGACGTTTCGGCCTACGAGTCGCGCGTGGAGCGAGGACCGCGAGCCGCGGCGGCGCCCCGTCCCGCCACCCCGCGCCTACTGCACCCCGGGCCCAAGCGTGAGCGCCATCGGATCCACCCCGAGGCTCCGTATCGCCCGCTCCCACATGTCTTCCGGCGCCGACTCGAAGACCAGACCCGCATCCGGCGGCGCCGACAGCCACGCCGAGGCGGCGAGCTCGCGATCGAGCTGCCCGGCGGACCATCCGGCGTATCCGAGGAGCAGCCGGCAACGCCGATGGGCGAGCTCGTCGGGGCTGACCTCCAGGAGGCGGCGCAGCACGTCGACCGAGGCGGTCAAATGGAACCCGTCCGCGATCTGCTCCGAGTTGTCGACGCCCGGGTCGTCGCCGAGCAGGAGAAATCCGCGTTGCGGCTCGACGGGCCCGCCGCTCCACAGCATGAGCCCGCTGTCGCCTTGCACCGGCGGATCGAGCGCGACGGCCTGCGCGGCGCGGAGATCCGTCGGTCGGTTGACGACGAAGCCGATCGCACCGTTGCCGCTGTGCTCGCAGAGGAGAATCACGCTGCGGGTGAAGTTCTTGTCCTGCAGCTGCGGCATCGCGATCAACAGGGTCGGCGCGAACGAGTCGCCCTGGGGCATGCGCGGATGGTCACCGCCGTCGCGCATCTTGTCAAGCCGCGGCGCGCGCGCGCCCTTCGCTACGGCCGGTGGCGTTCGGAGGCGCCGCCCGGACCTCTTCCGCCCGGACGTCGCGCGCGGGCGCCCGGCGTCGACTGGTCGTTCGCTTCGTCTACGCGCAGGCGACGCCCCTTCAAATCCGTCCCGTCGAGCTGCTTGCGCGCGCGCTCCGCATCGTCGGCGCTCGCCATCATCACGAACGCGAAGCCGCGCGACTGCCCGGTCTCACGGTCCGCCACCACGGACGCCGACTCGCACGTGCCGGCCTGGGAGAAAAGCTGCTGCAGGTCGTCGTCGGTCACTCCGTAAGCGAGATTGCCGACGAACAGTTTCCGTCCCATGCCCGCTCGGTGCTTAGCAGCGCGCCGATGGCGGTGCAATACGGTGCGGCGTGCATTCGTCGTTACCTCGCTCCGGCGTGACGAGATGGTTCAGCGGCGCGGACCCGCGTCCGATCGGGGGCGCCGACGCGAGCGCGCGATGCACGTAGCGCTGCGCGCGAGCGACGGCGTCGGCGAGCGTGAAGCCCATCGCGAGGCCGGCCGTGATCGCCGCGGACAGCGTGCACCCCGCACCGTGTGCCGGGCGTTCGCCGACGCGCGGACCGCCGAGCTCATGCAGCGCGCCGTCGGCGCACAAAACGTCGACCGGCGCTCCGGGCAGGTGGCCGCCGGTGACGAGCGCCGCGCGGACGCCCAGGTCGACGAGCGCACGTGCCGCATCGCGCATGCCGGCGACGTCGTGGACGGGCCGGCCGGTGAGGGCGGCGGCTTCGGCGAGGTTCGGTGTGACGAGCGTCGCGAGCGGCAGGAGCGTTCGCCGCAGCACATCGACCGCCGCCGGTTCGGTCAACGTCTGACCGGCGGTCGCGAACAGGACCGGGTCGACGACGAGATGCGCGACGGGGTGTGCCGCGAGGCGCGCGCTCACGACCTCGACGGTGGCGGCGCGACCGAACATGCCGGTCTTCGCCGCCGCGACCGGCAGATCGGCGAGCACCGCATCGAGCTGCGCGCCGACGAAGCGCGGGTCGACGTGCAGGATCGCGTGCACGGCCGTGGTGTCCTGCGCGGTGAGCGCCGTCACGACGCTCGCGCCGTAGACCCCGAAGGCGTGGAACGTCTTCAGGTCCGCCTGAAGACCCGCGGCGCCTCCCGGATCCGAGCCCGCGATGGTAAGCGCCACCGGCGGCATGCCTCCGCGCTATACCCGGCCTCGGCGGCCGTCAACGCGGTCGCCGCCCCGACGCCGATCCGCTAAGACGGCGAGGTGGACGTCGACATCTATGAGACCGACGCCGCGGCGTTCGCTGCCGCGGCCGAGCTCGTCGCGGAAACGTTGCGCGCGGCGGCGAGCCGCGGCCGCGCCACCGTGGCGCTCTCCGGCGGCCGCGGCGGGCATGGCGTGACGGTCGCACTCGCGGCTCGCACCGACATGCCGTGGGACCGCATCGAATGGTACTGGGGGGACGAGCGCTGCGTGCCGCCCGACGATCCCCGCAGCAACGTGCGCTCCGCACGCGAGTCGCTGCTCGGGCCGCGTGGCGTCCCGGCGGCGCGGATCCATCCGCCGCCCGTCGAGCTCGTCGACCCCGAGGCCATCGCCGCACGATACGCGACGGCGCTCGACGACACGGTTTTCGATGCCGTGCTGCTCGGCGTCGGTACCAACGGGCACGTGGCGTCACTGATGCCCGGCTGCCGGGCCCTGGCGGCAACGGTGCCCGTTGCGGCGGTGTCGGTGAACGAGGTGACGGAGGAGCCGCTCGTCGCGCGGGTGACGATCACGCCGCCGGTGCTCGCGGCGGCGCATCGAGTGGTCGTCGTTGCGACCGGCGCGCGGAAAGCGGGTGCTCTCGCGGCGGCGCTTCTTGGGCCCGAGGACGCGCAGCGCGTGCCGGCACAGCTCGTCCGGCCGTCGCCGCGCGTGTCCTGGATCATCGACCGGGCCGCCGCCGCCGAGCTGCTGCGCGACGCGCGCCCCGTCGATCAGTAGCGCCGGTGCCAGAACACGTCGATCGCGCTGTCGCCACGCGTCGACGTCGAGCCCTTGATGGAGATCTCCGGGGTGAGGCCGTACTCGACCCCCACCGCTTCGCCTGCGCGCGCGCCAAACTCCTGGGCGAGCGAGACGAACACGTCGCCGGCCACGTACCGGCCGACGCTCACCCGGCCGCGGCGATCAGTGCCTTGCGGCATCTCGACGTCGAGCGTGTCGAGGCCGAGCGCGTCCATGACGGACGCTCGCAGCTCCGGCATGACGTAGCCCGAGGCCAGCTGCAGCGCCTGCTGCTGGAGGGCGATGCTCTCTCCCTTGCCGAGGTCGCGCGCGGGCTTGCCGAAGATGATGACCGAGAGGATGTCGGCCTGCTCGAGCGGCGGATCGGAGGACAGCGTGAGCTCCGGTTTCTGACTCGTCCCGCCCACGTGGATCGTGACGCGGTAGTTGGGATTCTTGAACACCGCGGTGATGTCGAAGCTCGGGTTCGCCGGCGTGACACCGGTGAACGTGATCGTGCCCTCGTCGAGGGTGAAACGGCGGCCCTGGAAAACGTACCAGCCACGCAGGAGACGGATCGTGCCGACGATCTGGACACCCTCGTCGGGCGCCTTGGTGATCTTCAGATCGCCGCCGAGCTCGATGTCCGCATCGGTCCGCCGTACCCAGGCATTGCGCTCGATGCGCACGGTGACCCCGAGCTTGACCGCGCGCGCCACCGACGGCAGCTCCGCCGACGCCGCTCGCGGCTCGCCGTCTGATATGACGACGATCGACGGGTCGGGCTTCGCGGCGCCGTCCTGCGTCGGCAGCGCGGCCGGCCGGACGATCGCACGGTCCACCTCCAGATCCGCGCGCACGTCGGGGGCGCCGGCGGTGCCGCCCACACGTACCGTACCGCCGAGTGCCGCTTCGAGCTCGGGGCGGCGGACGGCGAAGAAGTCCGCGAGCTCCGCGCGGACGTCGACCGTGCGGGCAGCGGTGAGGTCGATGTGCCCGGAGGCGTCGAGCGTGCCGTCGCCGCCTCGGGCGTGCAGTGTCCGAATCTCGAGGACGGTTCCCGCAGCAGCCAGCTCGGCGCGGATGTCGTCGTAGGCCGCGCCCGTCGCGGCGAGCTCGAGGCGTCCGTCTGCCACCGTCCCCCGGCCTTCGGCGCGCGGCGCGGTGCGCGTGCCGGTGACCTGTGCGTCGAGCGTCAGACGTCCGGCGGCGTTGCGTACCTGCGTCGGTGCGAGCGCGTGGGCGATGCGCAGATCCAACCGGTCCGCGCGCGCGCGGAGTGCGAGGGGCTCTTCCGAGGTGTCACGCCGAGGGCCCGCCCACGCCAGATCGAAGGGCACGGTTCCGTCGGCACGGACCTCGCCCGTATCCGGGTGTTGGAGACGCGCATGCAGGGTCGTCTGACGTTCCTCGTAACGGGCGTCGACGACGAGTGTACCGAGGTCGACGTCGGCCGCGCGGAGCGCGTCCGATCGGACGTCGGCTGTCAGGCGAGGGGCCTCGGCCTTGCCTGCGATGCGCGCCGCGACGGACACCGTCCCGCCGCAGGTATGGTCACTCGCGGCCGCGCAGAGCGGCGCGATGTCCAGGCCGGCGATCTGCAGGGACGCGTCGCTCGCTCCCCTGAACCCGATACGACCTCCGAGCGTGATGCGCTGCGCATCGGCCGCGAGCGCGACGCTGTCCGTGGTCACCGCCTCGGGCGAGACCGTCACGGTGGCCGGACGCAGGAGATGCCATGGCACGCCGCCGGGCGGGGTCGCGAGCAGCTCCCGGAGCGCGACCGTCGTCGTCTCGCCGCTGCGCGCCAGCGTCGCCGCCAGCCGGTCGGGCGGGCCCTCATCGCCCGTTGCCGTCGCGTCGACGCGCGCGCGGTCGGCGCCGTCCGCGCGCTCCCAGTCGAGGCTGGCGTCGATCGTGTGCCGCCGGTACGCGCGGACCTGCGCCTCGGTCACGGCGATCCTGACCGTACCGCTCGGTCGCGTCCCGCCGAGACCGGTCGCCTCGACCCGGGCCCTCGCGTGGCCGGCGTTCACGGCGCCGTAGGCGGGCGCCTGGACATCGGTGCTTGCCTCCACGGCGACCGCCGTCAGAGGCCCGCGGGCGGTCGCGTCGAACGTCGCGGCACCGCCGAGCGGTATCCCCAGCCGCTCGCCCACGGATCGCAGGTTCGCGCTGGCGTCGAGCGTGACGTCGATCGCTCGCCGCTCGAGGTCGGCCGTGCCGGTCGCGCGCACCGTCGTCCCGTTGCCCGTCAGCTCCGCAGTCTCGAGGCGCAGGTTGTTGCCGTCGAGCCGCGCACGGAGCTCGCCGTCGTGCACCTCGACGCCGTGGAGCGAGGCGCCGATGAGCCGCACGTCCGCGTCGACGTGCCGGCGGGGCGTGTCGAACCCGCGGCCGGCGACGCGCGCCTCGGCCGCGATCCAGCCCGGCAGGCGCGGCGCGAGATCGTCAAGGCGGTCGAGACGCAGGCGCGCGGCGAGGCGGTATGCCGGCGTCGCGCCGGTGACGAGGCGCCCGCGGAGCCGGGTCTCGCCGGCGGCGGCGACGACGCGGCCGCGGGCACGGTGGACGCCGTGCGCGCCGCGGCCGCCAAGGATGGCTCGGCCGACGGCATGGCCCGCGACCTCCGAGCGCGCGAGCCCGACGCGATAGCTCACCGGATCCCCGAGCCCGACTCCGCGACCGCGTGCATGCACGCGTCCATTGATCGGTCCGCGCACGAGCCCCGGCACCGCGGCGGCCGGGTCGACCGCCGCGAGCTCGGCGCGCGCAGCGTAAGCCCGGTGATCGAGGTCGACCAGCGCGCGCGCGTGCACGCGGCCCGCGGCGCCGCCGTCGGCGCGCACGCCGAAGTCGGCGGCGTGCCACGGACCCGACGCCTCGGCCCTGACGTCGACGTTCGTCGTGAGGCGACTTGCCGGCACGACGGCCCGCAGCTCCGCGGCGTCGAGCAGGAGCCCGACATGCCCGCGCACCTGGCGGCCCGGGACGACGTCTGCCCGCGCGTCGAGCCGCGTGCGCGCCGTCGCCAGGCGAAGATCCACGACGTGAACCGCCCCACCGCTCTCCCTCGCGACGGTGCCAGAGGCGCGGACCGGCGTGACCGCGATGCCGCGTGGGGTGAAGCGCAAGTCACGGATCGTGACCTCGGAATGGCGCGCGTCGATCGCCGCGCCCGCCGTGAGCGCGACCGCGGTCGCGGCGAAGCGTCGCGGGGTGGACGCGTCGAGCTGCATGACGGCGATGCGGCCGTCGCGGATCTCGAAGGTCCGCACGTCGAGCGCCGTCCGCGACGACCCGCTGTGCCGTTCGGCGGGACGCGGCAGCCGCCACGCGCCGTGCTCACTGACGAGGCGCACGCGCGGCGCCACCAGGGTGAACCGGCGCACGACCAGACGGCCGCGGACGAGCGGCAGCAGCGCATAGACGACCTCCACCCGCGGGGCCCGCACGACGTTGTGGCCCGCCACGGCGATCCGGAAGTCGCGCAGCACGAGCGAGCGGCCGAGGGTGCCGCCGACGCCGCCGAGGTCGATCTGCGCGTCGAGGCTCGTGCGCAGGATGTCGAGGAGCCGCGTCCGCACCAGCTCCTGCACGACGCCGAAACGGCTCGCCGTCCAGAGCGTGACGATCAGGAGGACGAACAGCGCGCCGACGACGGCGAGCACGCGGCGCACGATTCGCATGATCAGAACTTCGAGCCGAGGCTCACGTGCACCTGCCAGTGCTGATCGCCGTCCGGCGGCTGGAAGGGGATGCCGAGGTCGACGCGCAGCGGACCGACGGGCGATCGGTAACTCAGGCCGAGGCCGGCGCCGTAACGGAGGCGGCCGAACGGGAAGTCGAAGCTCCGGCCGCTCAGCTGGCCGCCGTCGATGAAGACGGCGGCGCCGACCTTCTCCGTGATGGGATGGCGGAGCTCGGCGGATCCCTCGACGACCGTCCTGCCGCCGATGGGCTTGTCGTCGACGAGCGGGCCGATCCGCCGCCGGCCGTAGCCCCGCACCGAGTCGATGCCGCCGGCGTAGAAGCGCTCGAAGAGCGGCACCTCGTCGTGCTTGCCGAACGGTTCGGCCGTGCCGAGGCGCAGTCGAGTGGCGCTCACGAACCCCGCGACGAGCGGCTGGTAGAATCGGCCGTCGCCCACAAGCTTCACGAAGTTGAAGTCGCCGCCGAGAAAGCCGCCGACCGGCTCGACGGTTGCGCCGAGCACCCAGCCGCGGCTCGGGTCGACCAAGTCGTCGGTGGCGTTCCAGTCCGCACCGAACCCGAGCCCCGAGAGAATACCGGTGTCCCGGGCGGCACCCGGTCGGCCGCAGACGACGTTGACGTTCCCTGGCCGCACGGTGCACTGCTCGACCGCACGCCGAACGGGCGCATCCACGCCGGAGAGCAGGTCGTACTCGATGCGGTAGAACGCGTAGCCGTTGATCCGCTCCGTCGCCTGCCACTCGAGACGCGGCGACACCCGGGAGCGGTCGAGCGTGAAGGTGTCCTCGTCCTCCTCCTGCTCCGCGAGCAGCACGCGGGTGCGGTTCGCGTGGCCGGGGAAGTGGGGCTGCAGGAAGTCCGCGGCGATCGTCCGGTGGATGAAGGAGGCTCGCCCCGTGAAGCCGAGCTGACGCGCCCCGCCGAGGAAGTCGTAGTGGCGCCAGCTGGCGAGTCCGCGGATCTGCTCCTCGGTATCGTAGCCGACCCCGAGCCGCACCTCGCGCGGCGGCGCTTCCGTGACGTGGATGAACACCGTCACCTCGGGGTCACTCCCCTTGTCCTCCTCGATGCGCACGGCGCGGAAGAGGTTCAAGCCGACGAGGTCTCGCCGCGTCCGGTCGAGGAGACTCTGCTTGAACGGCTGCCCGGGCGCGTAGGCGATCTCGCGGCGCGGCACCGCGGGGTCGACGTCCTTCGTGCCCGTAATCACGGTCTCGCCGAACACGCACGGCGGGCCGCTCTCGAGCCGGTAGGCGACGCGCACCTGGTCGTGCGTGACGTCGACCTTCGCTTCCTTCGCCACGTCGACGCGCGCGTATCCATGCTCGCGGTAGTACGCGCGCAGATACGTGTCGGCCCGGCCGTACGCCTCCTCGGTGAACACGCGGCCGGGAGCAACGGGCAGGTGATCCAGCAGGAGGCGCCGCTCGGCGAGCGACGGCTCGGCGCCGCCGAGCGTCACGTCGACCGAGACGACCTTGACCGGTGGGCCTTCCTCGATGAAGACGACCGCCACGAGCGCGTCGCCGCTCTCCGGCAGCTCGAGGTCATACGTGACGCGCGCATGGTAGTACCCGCGCGTCCGGTAGAACTGACGCAGCCGATCGAGATCCGTGCGGAACACGACGGGGTCGAAGAGGGGCCGGGCCCGCCACACCGCGAACCACGGCCGGGGCTTGGTGCTCATCGCGTGGCGGAGGTCGCCGCGTCGGACCGCGGACACGCCGCGGAAGCGCAGCGCCCTCAGGCGCCACGTCCGGGCGAGGTCGAGTGCCTCGAGCTGCACGGCCGAAGCGCACAACGGCGCGAGCGCCGCGAGCAGGGCGACGAGCGCGGCCGACCGGCGCATGGCGCCCCACACGTAACAGGGTGGATCGGAAGTGCAATCGTGGCCGGGATGGGGGGGCGTTGACGCCGCCGTTATAACGGCGCTATACGACGATCCATGCCGGCCACGGCGACGCTGCGCGCCCGCGATCGGGGGCCGGCCGCCACGCGGCGCGCGATCCTCGCGGCGGCGGAGACGCTGCTGGCGCGCGGCGGAGAGGCGGGGCTCTCGATCCGCGAGCTCTGTGCTCGCGCCGGCGTGACGCCGCCGACCGTCTACCATCACTTCGGCGACAAGGGCGCACTCGTCGACCGGCTCGTCGACGAGTGCTTTGCGGAATTCGACCGGACCTTCACGCGCCGGCGGCCGCCGGCGGATCCCGTCGAGGCGCTGCGCTGGGGCTTCGCGCGCTACGTCGAGTACGGGCTCGCGCATCCGGCGCACTACCGCCTGATGTTCCAGCGCTCCACGGCGCGACGGCCCACCGCTGCCGCGCTCGCCTCGTACGATCGGCTGCGGCGGCGCGTCGCCGCAATCGACGCGGCGGGACGTCTCACGGCAGCGGTCGAAGACGCCACCGCCGCGTTCTGGTCCGCCGTCCACGGCGTCACGTCGCTGCTGATCGCCGGTTTCTGGAAACCCGGGGCTCCCGCCGTCGCGCTCGTGTGCAACGCGATGATCGCCCAGCTCACCCGAAAGGAGGCCGTCCATGTCCGCTGAATCGAGTCCGAACATGTTCCTCCAGAACAACTTCGCGCCCTGGGGTACCGAAGGCGCGGCGCGCGACCTCCCGGTCGTCGGACGGATCCCGCGCGAGCTGAACGGCACCTATTACCGAAACGGCCCGAATCCCGCATTCCCGCCGCTCGGCCGCTATCACTGGTTCGACGGCGACGGAATGATCCACGCCGTCACGCTCGACGACGGGCGCGCGAGCTACCGGAACCGCTACGTCCTGAGCCGCGGGCTCCGCGAGGAGCAGGAGGCAGGCCGCGCGCTCTACCGCGGCCTGCTCGAGTTCCAGGCCACGGAGATTCCGGGTTTCAAGAACACCGGCAACACGAACATCGTCTGGCATGCGGGTAAGCTGCTCGCGCTCGTGGAGGCCGCCCTCCCCACGCGGATGATGGCCGGCCCGCTCGACACCGTCGGCGAGTACGACTTCGACGGGCGGCTCGCCGGTCCCATGACGGCGCATCCGAAGCTCGATCCCGAGACCGGCGAGATGCTTTTCTTCGGCTACTCGCCGTTCCCGCCGTACCTCACGTACCACGTCGCGGCCGCCGACGGCGCGCTCGTGCGGAGCGAGGTCATCGACGTCGCCTGGCCGTCGATGATGCACGACTTCGCGATCACGAAGGACCACGTGATCTTCATCCTCTGCCCGCTGGTGTTCAGCTTCGAGCGCCTCGCGGAGCGCGGCGGCGCGTTCTCGTGGGAGCCGGAGCGTGGCACGCGCCTCGGCATCATGCCACGGCGCGGAGGCAACGCGGACGTCCGCTGGTTCGACACCGATCCGTCGTACGTTTTCCACCCGATGAATGCGTACGAAGACGGTGACGCCATCGTCCTCGACGTCGCCCGCTACGGGCGACTCGACTTCATGAGCGCCGCCGCGGTCGAGGAGCCCGGGTACCGTGACGCCAACGCGGCTCGCCTCCACCGTTGGCGGATCGACCTCGCGCGCGGCGGCGTCGCGTCGACCCCGCTCGACGACATCGTCACGGAGTTCCCGCGGGTCGACGAGCGACGGCTCGGCCGTCGTCATCGATTCGGGTACATGGCAGCGCGCGAGCCGGAGCTGAACGACGGCGCGCAGCCGCTGTGGACCGCCGTCCGCAAGTACGACCTCGAGCGCGGCGGCGTGACGGAGCGGCGGTTCGGCGCCGGCAACGGCGTCGGTGAGCCGCTTTTCGTGCCGCGCACGGCGTCGGCCGGCGAGGACGACGGGTGGGTACTGGTGCTCGTCTACGACGCCGCGCGCGACACCAGCGACTTCTGGATCCTCGACGCCCAGGACGTCGCGGGGGAACCGGTGGCGCGCGTGACGCTGCCACACCGCGTGCCGTACGGCTTCCACGGGAACTGGGTCGCGGCGTGAGGCGCGCCTCTTCGCACGAGACGGGAGCGGCGGCGGCACCGCGGGGCAATTGACACGGCGCCGCCACTCGCGCTCTCTGTGCAGACGAAAGGAGGCGAGATGGTCGCGAAGCTCCTCGAGCAGCTCGAGCCCGGGGCCAAGGTCTGACTCGGTGGGCGAGCGGCCGATTCGCGTCGAGGAGCTCGACCACGTCGTTCTCCGCTGCCGCGATCCGGAACGCGCGCTCGACTTCTACACGCGGATCCTCGGGCTCGTCGAGGAGCGTCGCATCGAGGCGATCGGGCTCATCCAGCTGCGGGCGGGGCGCGGCATGATCGATCTCGTCCCGTCGCCCGAGCGGAGCGCGGACGGCGCCAATGTCGACCATTTCTGCCTCGGCATCGCGGCGACCGAGATGTCCGCGCTCGTCCGCTACCTGGAGGACGCGGGCGTCGAGATGATCGGCGAGCCCGCGGTCCGCTACGGCGCGCGCGGGATCGGCCCGTCGGTCTACGTCCGCGATCCCGAGGGCAACGTCGTCGAGCTGAAGCCCGGGACGGGCGCGGCGAGCTGACCGGATGCCGACTGCCGGGGCGGGCCGGGGCGGCCTCGTCGCACTCGGCGCCCTGCTCGGAGTGACGCCGGCTGCAGCGGGGGACCGGCTCCCCTCGTTCGCCGACGTCCTCGCGCGGGCCGAGCCTGCGGTGGTGAACATCTCGACGGTCGGGCGCGCGGGCGAGGAGGGACAGGGACCGCCGGAGTCGATGCAGGACTTCCTCCACCGCTTTTTGGGCGAGCCGCCGGCCGTCAGCCGGAGCCTCGGCTCCGGCTTCGTCATCTCCGCCGACGGCGACGTCGTGACGAACAACCACGTCGTCAAGGGGGCGGACAAGATCCGCGTGCGCATGGCGACCGAGGAGGAGTTCGACGCGAAGCTCGTCGGCAGTGACGACAAGACGGACATCGCTCTCGTCCACATCAAGGCGGCGCACCCGCTCCCCACGCTGCCGCTCGGGGACTCCGAGAGTCTCAAGGTGGGCGACTGGGTGCTGGCGATCGGCAATCCGTTCGGTCTCACGCAGACCGCCACCGCGGGCATCGTGAGCGCGAAGGGCCGCTTCCTCGGCGCCGGCCCGTACGACGACTTCATCCAGACCGACGCGTCGATCAATCCCGGCAACTCCGGCGGACCGCTCGTCGACCAGGACGGCCGGGTCGTCGGCATCAATGCGGCCATCGTCAGCCCGGCTGGCGGCAACGTCGGCATCGGGTTCGCCGTCCCGATCGCGCTGGTGCGCTGGGTGGTCGACCAGATCCGCGAGCATGGCAGCGTCGTGCGCGGCTGGATGGGCGTCGCGGTCCAGTCGGTCACCCCGGACCTCGCCCGCTCCTTCGGGCTGCACGGCGCGGAAGGTGCGCTCGTCGCGGACGTGACACCCGGCGGGCCGGCGTCCAAGGCCGGCATCGCGCGCGGCGACGTCATCGTCCGCTGGGGCGACCGTCGCGTGCAGCACTCGCGCGAGCTGCCGCTGATGGTCGCGCTCACGCCGCCAGGAACGCGCGTGCCGGTCGCCGTCGTGCGCGAGGGGCGCGAGCGGACCGTCGACGTCACCGTCGACCGCATGCCCGCCGAGGAGCGTCGCGAGAGCCGCGCGCCGTCGCGCGGCGGCAGCCTCGAGGCGTGGGGACTCGCGGTGGCGGCCCTCGGGCGCGACGACGCGCGCCGGCTGGGCGTCAAGCCGGGCAGCGGGGTGATCGTCACCGACGTCGCGGAGGGCAGCCCCGCCGACGAGGCGGGGGTCGAGCCGGGTGACGTCGTCGTCGAGGTCAACCGTCGCGCCGTGCGATCGCCGGCCGATCTCGGGCGCGCGCTCGCCGCGAGCCCGCGCCGAGCCTTGCTGCTCGTGCGGCGCAACGGGGCGTCGGTGTTCATCGAGATGGAGCGGTAGCGCGGCGGCGTGATTGCCGTGCCTCCCGACCGGGCTATCATCGCCGGGCAGGAGGCTCCCGATGGCTCGCGTCGATCTCACCCCGGAAGAAGCCCGCATGCTCCGCGACGTTCTCGAGAGCTACCTCTCGGACCTCCGCATGGAGATCGCGGGAACCGAGAGCATGAGCTTTCGAGAGAACTTGAAGAAGACGGAAACGTTCCTGAAGGGCCTCCTCCCGCGGCTTCGCGAGCCGGCCTGACCGCGCCAGGCGGGGCTGGCATTTATATCGCTCTGCGATATAATCGCCGACGTGGCGGACGAGCGGCTGACCGTCGCCGAATACCGCGCACTGGCGGAGTTCCGCTGTCAGCTGCGCCGCCTCCTGCGTTTCAGCGAGGACGCGGCCCGCGGCGCGGGTCTCGAACCGCAGCACCATCAGGTGCTGCTCGCGTTGAGGGGCATGCCCGACGGCACCGCCGCCACGATCGGCGTCCTCGCCGATCGCTTGCAGCTCCGGCACCACACCATGGTGGAGCTGATCGATCGGATGGCAGCGCGAAACCTCGTGCGGCGCCGTCCGGGAACGACCGATCGGCGGCAGGTCGTCGTGCGACTGACGCCACGTGGCGAGCGGGTGCTGCCCCGGCTCTCGCTCGCCCACCGCGCCGAGCTGCGGGCCGTCGCACCGGCTCTTCTGCGCTCACTCGCGGCGCTGACGGGCGATCGGCCGGGTCGAGCGGTGCGCGGGCGGTGAGCGCGTCCGGTACGGTCAGGGAGCTCGCTTCCGCGCGCGCCAGCGAGCTCGGCGATTTCACGACCACGTGGCGGGTCGTCCCGATGTCGGTCGCCGCGGTCGCGATCGGGCTCCTCAGCACGTGCGTCGCGTGGGCCCTCTTGCGCCTCATCGGGCTCTTCACCAACCTGTTCTTCTTCCAGCGCTGGGGTGTCACGCTGGTCTCGCCGGCGGGCCACCACCTCGGCGGGCTCGTCGTGCTGGTGCCCGCCGCCGGCGCGCTGGTCGTGGGCTTGATGGCGCGGTACGGCTCCGAGCGGATCCGTGGCCACGGGATCCCCGAAGCGATCGAGTCCATCCTGATCCGCGGCAGCCGCGTGGAGCCGCGGGTCGCGTTCTTGAAGCCGCTCTCGGCCGCCATCTCCATCGGGAGCGGTGGCCCGTTCGGTGCCGAAGGTCCGATCATCATGACCGGCGGCGCCTTCGGCTCGATGATCGCGCAGTTCCTGAAGCTGACGAGCGCCGAACGGAAGACGCTCCTCGTGGCCGGCGCGGCGGGCGGCATGTCCGCGACGTTCGCCTCGCCCGTCGCGGCGGTGGCGCTCGCCGTCGAGCTGCTGCTCTTCGAGTGGAAGCCGCGGAGCCTGGTTCCGGTCGCGCTCGCCAGTGCCAGCGCCGCCGCGGCACGCCGCTACGTGATTGGTCTCGGTCCGCTCTTTCTCGCGCCAGCGCATCCGCTCTTCATCGGCCCGGCGGGCCTCGTCGGGTGTGCGCTCGCGGGACTGGCGGCCGGCGCCCTCTCGGTCGTCCTCACGGGCGCAGTCTACGCGGCCGAGGACGTGTTCGCGCGGCTGCCGCTTCACTGGATGTGGTGGCCCGCGATCGGCGGCCTGGTGGTCGGCGTGGGCGGTCTGGTTTTTCCCGAGGCGCTCGGCGTCGGCTACGACACGATCGGCGCGCTGCTCCAGGGTCAGGTCGCGGGGCGGGTCATCATCGGCCTCCTGCTCGTCAAGTCCGTCGTCTGGAGCGTATCGCTCGGCTCGGGAACCTCGGGCGGCGTGCTGGCCCCGCTCCTCTTGATGGGCGGTGCGCTCGGCGGCGTCGAAGCGCTTGTCTTGCCGGACGAGGGAACGGGGTTCTGGCCGCTCGTCAGCATGGGCGCCATCCTCGGCGGGACGATGCGCTCACCCTTCACGGGCATCGTCTTCGCGCTCGAGCTCACCCACGACGTCAACATGCTGCTGCCGCTTCTCGTATCCGTGACCCTGGCGCACGGGTTCACCGTGCTGGCGCTCCGCCGGTCGATCCTCACCGAGAAGGTCAGCCGGCGCGGCTACCATCTGAGTCGCGAGTACGCCGTCGATCCGCTGGAGATTCTCTTCGTGCGCGAGGTCATGCGCCGGAACGTGGTCGCCCTGCCGGCCAGCATGGAGCTCGCGGCGCTGCGCGCGGAGCGCCCCCGCCGGCAGCTCCTCTGTCCGGTCGTCGACACCGATCGGCGTCTCGTGGGCGTCGTGACCCGTCGCGATCTCGACGGTCTGCTCACGTTCGCCGGGAGCGATTCCGACGTCCGAGTGGGCGCGCTCGTCAGACCCGATCCCATCGTGGCGTACCCCGACGAGCCCCTGCGCGCGGTCGTCTACCGCATGGCGGAGACGGGGCGGACGCGATTCCCCGTCGTCGAGCGCGGAGAGGGCCGACGGCTGCTCGGCATGATCGCGCTCTCGGATCTGCTCGAGGCGCGGGTCCGCGGCCTCGAGGCGGAGCGCCGGCGCGAGCGCGTCCTGCCGCTCCACCTCCTGCTGCCGCGTGGCTTCCGGCGCCGTACGGGATCGCCGCCCGCTGGCGTCGCCGAAGACGGCGCCAGGCCGGGCACGTAAACAAAAGGCGGTCGCGACCGACGTTCGGCTTTCGCATTGCGAGCCACTGAGCGCGCGGCTACGCTCATCGCCGTGACGTTGCGCCGCGCGTCCCTCGCCACAGTGCTCGCACTCCTCCTCGCCGCGGGAGGCGCGGCGTTCTGGGTCTGGGCCCGCCGGCCGCGCCTCGGTCCCCTCCACGCCGCGCCAGATGCGCGGCGCCTTTCGATCGAGGTCGGCGAGGCGGTGCATTTCTCCGCCGCCGCCCCGGGCGCGGTCGAGTTCACGTGGTCCATGTGGGGAAGCACCGTCTCGCACCTTCCCACGTGGACGTACGTGGCGCTGCCCGAGGACGCGGGGTGGCAGCAGGTGACGGTGGTCGTTCGCGGCGCAACCGGCGGCACCTTGATGCACGCGTGGGACGTCGGGGTCGTCCCGCCCGTGCCGCCGGCACTGGAAGTCTCGCCACCGCCGGGTCGCGTCGTCGTCCGGAGGGGTGGCCGCGCGACATTCCACTGCGGCGCGCGGGTACCGGCGGCGCGACCAGCGGACCGCGTGTGGTTCGAGTGGATCGTCGACGGGCGCACGATGTCACGCCAGGAGCAGTCGGCCGCCGAGGCGGTCTCCGAGTTCTTGCTGCCGGCGCCCGAGAGCGGCCCCCATCGCGTGACGGTTCGGGTGGTCGAGAACGAGCGGTCCGCGTCGCTGGCCGAGTGGGAGCTCGTCGGCGCAGGGCCCGCGCCACAGCCGGAGTTGCCCGTGCAGATCGCCAATGCCCGGCCGATCGGGCGTCCTCCACCGACACCGCCGCCTTCGCCGGCGCCGCCGCCGCAGGAAGCCGCTCCGCCACCGGTCGCGGAGCCCGAGGTGCCGCCGCCTCACGAGCAGCTTGCAGAGCCAGAGACGCCCGCGCCCGAGAGTGTCGCACGAGAGGTCGAGCCCGAGATGCCGAGGGCGCCCGGCGCACCCGCACATGTCGCCGAGGTCGAGATGCCGGCAGCCCCCGAGGGGCCGGCACAGGTGGCGGAGGCGGAAGCGCAGCATGCCCCCGAGCTGCCGCCGCCCGTCGCGGAGCAGCCGGTGCCGCCATCGCCGCCAGCATCGGTGCCGCCCGCCGAGCCGTCGCCCGACGTCGCCGCGGCCCCGTCCGCACCGGCACCGGAGGAGCCCGCGATCCCGAAACCCCCGCCCGATGTCGTCCCGGCGGCGCCCGAGCCGCCGACCCAGATCGCCGCGGCTCGGATGCCCGCCGTGTCCGAGCCGGCGCCTCCGGTCGTCGTTGCCCGGCCCACACCCGAACCGGCGCCGCCCGTCGCCGAACCGCAGCCAACGCCGCGCGACGCCGCGGTGCCCGTGCCGCGACCACTCCCGCCGCGCTCGCCCGTCCCTTCGCGGATCGCCGGGGACGTCGGCGAGCGCCTGCACCTCGCGACGGGGATCGGCTCGGGCGCGGCCAATGGCATGTACGAGTGGTCGGTCGACGGCCGCCGCGTGCAGCGCGGCGCGAGTCCGAGCTTCGAATACACCCCCGACACGCCCGGGAGGCATCGCGTCAGCGTGGTGCTGCATGGTCCCACCGCCGTGGCGGCGGCCGATGCGTGGGAGGTGACGGCGCGAGAGCGCCGGCCGCCGCGTGTGGAGCCGTCGACCGCACGGCAGGAGGAGCGGGTTCCGCCGGCCGAGCCGCCGCGCGTCGCGACGGTGCCGCGGGCGACTCTCCCGCCGCCCGTCCCGCCGACCACCGCGGCGCGGATCGACGAGCATGCCGCGCCGCCGATCGATGCGTCGCGGGTGACCCGCTCCGCCACGGCGCTCAGCGAGGAAGAGGTGCAGCACTGGTTCGCGGAGTATGCGCATGCCTGGTCGAGTCACGATGTCGGCGCACTGCAGCGCATGGGACAGGTCCGGTCGCAGGCCGACGCCGAGCGGTTGACCCGCTACTTCGGCACGATCGAGAACCTGCGGGTCGACGTCCACATCCGCGCCGTTCGCCTCGACGGCGAGCGGGCGGCCGTGGACTTCGAACGCGTCGACACGATGACCGACCCGACCGGCCGTCGCCAGGAGCTGCGCCTTCCGCTCCAGCACAAGGACATCGAGCGCACGCCCGCCGGTCTGCGGTTCGTCAATTGACCTTGTCACACTGGAAGGGCGTTGTTATGGATAACCGCCTTCGAGAAGCGAGAGTGGCGGAATTGGCAGACGCACGAGATTTAGGATCTCGCGGGCAACCATGGGGGTTCGAATCCCCCCTCTCGCATGCTGCGGCGTGGCGACGCGCGGGCTGACGTGATGGAGGCGCCGCACGTCACGCTCGAGGACCTGACCCCGGTCCGCAAGCGCCTCCAGGTGGAGATCTCCGCGACGGACGTGCAGGCGGAGCTGGAGCGCGCCTTCGCGACGGTCGGGCGCCAGGCGCGGCTGCGCGGCTTCCGCCCCGGTCGCGTGCCACGGCCCGTGCTCGAGCGGACCTTCGGCGAGCAGGTGCGGCGCGAGGTGCTCGGCAAGTTGGTCGAGGCCAGCTTGCGCCAGGCGATCGAGGCCCATCACCTCGAGCCGGTGGGGACGCCGGACATCGACGCCGACCCGCTCACGCCCGGGCAGTCGCTGCGGTACGCCGCGACCATCGACGTGCGACCCGTCATCGAGGTCGGAAACCTCGACGGGCTCGACGTGCGCCGTCCGGCTGTGGTCGTGACCGACGAGTCCGTCGAGACGGCGCTCGCGAAGATGCGCGACGCCGCGGCACAGCTCCGGCCCATCACGGACCGGGCGGTCGTCGAGGCGGGCGACGTGGTGACCGTCGACCTCACGAGCCGCCTCGAGGGCGCCGAGCCGGTGCGGCGCGAAGGCGTGCTCGTCGAGGCCGGCGCGGGCACGTTCCCGCTGGCGCTCGAGCGCCAGCTCGTCGGGCAGCACAGCGGTGCGGAGCTCACGCTGCAGGTGCCGTATCCCCGCGACTATCCGAACGCCGGTCTCGCGGGAAAGACGCCCGAGTTCGAGGTGGCGATCCGGGAGCTTCGCTCGAAGGAACTTCCAGCGCTCGATGACGACTTCGCGCGCGACCATGGCCGGTGCCAGTCGCTGGCCGAGCTGCGGACCCGCGTGCGCAGCGACCTCGAGCGCGAGGCGGAAGCTCGGGCGACGGACACCATGCATGAGGCGGTTCTCGATCAGCTGTTCGCGCGGCATCCGTTCGACGTGCCGCCCACGCTCGTCGAGCGTCGAGTGGAGGCGCAGCTCGGGACGCTCGGGGTCCGGGAGGGGGCGGATCACCAGCACGCGCTCGACGAGCTTCGTGCCGAGCTTCGGCCGCGGGCGGAGCGTCAGGTCCGCGCCGAGCTCCTGCTCGACGCGGTGGCCTCGCGTCTCGACATCACGGTCGACGAAAGCGAAATCGAAGCGGCGATCGAGACGCTGGCGGCGCGGGAGAGCCACGGTGCCGAGCGTCTACGCGCGCTCTACCGACGTCCCGAGGCGCATGCAGCGCTCCATGCGAAGCTCGTTCGCGACCGCGCGCTTGCGCGACTGGTGGGGGAGGACCGCGCAGGCGCAAGAAGCGTGCCGGCGTTGGCGCGCGTGGACATTGCCCGTGAAAAGTAAAGCCGGTAGAATCCTCGACGGGTACTTGCCAGTCGCCATGCACGCGAATCTCGTCCCCATCGTCATCGAGCAGACCGGTCGCGGCGAGCGCGCCTACGACATCTACTCGCGCCTCCTGCGGGACCGGATCATCATCCTCGGCACCGGCATCGGCGACGACCTGGCGAACCTGATCGTCGCGCAGCTCCTCTTCCTCGAGTCCGAGGACCCGGAGAAGGACATCTACATCTACATCAACTCTCCCGGTGGCTCCGTGACGGCCGGCCTCGCGATCTACGACACCATGCAGTACATCAAGCCCGAGGTCTCGACGCTGTGCGTGGGGCAGGCGGCCAGCATGGCGGCCTGGCTGCTCGCGGCGGGGACCAAGGGCAAACGGTTCGCGTTGCCGCACGCGCGGATCATGATCCACCAGCCGGCCGGCGGCGTGCAGGGGCAGGCGAGCGACATCGACATCCAGGCCCGCGAGATGCTCCGGCTGCGCGAGCAGATGAACAACATCCTGGTCAGGCACACCGGGCAGAGCCTCAAGCGCATCGAGAAGGACACCGATCGCGATCTCTTCATGACCGGCAAGCAGGCGGTCGAGTATGGCCTCGTCGACGAGGTCATCGTCTCCCGGCCGGGCAAGGTAAAGGGAACCTGACCGAAGGGGGCTGCTAAATGGCCAAGCACGGGGATGACCGCACCGGCAACCTCGTCTGCTCCTTCTGCGGGAAGAGCCAGGACGAGGTGCGCAAGCTGATCGCCGGACCCACGGTCTACATCTGCGACGAGTGCATCGACCTCTGTAACGACATCATCGCCGAAGAGTGCGACCAGGAAGAGAATCTCTCCTCCACGTCGGCGGTGCCGAAGCCGTCCGAGATCAAGAAGGTCCTCGACCAGTACGTGATCGGCCAGGAGCGGGCGAAGAAGATCCTCGCCGTGGCCGTCCACAACCATTACAAGCGCATCGACTCGCAGCTGGTCACCGGGGACGTCGAGCTCCAGAAATCGAACATCCTGCTCGTCGGGCCAACCGGGTCCGGGAAGACGCTGCTGGCCCAGACGCTCGCCCGCTTCCTCCAGGTGCCCTTCGCCATCGCGGACGCCACCAGTCTGACCGAGGCCGGCTACGTCGGCGAAGACGTCGAGAACATCATCCTCTCGCTCCTCCAGAACGCCGACTACGACGTCGAGAAGTGCCAGCGGGGCATCGTCTACATCGACGAGATCGACAAGATCGCGCGCAAGGGCGACAACCCGTCGATCACCCGCGACGTCTCGGGCGAGGGAGTCCAGCAGGCCCTCCTGAAGATCATCGAAGGGACGACGGCCAGCGTGCCTCCCAAAGGGGGGCGGAAGCACCCCCAGCAGGAGTTCCTCCAGGTCGACACCACCAACATCCTCTTCATCTGCGGCGGCGCCTTCGTGGGCCTCGAAGACATCATCCGGCGCCGGATCGGGGTCAAGGGAATGGGGTTTGGCGCCGATATCCGGAGGAGGGACGAGCGGAACGCCAGTGATCTCCTGCACGAGGTACAGACCGAGGACCTGCTCAAGTTCGGGCTCATCCCCGAGTTCGTGGGTCGGTTGCCGGTGATCGCCACGCTGCAGGAGCTCGACGAGTCCGCCCTGGTCAGAATTTTGAAAGAGCCGAAGAACGCGCTCACGCGCCAGTACCAGAAACTCTTCGAAATGGAGGGCGTGCACCTGAGGTTCACCGACGGTGCGCTCTCGGCCATCGCCCGGGAAGCGCTCAAGCGGAAGTCGGGGGCGCGCGGGCTTCGGGCCATCATGGAGAACATCATGCTGGACGTGATGTACGACATCCCGTCGCAGCCGAACATCAAAGAAGTGCTCATCTCGGAGGAAGTGGTGGCCAACAAGGAGCAGCCCATCATCCTCTTCCAGAAGGCGGCCGAGACCGCATAGGGTCAGAAGGGAAACCGATGCTCTTCCGGAACGAAAAGCGGGACCCCAAAGAGCCGCCAGCCGGCGGCGAGTTGCGGGTACCGCTCCTCCCACTGCGGGACATCATCGTGTTCCCGCACATGGTCGTCCCTCTCTTCGTCGGGCGTCAGAAGTCGATTCGCGCGCTCGAGGAAGCGATGAACAAGCAGAAGTTCATCCTCCTCGCCGCGCAGAAGGACGCCAAGACGAACGATCCGGCCGAGGACGACATCTACAAGGTCGGCACGCTCGGGACCGTCGTCCAGCTCCTCCGGCTGCCGGACGGCACGGTCAAGGTGCTGGTCGAGGGAAAGAAGCGGGCGCGCGTTGGCCGCTACCTCGAGAACGCCGACTACTTCCTGGTCGAAGCCGAGCCCATCGACGAGGTCTGCGACACCACGACCGAGGTCGAGGCGCTCATCCGCAGCGTCAATTCGACGTTCGAGAACTACGTCAAGCTGAACAAGAAGATCCCGCCCGAGATGATCATGTCGGTCGCGTCGATCGAGGATCCCGCGCGGCTCGCGGACACGATCGTCGCCCACCTCGGCATCAAGCTCGAGGACAAGCAGACGCTGCTCGAGATCATCAACCCGTCCGAGCGGCTCGAGAAGGTCCTTGGCTTCATGCGGTCCGAGATCGAGATTCTCGAAGTCGAGAAGCGCATCCGTACTCGGGTCAAGAAGCAGATGGAGAAGACCCAGAAGGAGTACTACCTCAACGAGCAGATGCGCGCGATCCAGAAGGAACTCGGTGAGAAGGACGAGTTCAAGAACGAGATCCAGGAGCTGGAAGAGAAGATCAAGCAGAAGAAGATGTCGGCGGAGGCCCGCGAGAAGGCCGAGAAGGAGCTGAAGAAGCTCAAGATGATGTCGCCGATGTCCGCCGAGGCGACCGTCGTCCGCAACTACATCGACTGGATCATCTCGCTTCCGTGGCACGAGTACACGGAAGACAAGCTCGACATCCAAGGCGCGGAGAAGATCCTCGAGGAGGATCACTACGGGCTCGAGAAGGTGAAGGGCCGCATCCTCGAATACCTCGCAGTGCAGAGCCTCGTCGGCCACATGAAGGGCCCCATCCTGTGCCTCGTCGGACCTCCCGGCGTGGGCAAGACGTCGCTCGGCAAGTCGATTGCGCGGGCGACGGGGCGGAAGTTCGTGCGCGTGTCGCTCGGCGGCGTGCGTGACGAGGCCGAGATCCGCGGCCATCGGCGCACGTACATCGGCGCGCTTCCGGGCAAGGTCATCCAGTCGATGAAGAAGGCGGGCTCGGGCAACCCGGTCTTCCTGCTCGACGAGGTCGACAAGATGTCGACCGACTTCCGCGGGGATCCGTCGTCGGCGCTGCTCGAGGTGCTCGACCCCGAGCAGAACAGCTCCTTCAACGACCACTACCTGGACGTCGACTACGACCTCTCGAAGGTCATGTTCATCACGACCGCGAACAACCTCGAGCGCATCCCGCGACCGCTGCAGGACCGGATGGAGATCATCCGGATCGCCGGCTACACGGAGCTCGAGAAGCTGAACATCGCCAAGCGCTACCTGGTTCCGAAGCAGCGCGAGGCGAATGGGCTCCAGGAGCCGAACGTCATCTTCTCGGATTCCGCGATCGTCGCCATCATCCGCCACTACACGAAGGAGGCGGGCGTCCGGAATCTAGAGCGCGAGGTCGCGTCGGTGTGCCGGAAGGTCGCCGTCGAGGTGGTGAAGCGCGACCGCAACGCCCGCATCCGCGTCACGGGGAAGAACCTGGCCACCTATCTCGGACCGCACCGCTACCGGTTCGGCAAGGCCGACGTGGAGCACCGGATCGGCGTCTCGACGGGACTCGCCTGGACCGACATGGGCGGCGAGCTCCTCGCTACCGAGGTCCAGGTGATGCCCGGGAAGGGCAAGCTCATGATCACGGGCCGGCTCGGCGAGGTGATGCAGGAGTCCGCGCAGGCCGCCATGAGCTATGTGCGCTCGCGTGCGGCCGAGCTCGGTCTCGAGCGCGATTTCTATCAGAAGATCGACCTCCACATTCACATCCCCGAGGGAGCGATCCCGAAGGACGGTCCGTCCGCCGGCATCACGATGGCAACGGCGCTCGTTTCCGCGCTCACGCGCATCCCGGTGCGACACGACCTCGCGATGACCGGTGAGGTCACGCTGCGCGGCTACGTGCTGCCGATCGGCGGCCTCAAGGAGAAGGTGCTCGCCGCGCATCGCGGTGGCATCAAGAAGGTGCTGATCCCGATCGAGAACGAGAAGGACATCCGGGACATCCCAGCGGTGATCCTCAAGTCGATTCAGATCGAGCTCGTCGAGCACATGGACGAGGTGCTGCGCAAGGCGCTCGTGCTGCGAGATCCGGAATCTTACTTGCGCAAGCCCACCGATGCGCCCGTCGCCGAGGGTGTTGCTCCGCCGTTTCCGGCGACCGTTCCGCCCGACGCGCCAGACGTCGTCACGCATTGACAGCCATCAGGTCGGTTGCTAAAGCGGCCGACGCGCCAGCGGGCGGGAAATCGGAGGGGCCATGACGAAGGCCGACCTGATCGAGTCTGTCTCGACCAAGCTCGACCTGCCCCGGGGGCAGGCGGAGCGGGCGGTCAACACGATCTTCGACGACATCGTCGCCGCGCTCCGTAACGGTGACAAGGTCAACATCTCGGGCTTCGGTACGTTCGCGGTCTCGGCCCGCAAGGCGCGTAGCGGCCGCAACCCGAAGACCGGCGAGACCATCCAGATCGCTGCTTCGAAGTCCGCAAAGTTCAAGGCCGGCAAGAGCCTCAAGGATACGCTCAACTAGCTGCGACTCCCGCGCGCACCGCGGGCGGTTAGCTCAGCGGGAGAGCATCGGCCTTACAAGCCGGGGGTCGGCGGTTCAAATCCGCCACCGCCCATGCCGCCGCAAAGCTTCGCGACCACGTATCAGTTGCAAGGTACGCCGCGCTCGGCTAGTAGCTATCGCTTCCGAGGGCGCACGGGGTCGTAGTTCAGTTGGTTAGAACGCCTGCCTGTCACGCAGGAGGTCGCGAGTTCGAGTCTCGTCGGCCCCGCCACACGACATGTCGACGACACGCATGACGAGGAGTCTCAGCGCGGAGGACGCGCGCGCCGCGCGCCTCTGGTACGTCGCCGACGCGGACGGGAAGGTGCTCGGCAGGCTCGCATCGCGTATCGCATCGGTGCTCCGCGGCAAGACGAACCCCGCCTTCGCGCCGCACGTCGACACGGGCAGCTTCGTGGTCGTGGTGAACGCCGCCAAGGTGCGCCTGACGGGCCGCAAGCTCGCTACCAAGGAATACCTCCGACACACGGAGTATCCGGGCGGCATTCGTCGCGCGACTGCCGCCGAGGTGCTGGCGAAGCATCCGACGCGCGTAATTCGTGCCGCCGTCGTAGGGATGCTGCCGAAGAACCGCCTTGGACGCCGGCTCGCCACCAAGCTGAAGGTCTATGCGGGACCCGAGCATCCGCATCGTGCTCAGAAGCCAGCTCCGCTGTCCGACGTGGGGTGATTCGCCATGGCCGATCGCGTGACCGTTCTCTGGGGCACCGGGAAGCGCAAGTCGTCGGTCGCGCGCGTCCGGCTGCAGTCGGGCGACGGCACGATCGTCGTCAACAGCCGTCCGCTCGAGAATTACTTCGGGCGAGAAACGTCACGCATGATCGTCCAGCAGCCATTCGAGGTCACGTCGACGATCGGGAGCTACCGCGCGGACGTGAACGTCCGCGGTGGTGGCGTGTCGGCGCAAGCCGTCGCCATCCGACACGGCATCACGCGGGCGCTCCTCGAGGCGAACCCCGAGTTGCGCGGCGCACTCAAGAAGGCCGGTTTCATCACCCGCGACTCCCGCGAGGTGGAGCGCAAGAAGTACGGGCGCCACAAGGCGCGCAAGCGGCCGCAGTACTCCAAGCGTTGATCCGCGCCGCGGCGTTGCGTGCGCCGCGCGCGATGCGTAGGGTGAGCGAATGGAGGCGGTCCGACCGGCGACGCGCACGCCCGTCTCGGTGCTCGGCGCCACCGGATACACGGGCGTTGCGCTGCTGCGCATCCTCGCGCAGCATCCCGCCGTCGAGCTCGTGCACCTCTCCTCGGAGCAGTACCGCGGCCGTCCCGCCTCCGAGGTGTATCCCTTCCTGTCCGGAATCGTCGACGAGACGCTCGGGGCGCCGGAACCCGACGCCGCCGCCGCGGGTGAGCTGATCTTCCTGGCGCTGCCGCACGGGGCGGCCGCAAGTCTCGCCCGCGACCTGCTCCGTCGCGGCCGGCGCGTGATCGACCTCTCCCCGGACTTTCGTCTTCGTGATGTCGCCGTTTACGCGCGCTGGTATGGCGACCATGGCGCGCCGGAGCTCTTGTCCGAAGCGGTGTACGGGGTGCCCGAGCTCTATCGCGACCGGCTGCGGCGCGCGCGGCTCGTCGCCAATCCGGGGTGCTACCCGACGGCGGCGCTGCTCGGTCTCGCGCCGCTCGCGCGCGCCGGGCTGCTGTCCGCTCCCGTGGTGATCGATGCCAAGTCCGGAACCACCGGCGCCGGGCGCGCGGCCAAGGTCGAGCAGCTGTTCGCCGAAGTGAACGAGAACTTTCGTCCGTACGCCATCGGCAGCCATCGCCACGCGCCCGAGATCGAACAGGAGCTGCGCGCGGCGGGGGCAACGGCGCCGCCGGTGTTCGTCCCCCACCTGTTACCCGTGAGCCGCGGCATCCTGACCACGATGTACGTGCGCGTTCCGGGAGGGAAGCCGGCGCTCGATTCGCTGTTCGAGCAGGCATACTCGCGGGAGCCGTTCATCGTACTGCGGGGGGCGGGACCGCCTCCGGAGCTGCGCGAGGTGCGAGGCACGAACCGATGCGCGATCGGCTGGCGGTGGGACGAGGCCACCCAGCACGCAATCGTCGTGACTGCCATCGACAACCTGGGGAAGGGTGCCGCCGGCCAGGCGGTGCAGTGTCTGAACGTCTTGCTCGGGCTCCCGGAGACCACGGGGCTCGAGGCGCCGGCCCTGGTTCCCTGACGGTCCCGGCGGTTACGCGTCGCCGAGGACGAGGTAGCCGCCGATCAGCCCGAAGAGCGCGTTGGCCGACCACGCGGCGACCGCCGGCGGGAGCGCGTGGCTCTGGCCGAGGGCGCGGGTGAAGGCCAGCACGACGAAATAGGCGAAGCCGAGCGCGAAGCCGAGGCCGATCCCGCCCGCAAGACTAGTGACTCGTGTCCCCCGGAACGCGAGAGGGACGGCGAGCAACATCATCATGATGCTCGCGGCGGGGAGCGCGAGCTTCAGGTCGAGGTCGACCCAGCTCTCGGAAACGTCGACGCCCTTTCGCCGCAGGTCGGTGATCTGTCGATGGAGCATGGCGTAGCTGAACTCCTCGGGCTCGACCGACACCACCTGAAAGTCGGCGAGCGTCTCGGGGAGCGTGAAATCCTCGGGCTCGCGCGGGGTTTCGTGGACGCCGTCCGCACCGAACTCGCGCGTGTGCGCGCCGACCAGCTGCCAGCGACCATTGTCCCACAGCGCGGCGTTCGCCTCGATCAGTCGATGGAGACGAAAATCGGAGCCGAGCTGGTATATGGTCAGGCCGTAGAGCGCGCCGCGCCGCGGCGCCACGCGGTTGATGTTGTAGAAGCCCGCGCGGCCATGGTACCAGACCTCGCGTCCGGTAAAGACCGTTGCGACGCCGCGCTTCTTGATCTCGAGGTCTTCGATCGCGTGCCAGCGGCGAGCGCTCTCCGGCACTAGGGTCTCATTCCAGACGAAGACACCGACGCTGATCCCCGCTGCCAGAACCAGCAACGGCGTCGCGACCTGCCAGACGCTCACGCCGCACGCCCGCAGCGCGACGAACTCGTTGTGGCGCGCGAGGAGACCGAGGCCCACGAGCGCCCCGGCCAGCACCGCGAACGGCGCGACCTGCGTCACGACGAGCGGCAGCTTGAAGACGAAATAGCGGATCATCGCGCCGGGCGGAGCCTCGTGACGGAGAAAGCTGTCGAAACGATCGAAGAAGTCGACGATGACGTAGATGGCGACGAAGGCGGCGAGCGCGAGCGCGAAGACGCGGAGGAACTCGCCGACGAGGTGACGGGCCACGACGGGCGCGACGAGCCGCCGGCGCAGCGTCACGCGGCCTCGGCGCCAAGCCGCGCGACGACTTTCTGACGAAGCCTCGCGAGGCCCAGCTGCATCCGCTCGAGGCCGACGGCGGTCCGCTCGCGTGCGGCCTGCGCGAAGAGGTAGCCACCGAGGAGCGCCAACACGAGGTTCGGCAGCCAGAGCCCGAGGACGGCCGACAGCACGGCCTGCTCGGCGAGCGCCTGCCCGGCCGAGAGGAAGATGTAATAGGCGAAGATCACGGCCAGGCTCACGACGAATCCGCGCGCACGCACGGCTCGCGCCGGTTGGATGCCGAGTGGGACCGCGACGAGGCCGAAGACGATGCACGCGAACGGGATCGAGAACTTGCGGTGGTACTCGACCAGCTCCGGACCGTAGGGCCGCCCCGCCGCCTGTTTGGCGGCGATCGTACGGGCGAGCTGGCCGAGCGTCAGCTCCTTCGGATCGCGCTCGCGCTGCCTGAGGCCGGCAAACGCCTGGCGGAGGTCGAGGTTCACGTCGTAGGACTGAAAGTCGGTCTGGTACTCGGCGCCGCCTCGCGGATCCGTGGTGTGGATGGCCCCGTCGAGGAGACGGAGGGTGACGGTCTGCGCCCGTTGGTCGGAGATCATAAAGCCGGCCCGGGCGAAGATGGTATTGTGCTGCCGCGGGTCTCGTTCGTCGGCGATGAGGACGTGCGAGAGGCGGTCGAGCGTCGGATCGATGCCCTCGGTATAGATGACGAGGCCAGGGAAATCGTCGTTGAATACCGCCGGTTTCAGGCCGGCGCTCGCGCGCGTACGGGCGATGTCGTAGAGCGCGGCCTTCAACGAGCGGTTTCCCCAGGGCCGGGCGTAGAGGGCAATGCCGGCGGTGGCGAGCGTCGTGAGCGCCACGAAGATCGCGACCGGGGGCACCAGCTGGTAGAGGCTCAGCCCCGAGCTGCGCAGTGCCACCATCTCGGAGTCCGCCGACAGCCGGCCGAACGCGATCAGGATCGCGAGCAGCATCGCCATCGGAACGGTCACCTCGAGAAAAGCGGGCATGATGTACGCGAAGAGCCGCAGGATGCTCGAGAGCGGCAGGCCGCGGCTCACGACGAGCTCGATCAGCTTCAGCAGCCGGGCGACGAGCAGGACGAAGGTGAAGACGGCGAGGCCGAAGGTGAAGGGGATGAGGATCTCGCGGAAGACGTACCTGTGGAGGATCTTGGCGATCGACGGAGGGTAGCAGGATGATGCGGAATCGAACAGCGGATCGCGCGCTCGTCGTGTACGGTGCGAATCCGGTGCTCGAGCTGTTGCGGAGCGGGCATCCCGTCGGCGACCTCTACCTGGCGCCTGGCCCCCGCATGCACGAGCTCGCGGCGGCGGCCCGTGCGCGTGATGTCTCCTTCATCGAGGAGCGGGATCGCGGCGCCCTCGGCCGCCGCGCCGGATCGCCGCACCATCAGGGCGCCGTCGCCCTCGTGCCCGGTTTCCGGTACGCACCCCTCGATCGGCTGTGCGGCCCGGAGTGCCGGAGTGCGCTCCTGCTCGACGGCCTGCAGGATCCCCGGAACCTGGGCGCGATCATCCGCACCGCCCGGGCGGCCGGTCTGGCGGGCGTCGTCGTACCCCAGGACCGCAGCGTGGCAGTGACGGGCGTCGTGGCGGCGACGTCGGCGGGCCTCGTCTTCGGGATCCCGATCGTGCGCGTCCCGAACCTGGTGCGCGCCATGACGACGCTCAAGGACGCCGGTTATTGGCTCGTCGGGCTGACGAGCGATGCGCCGAGGCGGCTCGGCGACCTCGATCGTCCGGAACGAGTGGCCGTCGTGCTGGGCGGCGAGGGGGAGGGGCTGCGCCCGCTCGTCCTTCGGGCGTGTGACTTCGTGGCCTCCATCCCGATGGCTCCGGGGGTCGACTCGTTGAACGTCGCGGTGGCCGCCGGGATTGCCCTCTATACCCTCGTCAACCCCGCATCCGGGACGTCTTGAGTCCCCGCAATTCCTTGACAGCCCTGGGGGCCGGTGTTAGGAATGCAAATTTCGTTCGCCATCTAAGGGGGATTTCTCCCCACCACTAAGCGGTTCGGGTTCGGACTGAACGGCCCGGAAGCGGCCGAGGAGGGTTCCGCGGGAAGGCTGGGAGCGTGGGGCGCCGGCAGTCAATCGATCGTCCGGGCCCGCCGATGTAGCTCAGGGGTAGAGCAGCTGATTTGTAATCAGCAGGTCGTCGGTTCGACTCCGACCATCGGCTCGCGCGCCGAGAGGCCATATGCGGAGAGGTACCCAAGTGGCCAAAGGGAGCAGACTGTAAATCTGCCGGCGTATGCCTTCGGAGGTTCGAATCCTCCCCTCTCCATTCGAGACGCGGGAGTAGCTCAGGTGGTAGAGCGCGAGCCTTCCAAGCTCGGGGTCGCGGGTTCGATTCCCGTCTCCCGCTCCGCCCACGTAGCTCAGGCGGCAGAGCACTTCCTTGGTAAGGAAGAGGTCACCGGTTCGAATCCGGTCGTGGGCTCCGCCGAGGGGGTCGCATGCGCGATCTGATCACGCTCGTCTGCGACGGTTGCAAGAGGAAGAACTACACCACGTCGAAAAACAAGAAGCGTACGACCGACAAGCTCTCGCTGAGGAAGTTCTGCTCGGCGTGCCGCAGCCATACGGTCCACAAGGAGGGGAAGGTCTAGGGACCGGGGGTGCGACCCGGCGTGCGGGGTCAGTAGCTCGAACGGTTAGAGCACCGGACTCCAAATCCGGGGGTTGCAGGTTCGAATCCTGCCTGACCCGCGACAACTATGAACGCAATCGAATCGCTAAAGCAGCCGATCTCGCGGTCGCGCGAGTTTCTCGAAGAATGCTGGGCCGAGCTCAAGAAGGTGCACTGGCCTGTCCGCAAGGAGACGCAGGCGGCAACGATCGTGGTCATCATCGGTGTGGTCATCGTGGGCATCTACCTGGGGCTCGTCGACTTCTTGCTGTCCGTGGCCATCCGATGGGCGCTGAGTTGATGGCCGAGGAAGGCGCGCGCAACTGGTACGTGGTGCACACGTACTCCGGCTATGAGCACAAGGTGAAGGCGGCGCTCGAAGAGCGAATTCGATCGCTCGGTAAGCCGGACCTCTTCGGCCAGATCCTGGTCCCCTCCGAGAAGGTGGTCGAGCTCGTGAAGGGGAAGAAGAAGACGTCGTCCCGGAAGTTCTTTCCCGGCTACATCCTGGTCAACATGAGGCTCAACAACGAGACGTGGCACATCGTCAAATCCACGCCCAAGGTCACCGGGTTTCTCGGGGGGGGGACGGACCCGAACTCCATCCCGCCCATCTCGGAGGTCGAGGTCCGGGAGATCACGCATCAGATGGAAGAGGGCGCCGTCAAGCCCAAACCGAAGGTCCTCTTCGAGCATGGGGAGCAGGTCAAGGTGGTCGACGGCCCGTTCCAGGACTTCAACGGCGTCGTCGAGGAAGTGAAGCCCGACAAGGGCAAGCTGCGCGTGCTCATCAGCATCTTCGGACGCGCGACACCCGTCGAGCTCGATTTCGTCCAGGTTGAGAAGGCTTGAGGGAAGGCTGAACGGATGGCGAAGAAGGTCATCGCGGAGATCAAGCTGCAGATTCCGGCGGGCCAGGCGAATCCGAGCCCGCCGGTCGGACCGGCACTCGGTCAGCGCGGCGTGAACATCATGGAGTTCTGCAAGGCCTTCAACGCGCAGACCCAGGCGCAGGCGGGTCTCATCATCCCGGTGATCATCACGGTGTTCGCCGACCGCTCGTTCACGTTCATCACCAAGACGCCGCCCGCCGCGGTGCTGCTCAAACGGGCTGCCGGCATCGACAAGGGCTCGGGCGAGGCGGGCAAGAAAAAGGTGGGGCAGGTCACGCGACAGCAGGTGGAGGAGATCGCCCGGTTGAAGATGCCTGATCTGACGGCGGCCGACGTCGCGGCCGCCGTGCGGACGGTCGAGGGTACGGCCCGGAGCCTCGGCCTCGAGGTCGTGTAGGACATGGCGAAGCGAAGCAAGCGGTATCGTGCTGCGGCGGCCAAGATCGAGCGGACGCGCCGCTATTCCCTCGAGGAAGCGGTTCGCACCATCGCGGCCGGCGACGGGCCGGCGAAGTTCGACGAGACGGTGGAGCTCGCCGCGAAGCTCGGCGTGGATCCTCGCCAGGCCGACCAGAACGTGCGCGGTACGGTCGTCCTCCCGCACGGCACGGGCAAGTCGGTGCGGGTGCTCGTGCTCGCCAAGGGCGACAAGGCGCGGGAGGCCACGGAGGCCGGTGCCGACCACGTGGGCGCGGACGACGTCATCAAGCGGATACAGGAAGAGCAGTGGCTCGAGTTCGACACCGCGATCGCCACGCCCGACATGATGGGTGCGGTCGGGCGCCTCGGCAAGATCCTCGGTCCGCGCGGCCTGATGCCGAACCCCAAGGTCGGCACCGTGACGTTCGACGTCGGCAAGGCGGTGCGCGAGGCGAAGGCCGGCAAGGTCGAATTCCGCGTCGAGAAGGCCGGCATAGTGCACGTGCCGATCGGCAAGCGCAGCTTCGGCACCGAGCGGTTGCTCGAGAACGCGCACGCCCTGCTCACGAGCCTCCTTCGCGCGAAGCCGGCGGCCGCCAAGGGCAACTACCTGCAGAGCGTCGCCCTCTCCACCACCATGGGCCCCGCGGTGCGGATCGACCCTGTCGCGGTGCGGGCGACGGCCTGAGGGACGGGCGATGAGGCGAGCAGAGAAGGTCGAAGCGGTCCAGGAGCTCGAGGGTGACCTCCGGCGCGCGACGGTCGCCGTGCTGGCGGACTACCGCGGTCTCACGGCCGGTCAGATGACGCGTCTCCGCAAGGCGGTGCGCGACGCCGACGGGCGTTGCCGCGTTGCCAAGAACACGCTCGCACGGCGCGCGATCGAGGAGTCGCGACGGCCGTCGTTCGAGCCGCTGCTGCACGGTCCCGTCGCCATGATCCTCGGCTTCCGCGACCCCGTGGCGATCGCCAAGCTGGCCGTCAAGTTCGCCGACGAGATGCCCAAGCTCGAGATCAAGGGCGCCGTCTTCGGCGAGCGCGTGCTACCGGCGGCCGAGGTGAAGGCCCTCGCGACACTGCCTCCCCGCGAGGTGCTGCTCGCCCAGCTTCTCGGCCTGCTGCAGGCGCCCGCGACGCAGCTCCTGCGGACGCTGAACGAGCCGGCCGCGCAGCTCGCCCGCCTGGTCGACGCCGTGGCGAAGCGAGCGGGCGACGCGGGGTCTCCGGCGGCGCCTCAAGCTGAATGACCGTATCCGAACGGAAGGAGTGACGATCCGATGGACGTGACGCGCGAGCAGGTGAAGGACTTCTTGAAGAACATGAGCCTCCTCGACGCCTCGGCGCTCGTGAAGGAGCTCGAGGTCGAGCTCGGAGTCTCGGCAGCGGCGCCCGTGGCCGTCGCGGCGGCCGGTCCGGCCGCCGGTGGCGCGGCTGCGGCGGCGGCGCCCGAAAAGGAGGACTTCACGGTCGTCCTCACCGGCGGCGGCGAGAAGAAGATCCAGGTCATCAAGGTGGTCCGCGAACTCACGGGGCTCGGCCTCAAGGAGGCCAAGGACCTGGTCGATGGCGCTCCGAAGCCGCTCAAGGAAGCTGTGCCGAAGGCCGAGGCCGAGGCGATCAAGAAGAAGATCGAGGACGCCGGCGGCACCGTCGAGCTGAAGTAGGACGACCCGTGACAGTGGAGACGTATCGATGAGCACTCAGCTGGTTCAGAGCTCGCGTGTGCCGAATAACCTGCGCGCCCGGCGCACGTTCGGCCGCATCAAGAAGATCATCGACATCCCGAACCTGATCGAGATCCAGCGCCGCTCGTACGAGGAGTTCCTGCAGAAGGACGTTACGCCCGAGCAGCGTAAGGACCAGGGCCTGCAGGCGGTCTTCAAGTCCGTCTTCCCCATCAAGGACTTCAACGAGACCGCCTCGCTCGAGTTCGTCAGCTTTACGCTGTCGGAGCCCAAGTACGATGTCGAGGAGTGTCACCAGCGGGGCATGACCTACGCCGCCCCGCTCAAGGTGACCGTCCAGCTCGTCATCTGGGACGTCGACCCGGACAGCGGTGTCCGTTCGATCAAGAACGTGAAGGAGCAGGAGGTCTACTTCGGCGAGATCCCGCTCATGACCCGGCACGGCACCTTCATGGTGAACGGGACGGAGCGAGTCATCGTCTCGCAGCTCCACCGCTCGCCCGGTGTGTTCTTCGACCACGACAAGGGCAAGACGCACGCCAGCGGCAAGCTGCTCTACTCCGCGCGCATCATCCCGTATCGCGGTTCCTGGATCGACTTCGAGTTCGACCCGAAGGACATCCTCTACGTGCGCATCGACCGGCGCCGGAAGTTCCATGCGACGGTCCTGCTGCGCGCGCTCGGCATGACCACGGAGGACCTCCTCAACTACTTCTACCGTCGCGACACGGTGGTGCTCGAAGGGCGCAAGGCCGCCAAGCTGTTCCAGGCCGATCACCTCATCGGCGTAAAGGCGAGCCGCGACATCCGCCACCCGCAGTCGAACGAGCTGCTCGTCAAGGAAGGCCGCAAGTTCACCAAGATGGCCCTCCGTCAGATGGAGCAGGCTGGTGTCACCCAGATACCGATCGCCCTCGAGGAGGTGATCGGGCGGGTGTCGGCGCACGACGTGAAGGACGCCAAGACCGGCGAGGTGGTGCTCGCGACCAACGAGGAGATCACGGAGGAGAAGCTCGAGGCGCTGCGGCAGCGGGGCGTGAACAAGGTCGAGGTGCTTTTCCTCGACGACTCCAACATCGGGCCGTCGTTGCGGAGCACACTCCTCCAGGACCGCATCGGCAGCCCGGAGGAGGCCATTCTCGAGATCTACCGGCGGCTACGTCCCGGCGATCCGCCGACGCCCGAGACGGCCACGGCCTTCTTCAACAACCTCTTCTTCAACCCGGAGCGGTACGACCTCTCGCGGGTTGGACGCCTGAAGCTCAACCACAAGCTCAAACTCAAGCTCAACGTGCCGCTCGACCAGGGGACGCTCCGCCGCGAGGACATCCTCGAGGTCGTCCGATACCTGATCCTGCTGAAAAACGGCATCGGCCAGATCGACGACATCGATCACCTCGGCAACCGCCGCGTCCGCGCCGTCGGCGAACTCGTCGAAAACCAGTACCGCATCGGACTGGTTCGCATGGAGCGCGCGATCAAGGAGCGGATGAGCCTGCAGGACATCGAAACGCTGATGCCGCAGGAGCTCATCAACTACAAGCCGGTCTCCGCCGTGATCAAGGAGTTCTTCGGCTCCTCGCAGCTCTCGCAGTTCATGGACCAGACGAACCCGCTCTCCGAGATCACCCACAAGCGCCGGCTTTCGGCACTTGGCCCCGGCGGCCTCACACGAGAGCGTGCGGGCTTCGAGGTGCGCGACGTCCACCCCACGCACTACGGCCGCGTGTGCCCGATCGAGACGCCTGAGGGACCCAACATCGGGTTGATCGCGTCCCTCTCGACCTACGCGCGGGTGAACGAGTTCGGCTTCGTCGAGACGCCGTATCGCCGCGTGAAGGACGGGCGGGTGACCGACGAGATCGTCTACCTGTCTGCGCTCGAGGAGGAGGAGCACACGATCGCGCAGGCCAATGCCCCGCTCGATGGCAAGGGGCACTTCACCGCCGATCTCATCTCGGCGCGGCTCGGCGGCGAGTTCACGATGGTGCGTCCGGAGCAGGTCGAGTTCATGGACGTGTCGCCGAACCAGCTGGTGTCGGTGGCCGCCTCGCTCATCCCGTTCCTCGAGAACGACGATGCCAACCGCGCGCTGATGGGCTCGAACATGCAGCGTCAGGCGGTGCCGCTGCTCCGGACCGACGCGCCGCTCGTTGGCACGGGCATGGAGCGCGTCGTCGCACGCGACTCCGGTGTCACGGTCGTTGGTCGCCGCGACGGAGTGGTCGAGCAGGTCGACTCGACGCGCATCGTGGTGCGCGCCGACCGGCCGTCCCAGGACGGTCGCGACCCTGGCGTCGACATCTACAACCTGATCAAGTACCAGCGCTCGAACCAGAACACGTGCATAAACCAGCGCCCGATCGTCGTCGTGGGTGACCACGTGAAGGCCGGCGATGTCATCGCGGACGGCCCGTCCACGGAGATGGGCGAGCTGGCCCTCGGGCGCAACGTGCTCGTCGCATTCATGCCGTGGGGCGGCTACAACTTCGAGGACTCGATCCTCATTTCCGAGCGCGTGGTGAAGGACGACTTCTTCACCTCGGTCCACATCGAGGAGTTCGAGTGCGTCGCCCGTGACACCAAGCTCGGCCCCGAGGAAATCACGCGCGACATCCCCAACGTCGGCGACGAGGCACTCAAGGACCTCGACGAGTCGGGGATCATCCGGATCGGCGCGGAGGTGAAGCCGGGCGACATCCTCGTCGGCAAGATCACCCCCAAGGGCGAGACGCAGCTCTCGCCTGAGGAGAAGCTGCTTCGGGCGATCTTCGGCGAGAAGGCGGGTGAGGTGCGCGACACGAGCCTCCGAGTCCCGCCCGGCGTCGAAGGTACGGTGATCAACGCCCGCGTCTTCTCCCGGAAGGGCATCCAGAAGGACGACCGGTCGCGCGCCATCGAGGAAGACGAGGTCGCGAGACTCCGGAAGGATCAGCAGGACGAGATCCGCATCATCCGCGAGAGCGCCGGCAAGAAGGTGCTGAAGCTCCTCCAGGGCAAGATCACCACCGCCAGGCTCACCGACGACACCCGCAAGATCCTCCTCAACAAAGGCGTCGAGATCGCGGCCGAGGTCCTCGCCCAGATCCCCTCGAACTACTGGGGCGACATCAAGATCGGCGAAGAGCGCGCGGAGGACGAGCTCTCCCGCATGGTCGAGGGCATGCAGGAGCAGATCGACCTCATCAAGATGGTCTTCAACGAGAAGATCGAGCGCCTGAAGAGCGGCGACGAGCTGCCGCCGGGCGTCATCAAGATGGTGAAGGTCTTCGTCGCCATCAAGCGGAAGCTACAGGTGGGCGACAAGATGGCGGGGCGTCACGGCAACAAGGGCGTCCTGTCGCGTATCCTCCCCGAGGAGGACATGCCGTATCTCGCCGACGGCATGCCCGTCGACATCGTGCTGAATCCCCTCGGTGTGCCGAGCCGCATGAACGTCGGCCAGATACTCGAGACGCACCTCGGCTGGGCGGCTCGCGAGCTCGGCGGGCAGATCGCCGCGGACCTCGAGAGCGACGGACGGCCGAACGTCGATGCGCTGCGGAAGAAGCTGAAGGAACTCTACGGCTCCAAGGACCACGCCGACTTCATCGACGCGCTCGCCGACGAGGACGTCGTGAAGCTCGCCAAGAAGGCCGCGCGCGGCGTCCACGTGGCGTCGCCGGTGTTCGACGGCGCGTCCGAAGAGGAGATCTTCAAGCTCGTGGCGCGGGCGACGCTCCCGGCCAATGGCCAGACGCGCCTGCACGACGGACGGACCGGTGATCCGTTCGCGCACGAGGTCACGGTGGGCATCATGTACATGATGAAGCTCCACCACCTCGTGGACGACAAGATCCATGCGCGCTCGACCGGTCCGTACTCGCTGGTCACGCAGCAACCGCTCGGCGGCAAGGCCCAGTTCGGCGGCCAGCGGCTCGGCGAGATGGAGGTGTGGGCCCTCGAGGCATACGGCGCCGCCTACACCCTGCAGGAGATGCTCACCGTCAAGTCTGACGACGTCGCCGGCCGCACCCGGATGTACGAGGCGATCGTCAAGGGTGAGAACGTACTCGAGCCCGGCCTGCCCGAGTCCTTCAACGTCATGGTGAAGGAGCTGCAGAGCCTCGCGCTCGACATCGAGCTCACCGAAGATCGCCCGTTATCGGAGTGAGGCGCATGGAGACGATGACGATCATGAAGATGACGATCGTGACGATGGCGGGGAGGCCGAGCGCGAGAGCGCTCGAGCTGGCCGAGGGGGTGTGGGGGCATCGGAGGAGCGCAGCGAGCGAAGCGAGCGAGCACCGCACGAGCCCCCACAGGAGCTAACCATGATGGAAGACCTGTTCAGTCTCTTCGAGAAGCCGAAGAATCCACTCAACTTCAACGCCATCCGCATCTCGCTGGCGTCGCCGGAGAAGATCCGGTCGTGGTCCCACGGCGAGGTGAAGAAGCCGGAGACGATCAACTACCGCACGTTCAAGCCGGAGCGCGACGGCCTTTTCTGCGCGAAGATCTTCGGTCCTACCAAGGACTACGAGTGCAACTGCGGGAAGTACAAGCGCATGCGGCACCGCGGGGTCGTGTGCGAGAAGTGCGGCGTCGAGGTGATCCAGTCGAAGGTCCGCCGGGAGCGCATGGGCCACATCGACCTCGCCACGCCGGTGGCGCACATCTGGTTCCTGAAGAGCCTCCCCTCCCGAATCGGTACGCTCCTCGACATGACGCTCAAGGAGCTCGAGAAGGTCCTCTATTTCGAGTCCTACGTCGTCGTCGATCCGGGTGCGACGTCGCTGAAGGAGGGCGAGCTGCTCTCCGAGAGCCGCTACCGGAAGCTCTACGAGGAGCACGGCGGGGATGCCTTCCGGGCCGAGATGGGCGCCGAGGCCATCCGCGAGCTTCTCGGCAAGCTCGACATCGACAAACTCTTCGTCGACCTCCGGGTGGAGATGAAGGAGGCGACGAGCGAGGCCCGCCGGAAGAAGATCTCCAAGCGCCTGAAGGTCGTCTCCGCGCTCAAGAACTCCGGGAACCATCCCGAGTGGATGATCCTCGAGGTCATCCCGGTGATCCCGCCCGACCTGCGGCCCCTCGTGCCGCTCGACGGCGGCCGCTTCGCCACCTCGGACCTGAACGACCTCTACCGGCGCGTCATCAACCGGAACAACCGCTTGAAGCGCCTCATGGAGCTGAACGCGCCCGACATCATCATCCGGAACGAGAAGCGCATGCTCCAGGAGGCCGTCGACGCCCTCTTCGACAACGGCCGGCGCGGCCGGGCGATCACCGGCCCGAACAAGCGGCCCCTCAAGTCGCTGTCGGACATGCTGAAGGGTAAGAGCGGCCGGTTCCGGCAGAACCTTCTCGGCAAGCGCGTCGACTACTCCGGCCGCTCGGTGATCGTCGTCGGGCCCGAGCTCCGACTCCACCAGTGCGGGTTGCCGAAGAAGATGGCGCTCGAGCTGTTCAAGCCGTTCATCTACAACAAGCTCGAGGAGCGCGGGTACGTCACGACCATCAAGAGCGCCAAGAAGATGGTCGAGAAAGAGCGTCCCGAGGTCTGGGACATCCTCGACGAGGTGATCCGCGAGCATCCCATCCTCCTGAACCGCGCCCCGACGCTCCATCGGCTCGGCATCCAGGCGTTCGAGCCGATCCTCATCGAGGGCAAGGCCATCCAGCTGCACCCCCTCGTCTGCGCGGCCTACAACGCCGACTTCGACGGCGACCAGATGGCGGTCCACGTACCGCTGTCGGTGGAGGCGCAGGTCGAGGCCCGGACGCTCATGATGTCCACCAACAACATCCTTTCGCCGGCGCACGGGAAGCCGATCATCGTGCCGACGCAGGACATCGTCCTCGGCCTGTACTTCATGACCCGCGAGCACCTGACCGCGCGCGGCCAGGGACACACGTTCGCGAACTTCGACGAGGTCCGGATCGCGTACGACCAGGGTGAGGTCGACCTCCAGGCGCGCATCCGGGTGCGCATCCCCGCCGCCTTCGGCGGCAACGGCGAGGTCGTGGACTCGACGACCGGCCGCGTGCTCCTCTACGAAATCGTCCCCTCCGAGATCCCCTTCGCCGAGGTCAACAAGGTCATGAAGAAGAAGGAGCTCGGGACCTTGATCGACCTGTCCTACCGCCACGCGGGGAACAAGGCCACCGTCATCTTCGCCGATCGGTTGAAGGACCTCGGCTACGAGCAGGCCACGCAGGCGGGCATCTCGATCGGCATCAAGGACATGGTGATTCCGCCGAGCAAGCACAAGCTGCTCGAGGAGGCCAACGCGGCGGTCCGGGAGATCGAGGACCAGTACAACAAGGGTCTCATCACCGACGGCGAACGCTACAACAAGGTCGTCGACATCTGGGCGGAGGTGACCGACCGCATCGCCGACGAGATGCTGCGCGAGCTCGGGACGCAGGAGGTCCGCGACGCCGACGGGAACATCCGCCGGATCCCGTCCTTCAACCCGATCTTCATGATGGCCGATTCCGGCGCCCGCGGCTCGGCGCAGCAGATCCGGCAGCTGGCCGGCATGCGCGGCCTCATGGCGAAGCCGTCCGGCGAGATCATCGAGACGCCCATCACCGCCAACTTCCGCGAGGGGCTCACCGTGCTCCAGTACTTCATCTCGACGCACGGCGCACGGAAGGGGCTCGCCGACACCGCGCTGAAGACGGCCAACTCCGGCTATCTCACGCGGCGTCTCGTCGACGTCGCGCAGGACTCGATCATCACGGAGCAGGACTGCGGGACGCTCGACGGCATCGAGATGGCCCCGCTGGTCGAGGGCGGCGAGGTCATCGAGGGTCTCGGCGATCGCGTGCTCGGGCGTGTCGCGCTCGAGGACATTCGCGACCCGTTCACCAACACCATCATCGTGCAGGCCAACGACGAGATCGACGAGCCCAAGGTGGCCGCCATCGAGGAGGCGGGCCTCGAGCGGGTGAAGATCCGCTCGGTGCTCACCTGCCAGTCGCGCCAGGGGGTCTGCATGCAGTGCTACGGCCGCGACCTGGCGCGCGGCCATCTCGTCAACCTCGGCGAGGCCATCGGCGTCATCGCCGCGCAGTCGATCGGCGAGCCGGGCACGCAGCTCACGATGCGGACGTTCCACATCGGCGGTACGGCGAGCCGGCGTGCGGAGCAGACGACACTGGAGGCGCGCAACGAGGGTTTCTTGAAGCTCATCAACGTGAGCACGGTCGAGGGCAAGGACGGCGACCTCGTCGTCATGAGCCGCAACGGCGAGGTGGCGATCGTCGACTATCCCGAGCCGAAGCGCGAGCGTGAGCGCGAGCGCTATCCGATCGTCTACGGCGCCAAGCTGAAGAAGCGCGACGGGGCCAAGGTGAAATCGGCCGAGATGATCGCCGAGTGGGACCCCTACACCATCCCGATCGTCACCGAGGCGGGTGGCGTGGTGAAGTTCGGCGACATCGTCGAGGGCATCACCATGGAGGAGAAGGTCGACGAGCGGACCGGTCTCTCCACCAAGGTCGTCGTCGACACCAAGGACGTCGACAAGCGGCCGCGCGTGACGATCAAGGACACCACAGGGCAGACGGCCAAGGTGACCGGCGGCAGCGGGGAGGCGCGCTACCTGCTTCCCGTCGGCGCACACCTGAACGTGATCGAGGGTCAGCCGGTCTCCGCGGGCGACGTCATCGCGAAGATGCCGCGCGAGACCACCAAGACGAAGGACATCACCGGCGGTCTGCCGCGCGTCGCCGAGCTGTTCGAGGCCCGCAAGCCGAAGGAGTTCGCCGTCATCAGCGAGATCGACGGGATCATCTCCTTCGGCAAGGACACCAAGGGCAAGCGCAAGGTCATCGTCACCCCGGAGGTCGGCGAAGCGCGCGAGTACCTGATCCCCAAGGGCAAGCACATCAGCGTCCACGAAGGCGACTACGTGAAGGCGGGCGAGCCACTAATGGACGGCAGCTCGAACCCGCACGACATCCTCACCATCCTCGGCGAGAAGGCGCTCGCCAAGTACCTGGTGGACGAGGTGCAGGAGATCTATCGCCTGCAGGGCGTCCGCATCAACGACAAGCACATCGAGGTCATCGTCCGGCAGATGCTGCGCCGGGTGCGCATCAAGGAGGTGGGTGACACCGACTTCCTGATCGGCGACCAGGTAGAGAAGTGGCGGTTCGAGGAGGAGAACGAGCGGGTGCTCGGGCGGAGCGGTCAGGCGGCGGTGGCGGAGCCGCTGCTGCTCGGCATCACCAAGGCGAGCCTCTCGACGGAGAGCTTCATCTCGGCCGCTTCCTTCCAGGAGACGACCAAGGTGCTCACCGAAGCGGCGATCAACGGCAAGGTCGACCGCCTCGTCGGTCTCAAGGAGAACGTCATCATGGGCCGCCTGATCCCGGCAGGGACGGGCGTGGCGAAATACGCCAGGATGGAGAGCATCACCGACGAGCCCGCGGCGGCCGAGGAGGTCCCGCCGGCCGCCGAGGTCACGCCCGAAGCGGTCGCTTGATGCGGCAAAACATTGACAGCGAGGAGCGCGCCACCTAGGATTCGTCATTTCGCCCGATGCCGACCATCAACCAGCTCGTGAAGCAGGGGCGCGCGCGGAAGCGTGCGAAGCAGGCCGCGCCCGCCCTGCAGGGCTCGCCGCAGAAGCGCGGCGTGTGCACGCGCGTTTACACGCAGACGCCGAAGAAGCCGAACTCCGCTTTGCGGAAGGTCGCGCGTGTCCGGCTGACCAACGGCGTCGAGGTCACGTCGTACATTCCCGGCGTCGGCCACAATCTGCAGGAGCACTCGGTGGTCCTGATCCGCGGGGGACGCGTAAAGGACCTGCCCGGCGTGCGCTATCACATCATCCGCGGCACCCTCGACTCGATCGGTGTGCAGGACCGGCGTCAGGGCCGCTCGAAGTACGGAGCAAAAAGACCGAAGTGAGGACGGCGGCCCTCGGGCCGGCACCGCGGCGACGCGGTACTGGTCCCGGGCCGCGGGTGTACTGAACCGCCATGCCACGGAAAGGTGAGGTCAAGCGTCGGGACATCCTGCCCGACCCCAAGTACCACGATCGAACGGTGAGCAAGTTCATCAACGCGCTGCTGGTGGACGGCAAGAAGAGCCTCGCCGAACGCACCCTCTATGACGCCCTCGCCATCGTCAGCGATCGCGCCAAGGAGGATGCCCTCGGTGTCTTCAAGCGGGCGCTCGAGCAGGTGAAGCCGCTCGTGGAGGTCCGGTCGCGGCGCGTCGGCGGTGCCACCTACCAGGTTCCGGTCGAGGTCCGGCCGCAGCGCCGGATGTCCCTCGCCATGCGCTGGATCGTGCAGAACGCCCGGACGCGTCCGGAGAAATCGATGATTGCCAAGCTCGGCGGCGAGATTCTCGACGCGGCCAACGGCCGCGGCGGCGCCGTCAAGAAGAAGGAGGACACGCACCGCATGGCGGAGGCCAACAAGGCTTTCGCCCACTACCGCTGGTAGTCGCTGCGTCGACCATGCCCCGCGCCGTTTCCCTCGAGAAGACCCGCAACATCGGCATCATGGCCCACATTGATGCCGGCAAGACCACGACGACGGAGCGCGTCCTCTACTACACGGGCATCAGCTACAAGATCGGCGAGGTCCATCAGGGCACCGCCGTCATGGACTGGATGGTGCAGGAGCAGGAGCGCGGCATCACCATCACGTCCGCCGCCACCACCTGCTTCTGGCAGGACCACCGCGTCAACATCATCGACACGCCCGGCCACGTCGACTTCACGATCGAGGTCGAGCGGAGCCTGCGCGTCCTCGACGGCGCCGTCGCGGTGTTCTGCGGCGTCGGCGGCGTCGAGCCGCAGTCCGAGACCGTCTGGCGCCAGGCCGACCGCTACCACGTTCCGCGTGTCGCCTTCGTCAACAAGATGGACCGCATCGGCGCGGACTTCGACCGCGTCGTCCGCGAGATTCGCGAGCGCCTCCGGGCCAACCCGGTCATGGTCCAGCTGCCGCTCGGCATCGAGGACGATTTCCGCGGCGTCATCGATCTCGTCACCATGAAGGCGGTGGTGTGGGAGGACGAGAGCCTCGGTGCGCGCTACCGGGAGGAGGAGATCCCCGCCGACGTCCGTGGCGCCGCCGAGGCGGCGCGCGAGCAGCTTCTCGAGGCGGTTGCCGACGTCAGCGAGCCGCTCATGGAGCGTTATCTGAACGGTGAGCCGATCTCCGAGACGGACATCCGCGCGGCGGTCCGCGCCGGCACGCTGCAGATGAAGCTCGTCCCCGTGGTCTGCGGCAGCGCCTTCAAGAACAAGGGCGTCCAGCCGCTGCTCGACGCGGTGATCGCGTACCTGCCGTCGCCGCTCGACGTGCCGCCCGTCCGCGGCATCAACCCGAACTCGAGTCACGAGGAGGAGCGCCTCGCACGCGACGACGAGCCCTTCACGGCGCTCGCCTTCAAGATCATGAGCGACCCGTACGTCGGCACGCTCACGTTCCTCCGCGTGTATTCGGGCGTGATGACGTCGGGCTCCTACGTCTACAACTCGGTGAAGGGGAAGAAGGAGCGCGTCGGGCGCCTCCTCAAGATGCACGCCAACAAGCGCGAGGAGATCAAGGAGGTCTACGCGGGCGACATCGTGGCGGCCGTCGGTCTCCGCGACACCACCACGGGCGACACGCTCTGCGACGAGAGCAAGCCGATCGTCCTCGAGCGCATGCAGTTCCCCGACCCCGTCATCTCGATCGCCATCGAGCCGAAGACGAAGGTCGACCAGGAGCGGCTCGGCGGGTCCCTCCACAAGCTTGCCACGGAGGATCCGTCGTTCCGCGTGTCGACCAACACCGAGACCGGGCAGACGCTCATCTCGGGCATGGGCGAGCTACACCTCGAGATCATCGTCGACCGGCTGCTCCGCGAGTTCAAGGTGGACGCCAACGTCGGCAAGCCCCAGGTTGCCTACAAGGAAACGGTCCGGAAGGCCGTCGAGCACGAGGCCAAGTTCATCCGCCAGACGGGCGGCCGCGGACAGTACGGCCACGTCGTGCTGCGGCTCGAGCCGCTGCCGGCCGGTGGCGGCTTCGAGTTCGTCGACGGCACCAAGGGCGGCGTCATCCCGCGCGAGTACATCCCCGCCATCGAGAAGGGCGTCAAGGAGGCGATGGAGTCGGGCATGCTTGCCGGCTACCCCGTCGTCGACGTCAAGGCGACCGTCGTCTACGGCTCGTACCACGAGGTCGACTCCTCGGAGATCGCGTTCAAGATCGCGGGCTCGATGGCCTTCAAGGAGGCGATGGGCAAAGCGTCGCCCGTCATCCTCGAGCCCATCATGTCGCTCGAGGTCGTGACCCCGGAGGAGTACATGGGCGAGGTCATCAGCGACATCAACCGACGCCGCGGCCGCATCGCGGGCCAGGAGCCGCGCGGCAACGCGCAGGTGATCGCCGCGCACGCGCCTCTCGCCGAGATGTTCGGCTATGCCACGGATCTCCGGTCGCGCACGCAGGGTCGCGCGACCTTCACGATGCAGTTCTCGCACTACGAGCCGGTGCCGAAGGGCATCGGCCCCGAGGCGCTCCGGCAAGGAGGGACGCGCTTCGCGGAGGCTTCGCAGCTGAGTTAGCCAAGAGCGCGACGGAGGACACACCGCCATGGCGAAGGCAAAGTTCGAGCGCAAGAAGCCGCACGTCAACGTCGGGACGATCGGACACATCGACCACGGCAAGACGACGCTCACCGCGGCGATCACCAAGGCGCAGGCCGCGAAGGGCTTCGGTCAGTTCGTGCCGTTCGATCAGATCGACAAGGCTCCCGAGGAGCGCGAACGCGGCATCACCATTGCCACCGCACACGTGGAGTACGAGACCGCGAAACGCCACTACGCCCACGTCGACTGTCCGGGTCACGCTGACTACATCAAGAACATGATCACCGGCGCTGCGCAGATGGACGGCGCCATCCTGGTGGTCGCTGCCACCGACGGCCCGATGCCGCAGACCCGCGAGCACATCCTCCTGGCGCGCCAGGTCGGCGTGCCGGCGATCGTCGTCTTCATGAACAAGGTCGACGCGGTCGATGACAAGGAGTTGCTCGACCTCGTCGAGCTCGAGGTGCGGGAACTGCTCTCCAAGTACGAGTTCCCAGGCGACGAGATCCCGATCATCCGCGGCAGCGCGCTGAAGGGGCTCGAGGGGGATGCCGGCGAGCTCGGCGGTCTCGCCCTCCAGAAGCTGATGGACGCCGTCGACGGCTACATCCCCGAGCCGAAGCGCGAGATCGACAAGCCCTTCCTGATGCCCGTCGAGGACGTGTTCTCGATCAGCGGCCGCGGCACGGTCGCCACCGGGCGCATCGAGCGGGGGAAGATCAAGGTCGGCGAGGAGGTCGAGATCGTCGGCATCAAGCCGACCACCAAGACCGTCGTCACAGGGGTGGAGATGTTCCGAAAGCTCCTCGACGAGGGGCTCGCCGGCGACAACGTCGGCTGCCTGCTGCGCGGCGTGAAGCGCGAGGACATCGAGCGCGGCCAGGTGCTCGCGAAGCCCGGCTCGATCACGCCGCACACGAAGTTCCAGGCCGAGGCGTACGTGCTCACCAAGGAAGAGGGTGGCCGTCACACGCCGTTCTTCAACGGCTACCGGCCGCAGTTCTATTTCCGAACCACGGACGTAACCGGCGTCTGCACCCTGCCCGAAGGCACCGAGATGGTGATGCCGGGGGACAACGTGCAGGTCAAGGTGGATCTCATCACTCCCATCGCGATGGACGAGGGGCTCCGGTTCGCCATTCGTGAAGGGGGACGCACGGTTGGCGCCGGTGTGGTGACCAAGATCTTCGAATAGATCTTCGAGTAAACGTGACGTGAACGAGAAGATCCGCATCCGTCTGAAAGCGTACGACCACCGGCTGCTCGATCAGTCGGTACGCGAGATCGTGGAAACCGTACGCCGGACGGGCGGACGCGTCGCCGGACCCATTCCGCTGCCGACCCACATCGAACGCTTCACCGTGAACCGCTCCCCGCACGTCGACAAGAAGTCGCGCGAGCAGTTCGAGATCCGCACCCACAAGCGTCTGCTCGACATCCTCGAGCCGACGCAGCAGACGATCGACGCGCTCGGCAAGCTCGACCTGGCGGCCGGCGTGGACGTCGAGATCAAGCTGCAATAGCCATGGCGCTCCCCGGTCTGATCGGACGCAAGCTCGGCATGACGCAGGTCTACACTGCGGAGGGCGTGCTCGTGCCGGTCACCGTCATCCAGGCCGGACCATGCACGGTGATTGCCACCCGCCAGCGCGAGCGCGACGGGTACGCCGCCGCGCAGCTCGGGTTCGGCACTGCGAAGCCGAGCCGGCTGCAGAAGGCGGTGCAAGGTCAATTCAAGAAGGCGGGGACGGGTGCCTTCACGGTGCTCCGGGAGTTCCGGCTGCTCGGGGACGAGCCGCCCGCGGTCGGCGCCGAGGTTCGGGTGAGCGAGGTGTTCCAGCCGGGCGAGGTCGTGCACGTCGCCGGACTCAGCAAGGGCCGTGGCACGGCGGGCGTCATGAAGCGGCACAAGTTCGCGGGCTTTCCGGGGTCACACGGCACGCACGAGTACTTCCGGCACGGCGGCTCCATCGGCAACCGCTCCTACCCGGGTCGCATCTTCAAGGGCAAGCGCATGGCGGGCCGGTACGGCGCCGAATGGGTCACCACGCGGAATCTCAAGGTCATCGCGGTGAGACCCGAGGAGAATCTCCTGCTCGTCCGTGGCGCCGTGCCCGGCGCCCGGAACGGCACCGTGCTGATCCACAAGCACGCCGTGGAGGCGCGCGAGGCATGACGGAGGAGACCGTGAGCCTGCCGGTGCTGTCGCAGACCCGCGAGCGCGTCGGCGACGTGACCGTCCCCGCCGCCGTGGTCGCCGGTCCGGTGCGGGAGCACCTGCTGCACGAGGCGGTGCGCAGCCAGCTCGCCGCTCGCCGGGCGGGCACTGCGGCCACCAAGACGCGCGGTTTCGTCAGCGGCGGCGGCAAGAAGCCGTGGCGGCAGAAGGGGACGGGTCGTGCGCGCGCCGGGAGCATCCGCTCGCCGCTGTGGGCTGGCGGCGCCACGATCTTCGGGCCGCAGCCCCGCGACTACACATACCGGATGCCGAAGTCCGCGCGGCAGGCGGCACTCCGCGCCGCGCTCGCGGCGCGCCATGCCGCCGGCAAGCTGCTCGTCGTCGACGGCCTCAGCCTCGCTGCGCCGAAGACGCGGCACATGGTCGAATGCCTTGCCGGACTCGGCCTCGACGAGGCGCCGAGTGTCCTCGTCGTGCTCCCCGAGGCGGACAGCGCGATCGAGCGGGCGGCGCGCAATCTTCCCGGCGTGAAGGTGCTCCGCGTCGCGGGGTTGAACGTCCACGACGTTCTCGGGCACGCCGAGATCGTCTTCACGCGCGCGGCGCTCGAGCAGATCGCGAGCCGGCTCGCGCCGTCGAAGTCGAGCGCGTCATGAATGCGGCCGAGGTGGTACAGGGTCCGGTGATCACGGAGAAGGGGACGCTCGTCAACGAGCTCGGCAACCAGGTGGTCTTCCGTGTCCATCCCCGCGCCAACAAGGTGGAGATCCGACACGCCGTCGAGATGCTGTTCAAGGTGAAGGTCGAAAAGGTGCGGACGTCCCGGTTCCTCGGCAAGACACGGCGCGTGGGGCGTCACCTCGGTCGGCGGCCGAACTGGAAGAAGGCCTACGTGACGCTCGCCGAGGGTAGCCGCATCGACTTCTTCGAGGGAGCCTGAGCGGGATGCCCACCATCCAGTTCCGCCCGACGTCGCCCGGCCGCCGCTTCCAGACGGGTCCGGACTTCAACGAGATCACGAAGGACGCGCCCGAGCCGTCGCTCACGGCGCCGCTTCGCAAGTCGGGAGGGCGGAACAACCTCGGCCGCATGACGATCCGCCATCGCGGCGGCGGCCACAAGCGCCTCTATCGGATCCTCGACTTCAAGCGCGACAAGGTGAGCGTGCCGGCCAAGGTTGCGGCCATCGAATACGACCCGAACCGCTCCGCGCGGATCGCGCTCCTGCACTACGCCGACGGCGAGAAGCGCTACATCCTGGCCCCCGTTGGGCTCGCCGTGGGCGACAAGGTCGAGGCCGGACCGAAGGCCGACATCAAGCCGGGCAACAGCCTGCCGCTCGCGAACATTCCGCTCGGCACGACGGTCCACAACGTCGAGTTCCGAGAGGGGCGGGGCGGCCAGCTCGCGCGGAGCGCCGGTGCAGGGATCCAGCTGATGGCCAAGGAAGGCGACTACGCGCTGCTGAAGCTCCCGTCGGGCGAGCTCCGGCGGGTGCGGCTAGCCTGCCGGGCGACGATCGGGCAGGTCGGCAACCTCGAACACGAGAACATCTCGTACGGCAAGGCCGGGCGCATCCGCTGGCTCGGGCGGCGCTCGAGTGTTCGTGGCATCGCGATGAACCCCGTGGATCACCCGCACGGTGGCGGCGAGGGCCGCTCGAAGGGCAATCATCCGCAGACGCCGTGGGGCAAGCCCACGAAGGGCTACAAGACGCGCCACAACAAGCGCACCGACCGCTGGATCCTGCAGCGGCGGAAGACGAAATAGGGGGCGCGGTGGCACGATCGATCAAGAAAGGCCCCTTCGTCGACGGCCACCTCATGAAGAAGGTGCGGGCGATGATCGAGTCGGGCGAGAAGCGCGTCGTGAAGACGTGGTCGCGTCGCTCGACGATCACGCCGGACATGCTCGGCTTCACGTTCGCCGTGCACAACGGACGGAAGTTCATCCCGGTGTTCATCACGGAGAACGCCGTGGGCCATAAGCTCGGTGAGTTTGCACCCACGCGCACGTTCCACGGCCACTCGGGCGATCGCAAGGGCAAGGTCGAAGGTGCCGCCCCCGCGGCGCCGCGCGCGCCAGGTGCCGCCGCGGCTCCTGCCGCGCCGCGCAAGGCCCCGGGAGCGTGATGGAGACGCGTGCGCAGAGCCGGTTCATGCGTATCACCGCGCAGAAGGCGCGCCTGGTGGTCGATCTGATCCGTGGCAAGCCCGTCGAGAAGGCGCTGAGCCTTCTCGAGTACACCCCCAAGCGCGGGGCGCGGCTCGTCGCCAAGACGCTGCGCTCCGCGGTCGCCAACGCGGAGAGCACCCAGCGCGTCGACGTCGACCGCCTCTACGTGAAGCGCGCGTTCGTCGACGAAGGTCCGACGGCGAAGCGCTTTCTCAGCCGGGCGCACGGCCGTGCCACCAAGGTCTTCAAGAGGACGAGCCACATCACCTTGATCGTCGACGAGCGTCCGAAGGCGGGGGAGGCGTAACGTGGGTCAGAAGGTACACCCGAAGGGCTTTCGCCTCGGCGTCATCGAGAACTGGGACTCGCGCTGGTTCGCGCGTCGCGAATACGCCGAGCTCCTGCACGAGGACATCAAGATCCGCAATTTCTTGAAGAAGCGCCTGTATCACGCCGGGGTGTCGAAGATCGAAATCGAGCGCGCGGCCAACAAGGCGAAGATCAACATCCACACGGCGCGCCCCGGGATCGTCATCGGCAAGAAGGGCGCCGAGATCGAGAAGCTCAAGCAGGAGCTGTCGAAGCTCACCAGCAAGGAGACCTTCATCAACATCCACGAGGTGCGCCGGCCGGACCTCGACGCGCTGCTCGTCGGCGAGAACGTGGCCTTGCAGCTCGAACGTCGGGTCGCGTTCCGGCGGGCGATGAAGGAGGCGGTGGCGCGCGCCATGCGCATGGGGGCGCAGGGGATCCGCATCCAGTCCGCGGGCCGACTCGGGGGCTCGGAGATCGCGCGCACCGAATGGTACCGCGAGGGGCGGGTGCCGTTGCACACGCTGCGCGCCGACGTGAACTACGGCCTCGCCGAGGCGAAGACCACCTATGGCGTCATCGGCGTCAAGTGCTGGATCTTCCGCGGCGAGGTTCTCACCAAGCAGGAGGAGGAGCAGCGCGCCGCCCTCGGCGTCTGATCCACGACGAGTATGCTCGCCCCGAAGAAGGTCAAGTGGCGAAAGATGCAGAAGGGCCGACGGCGCGGCACCGCGTGGCGGGGAGCGACGCTCGCCTTCGGCGACTTCGGGCTCCAGGCGCTCGAGCGCGGCTGGCTGACGGCGCGCGAGATCGAGGCGGCCCGCGTCGCGCTCACCCGCTACATCAAGCGTGGCGGGCGCGTGTGGGTGCGCGTGTTCCCCGACAAGCCGCTCACGAAGAAGCCCGCCGAGACACGGATGGGGAAGGGCAAGGGCTCGCCCGAGTTCTGGGTCGCGGTCGTCAAGCCCGGCCGCATGCTCTTCGAGATGGAAGGCGTGGAACGCAGCCAGGCGCACGCCGCGCTGCGGCTCGCGGCGGCCAAGCTGTCGATCGCGACGGTCGTTCGTGAGCGCCACACGGCGGCGGCGTGACGGTGAGCCGATGAAGCCGCAGGAATTCCGCGACATGAGCGACGACGAGCTCCGGGCGCGCGTCACGGAGCTGACCGACGCGCTCTTCCACCTGCGTCTCCGCCGGGCGACGGCGCAGCTGCCCAATCCGATGAAGGTTCGCGAGACGAAGCGCGACCTGGCCCGGGCCAAGACGACGCTCCGGCAGCGGGAGGTCCGGCCATGACGACGGGACGGCGCAAGCAGCGAGACGGCGTCGTCGTCTCCGACAAGATGACGCGGACCGTCGTCGTCGAAGTGGAGCGGCTGGTCCGCCACGGCCGGTATCGCAAGTACCTGAAGCAGCGCAGGCGCTACAAAGCGCACGATCAGAAGGAGCAGTGTCGCGTCGGCGATCGGGTTCGCATCATCGAGAGCCGCCCGCTGTCGCACGACAAGCGGTGGACGGTGGCAGCCATCCTGGCGCGCCGGGAAGGGGCGGACGAGCCGCTGGTCGGCGGTGAGCTGCCCACCGCGGCCGCGGGCGGGGGCGAAGGCTAGGTCATGATCCAGGCGGAAAGCATCCTCGACGTCGCGGACAACAGCGGCGCCCGGAAGGTGCTCTGCATCAAGGTGCTCGGCGGCACCCGGCGAAAGTACGCCTCGATCGGCGACATCATCGTCGTGTCGGTCAAGGAGGCCATCCCGAACGCCAAGGTGAAGAAGGGTGACGTCATGAAGGCGGTCATCGTCCGCACCGCGAAGGAAGTCGGCCGGACCGACGGCTCCTACATCCGGTTCGACACGAACTCCGCGGTGCTGATCGACAATGCCCGCGAGCCGATCGGCACGCGCATCTTCGGTCCGGTGGCGCGCGAGCTCCGCGCCAAGCGGTTCATGAAGATCATCTCGCTTGCCCCGGAGGTGCTCTGAGCGATGGCCGTCGAGCGCATCCGCAAGGACGACACCGTGATCGTCATCGCCGGCCGCGAACGCGGGAAGACCGGCAAGGTGCTGCGGCTGCTGCACGAGAAGAACCGCGTGGTGATCGAGCGCGTGAACATGGTGAAGCGGCATCAGAAGCCGCGCGGCGTTCAGAGCCCGGGCGGTATCGTCGAGAAGGAGGCATCGATCCACCTCTCCAACGTGTTGCCCATCTGCGGTCGCTGCAACAAGCCGGCGCGCGTCGGTCGCCGCCGTCTCGAGAACGGCCGCGCGGCGCGCGTGTGTCGCCGCTGCGGCGAGCTCATGGACAGCGTGTAAACATGGCGGCGCGCCTGCAGGAACGGTACAAACAGGAGATCGTCCCGGCGCTCATGCGCGAGCTCGGCTACAAGAACTCGCTCGCCGTGCCGCGGCTCCAGAAGATCGTCCTCAACATGGGGCTCGGTGAGGCCACGCAGAACCCGAAGCTCCTCGACGGTGCGGTCGAGGAGCTGACCGCGATCAGCGGCCAGAAGCCGGTCGTCACGCGCGCCAAGAAGGCGATCGCCAACTTCAAGCTTCGTGAGAAAACGGCCATCGGCGCCATGGTGACGCTGCGGGGCGAGCGGATGTACGAGTTCTTCGAGCGCCTTGTGGGTGCCGCGCTGCCGCGCGTCCGTGACTTCAAGGGCGTTCCGGATCGCGCGTTCGACGGCCGGGGCAACTACTCCCTTGGGATCCGGGAGCAGGTGATCTTTCCGGAGATCAACCTCGACAAGGTGGACAAGATCAAGGGCCTGACGGTCGTCATCTGCACGACGGCGCGGTCGGACGCCGAGGGCAAGAGCTTGCTGCGCGCGCTCGGGATGCCGTTCCGGGCCTGACGACCGAGGGGATATGGCGAAGACGTGTCTCATGGTAAAGGCGTCGCGGCCACCGAAGTTCAAGGTGCGCGCCTACAACCGCTGCCCGCTGTGCGGGCGGCCGCGGGCCTTCTTCCGGCGGTTCCGCATGTGCCGGCTCTGCCTGCGCGACCTCGGGCGCCGCGGCCAGATCCCGGGACTCGTGAAGGCGAGCTGGTGACGGCGCGATGCTGACCGATCCGATCGCCGACTTCCTCACCCGTGTCCGGAACGCCACCGCCGCGCGCAAGGCGACGGTCGACATGCCTTGGTCGAAACAGAAGGACGCCCTCGCGCGCGTGCTCGTGGCGGAGGGGTACCTCGCCGGCGCGACCATCATCGAGGCGGAGCCGCGTCCCGTGCTGCGCATCGAGCTGCGCTACGACCCGCAGCGACGGCCGGTGATCGGTGGCATCAAGCGGGTCAGCCGGCCGAGCCTCCGGGTCTACGTCGGATCGAAGGACATTCCCGCCGTGCGGGGTGGCCTCGGCGTGAGCGTGCTGTCCACCCCGAAGGGTCTCCTCGTCGATCGCGACGCCCGGCGCGAGAACGTGGGCGGGGAGCTGCTCTGCACTGTCTGGTAGGAGAGAGGGACGATGTCGCGCATCGGTAAACAACCCGTCGCGGTGCCGCAGGGCGTTCGCGTTCACGCGACCGACGGCACCGTGCGCGTCGAAGGTCCCAGGGGCACGCTCGAGCGTCGCCTCGATCCGGAGGTCAGCGTCGCCGTCGAGGGCGGGGCCGTCGTCGTCCGCCGGCGCGACGACTCGCGTCGGGCGCGCAGCATCCATGGGCTCACGCGGAAGCTCATCGGCAACATGGTCGACGGCGTCAACAAGGGCTTCACGCGCGTCCTCGAGATCAACGGCGTCGGCTATCGAGCGGAAGCGCGGGGCACCGTGCTGTACCTGACCCTCGGGTACTCGCACCCGATCGCCTTCCAGCTGCCCCCGGGGATCTCGGCGAAGGTCGATCGGCAGGTGATCGTGACGCTCGAAGGACCCGATCGCGAGCTTCTTGGACATACCCTGGCGGCTATCCGCGAGCTCCGGCCACCCGAGCCGTACAAGGGCAAGGGGGTCAAGTACGCGGAAGAGACGATCCGCCGTAAGGCGGGCAAGGCGGCGGCGGGAGGGGCACGCTGATGCGAACCAGCCTCAAGGTGGTCGGACGCGAGCGGCGGCGTGTGCGGGTTCGGCGCGCCGTGCGCGGGACGGACGAGCGGCCGCGTCTCTGCGTCTTCCGGAGCCAGAAGCACACGTATGCGCAGCTGATCACCGACCAGTCAGCGAAGACGCTGCTTGCCATCTCCACGCTGTCGGCCGATCTGCGCACCGGGCTCAAGAAGACGTCCGATGTCGGCGCGGCCAAGCAGGTCGGGCTGCTGGTCGCGCGGCGCTGTCAGGAGCAGGGCATCAAACGGATCGTGTTCGATCGGAACGGGTTCCTGTACCATGGCCGCGTGCGCGCCGTCGCCGAGGGCGCGCGCGAGGGCGGCCTCGAGTTCTAGGGAAGGACGAGCATGCCGCATCCGGGTGGGTCAGGCGGTCCGCGCCGCGTCATCCTCGACGCGCAGGGCGCCGAGCTGAAGGAGAAGGTCGTCCACATCAACCGCGTCGCCAAGGTCGTGAAGGGCGGCCGGCGGTTCAGCTTCAGCGCGCTGGTCGTCGTTGGGGACGGCCGCGGACGCGTCGGCTTCGGGCTCGGCAAGGCCAACGAGGTGCCGGAAGCGATCCGGAAGGGCATCGACAAGGCGAAGAAGCAGATGGTCGGGGTGCCGCTCGTCGACGGCACGATCCCCTACGAGGTCACGGGCCGTTTCGGCGCGGGCGAGGTGCTGCTGAAGCCCGCCTCCGCCGGTACGGGGGTCATCGCCGGCGGCGGCGTGCGGGCCGTCGTGGAGCTCGCGGGAGTCAGCAACGTCCTCACCAAATGCATCGGGTCGAACAACCCGCACAACATGGTGCGGGCGACGATGGACGCCCTCGGGCAGCTGAAGGAGCCCGGCGCGGTCGCGGCGCTGCGCGGCAAGACCGTGGCGGAGCTACGGTAATGAGCGACCGCATGCTGAAGGTCCGCCTGCGGCGCAGCCCCATCGGCACGAGCCCGCGTCAGCGCGAGACGCTCCGCGGCCTCGGCCTCAAGCGCGTCGGCAAGTCGGTGATCCTCAAGGACTCGCCGGCGGTGCGCGGCATGGTGCGTGCCGTCGCGCATCTCGTCGAGGCGGAGGAATAGGCGACGACGATGGACCAGCCCATCGATCTCGGTCATCTGCATCCCGCCCCGGGGGCGACGCGGCCGCGGAAGCGCGTCGGCCGCGGTCCCGGGTCCGGCCAGGGCAAGACGGCGGGCCGCGGCCACAAGGGCCGGCGGTCGCGTTCGGGCGGCAACAGCCCGCCCGGCTACGAGGGCGGTCAGATGCCGCTCCAGCGGCGCCTGCCGAAGCGCGGCTTTCGCCCGGTGGCCCGCGAGGAGTACGCGATCGTGAATCTCGCCAAGCTCGCCCTGTTCGAGCCCGGAACGACGGTCGGGCCCGAAGAGCTGCGGAGCCGGCGCCTGGTGCGCGGCGGCCGGCGGGTCAAGTGCCTCGGCGACGGCGCGCTGCCGCATGCGCTGACCGTGCGGCTGCACGCGTTCAGCAAGACCGCGCGCGAGCGCATCACGGCTGCCGGCGGCACGGTGGAGACGGTCGATGTTTGAAGGGTTCGCCAATGCGTCCCGCGTTCCGGAGCTTCGTAAGCGCCTCGGGTTCACCGCCGCGGCGCTGGCGGTCTACCGGCTGGGCGTCGCCATCCCGACGCCCGGCATCGACGGCCAGGCGCTGGCGCAGTTCTTCGCCCAGGCCCGTAACAACATCGTCGGCTTGGTGAATCTCTTCTCGGGCGGCGCGCTCGAGCGCTTTTCGATCTTCGCGCTCGGCATCATGCCCTACATCAGCGCGAGCATCATCCTGCAGCTCCTGACGGTGGTCATCCCCTACCTCGAGAAGCTCTCGAAGGAGGGCGAGATGGGCCGCCGGAAGATCACGCAGTATACCCGCTACGGCACGGTGCTCCTCTCGCTCGTGCAGGGCTTCTTCATCTCGGTCGGCCTCGAGTCGATCGAGGCGCCGGGGGGCGGCGGGGTCGTCTTCCAGCCGGGATGGCACTTCCGGCTGATGACGATGATCACCCTGACCACGGGAACCGCCTTCATCATGTGGCTCGGCGAGCAGATCACCGAACGCGGGATTGGCAACGGCATCTCGCTCATCATCTTCGCGGGCATCGTCGCCGCCATGCCGTCGGCGGCCGCGACGACGTTCGAGTTCATCAAGCAGGCCGAGCTTTCGATCCTGATCGCCGTCTTCATCATCCTCGTGATGATCGGCGTGGTGGCGGCGATCATCTTCATGGAGCGCGCCCAGCGGCGGATTCCGGTCCAGTACGCCAAGCGGGTGGTGGGCCGCCGCATGTACAGCGGGCAGAGCTCGCACCTGCCGCTCAAGATCAATACGTCGGGCGTGATCCCGCCCATCTTCGCGTCGTCGATCCTGCTCTTCCCCGGCACCGTGACCAACTTCATCGACCACCCCGTGGCCCACTGGATCTCGCGGCAGCTCGCCCCGGGGACGTGGCTCTACACCCTCGCGTACGTCGGGCTGATCGTGTTCTTCTGCTACTTTTACACCGCGGTCACCTTCAACCCGGCCGACGTCGCCGACAACATGAAGAAGTTCGGCGGCTACATTCCCGGCATCCGCCCCGGCCAGCGGACCGCGGAGTACATCGACCGCATCCTGGTGCGCATCACCTTGCCCGGTGCCCTCTACGTCGCCGCCGTCTGCGTCCTCCCGACGATCCTCATCAGTCAGTTCAAGGTGCCCTTCTACTTCGGCGGGACCGCGCTTCTGATCGTCGTCGGAGTGGCTCTCGACACGATCGCTGCCATGGAGACGCACCTGATCACGCGCAGCTACGAGGGCTTCATGAAGCGGGGACGCATCCGGGGACGGCGCTAGTGGGAGTACGGGCCGTGATCATGGGAGCGCCGGGGGCGGGCAAGGGCACGCAGGCGAAGCTGCTGGAGGAGCGGCGCGGGGTGGCGCACATCTCCACCGGCGACATTCTGCGCGATGCCCGGCGCGCCGGGACGACGCTCGGCCGCGAGGCGGAGCGCTTCATGGCGCAGGGGCTGCTCGTGCCCGACGACGTCGTGATCGGTATCGTTGCGGATCGTCTCGCGGCGCAGAACCACAACCGGGGCTTCTTGCTCGACGGCTTCCCGCGGACCGTGCCGCAGGCGGAAGCACTCGCGGAGATGCTCGGTAAGGGCGGGGAGCCGCTCGATGCCGTCGTCTCGATCGACGTGCCGGAGGACGAGCTCGTCCGGCGGCTCGCCGCGAGGCGTGTCTGCCGGCAGTGCGGCGCGATGTTCCAGCTCGACGCCGACCCCGCCGCGCGCACCGGCCGGTGTGACCGCTGCGGCGGCGAGCTCTACCAGCGCGAGGACGATCGCGAGGAGACCGTGCGGGCGCGGTTCGACGTGTACGCCCGCGACACCGCACCGGTGCTGCAGTACTATCGCGACGCGGGCCTCCTGCGGGAGATCTCCGGCGTCGGAAGCCGCGAGGAAATATTCCTCCGCGTGCTGGCGAGCCTCCCATGATCCTTCTCAAGTCGCCGGAGGAGATCGACCGCATGCGGCGGGCCAACGCCATCGTCGCGGAGATCCTGGCGGAGCTCCGGACGCGGGTCCGTCCCGGCGTCACCACGGGAGAGCTCGACGTACTGGCCGAGGAGCTCACGCGCAAGAAGGGCGCACGGCCTGCGTTCAAGGGCTACGCGGTCGCCGGGCGGGTGTACCCGGCGTCGGTCTGCATCTCGATCAACGACGAGGTGGTGCACGGAATCCCGTCGCCGCGGCGCGTGCTGCGGGACGGCGACATCGTCGGCCTCGACTTCGGCGTCTGTCACGACGGCTACTTCGGCGATGCGGCGGTCACCGTGCCGGTCGGGCGCGTGACGCCCGAGGCAGAACGGCTCATGCGGGTCACGGAGGCGGCGCTCGCGGCCGGCATCGAAGCGATCCGGGCCGGGGCGCACGTCGGCGACATCTCGGGGGCGATTCAGGACACGGTCGAGGCAGCCGGGTTTTCGACCGTACGCGAATTCGTCGGTCATGGCATCGGGCGGAGCCTGCACGAGGATCCGCAGGTGCCGAACTACCGGACGGGCGCCCGCGGCGTCCGGCTGAGCGACGGTCTCGTGCTGGCGATCGAGCCGATGGTGAATGCGGGGGGGCCCGAGGTCTTTCTGAAGGAGGATGGGTGGACGGCGGCGACGCGTGACGGCCGGCTCTCGGCGCACTTCGAACATTCCGTTGCAGTGACCGGAAACGGCCCGTATATTTTGAGTTTACCCTGAAGGGACCACGAGCCATGAATGGGGACGCGATCGCGGTGAGCGGCACGGTGTCGCAGCTGATGCCCAACGCCATGTTCCGGGTGGACCTCGACAACGGGCACCAGGTGCTGGCGCACGTCGCCGGGAGCGTGCGCCTGCGCTACGTCCGGATCGCGCCGGGCGACAAGGTCACAGTCGAGCTCTCGCCGTTCGACCTCTCGCGTGGTCGGATCACGTATCGCATGCGGTGAACGGGCGATGAAGGTACGCGCATCGGTCAAAGCCATCTGCAAGAAGTGCAAGGTCATCCGCCGCGCGGGGGTGGTCCGCGTGCTCTGCTCGAACCCGCGGCACAAGCAGCGTCAGGGCTGAGGGGGAAACTGGATGGCGCGAATTGCAGGCGTCGACTTACCGCATAAGAAGCGCATGGAGATCGCGCTCACGTACATCTATGGGATCGGGCGAAGCTCGGCGGACAAGATCTGCGCCGAGGCCGGCGTCGACCCGGGGCGCAGCAGCGACGAGCTCACCGACGACGAGATCACTCGCGTCCGCCGCGTGATCGACACGGCGTACAAGGTGGAGGGTGACCTGCGCCGCGACGTCACTGGCAACATCAAACGTCTGGTGGACCTCGGCACGTATCGCGGCCTCCGACACCGTCGCAACCTGCCGGTGCGCGGGCAGCGCACGCACACGAACTCACGGACGCGCAAAGGCCCGCGCCGCGCCATCGCCGGCAAGAAGCCGGCGCCCTCGAAGGGGTAAGGAGGACGCATGGCGAAGCAGCCCGAGGGCGCACCGGAGCGGCCAGCCGCGCCGGAAGCTGCGCCAGTCCGGCGCAAGAAGGTCAAACGGACGGTGAGCGAGGGAGTGGTGCACATCCACTCCACGTTCAACAACACGATCATCACCATCACGGACGCGCAGGGCAACGTGATCGTGTGGTCGAGTGCTGGCTCCGTCGGCTTCAAGGGGTCGCGCAAGGGGACGCCGTTCGCCGCTCAGGTCGCCGCGGAGGCCGCGGCGCGGAAGGCGGCGGAGCTCGGCATGCGTCAGGTCCAGGTGTACGTGAAGGGGCCGGGCGCGGGGCGCGAGTCGGCGCTCCGGAGCCTGCAGGCCGCGGGGTTCGCGGTGAGTATCATCAAGGACGTTACACCGATTCCGCACAACGGCTGCCGGCCGCCCAAGCGGCGGCGCGTATGAGGACCTAGCTGTGGCGCGATACACGCAAGCCTCCTGCCGGCTGTGCCGGCGCGAGGGTCTCAAGCTGTTCTTGAAGGGCGAGCGGTGCTACACCGACAAGTGCGCGATCGAGCGCCGCAACTACCCGCCCGGCGAGCACGGGCAGGGGCGGCCGAAGTTCTCCGAGTACTCGATCCAGCTGCGTGAGAAGCAGAAGCTGCGCCGGATGTACGGCATCCTCGAGTCGCAGTTCCGTCGCTATTTCGCGATGGCCGATCGCGCCCGGGGCGTGACCGGCGAGACGCTGCTCCAGATCCTCGAACGCCGAATGGACAACATCGTCTACCGCCTCGGCTTTGCGACCTCGCGTGCCGAGGCCCGGCAGCTCGTGCGGCACGGCCACTTCCGCGTGAACGGCCGCAAGGTCGACATCCCCTCCTACCTGGTCCGCACGGGCGACGCGGTGAGCGTCCGGGAGCGGAGCCGTCAGGTGACGCGCATCCAGGAAGCGCTCGAGCTGGCGCAGCGCCGTGGTGTCCCGGAGTGGCTCGCGATCGACCCCCCCACGTTCACGGGGATCGTGAAGGCGTTCCCGACCCGTGCCGATCTCACCATGCCGATCAACGAGAAGCTGGTCGTGGAGCTCTACTCCAAGTAGGGCACGCGGACAGGGGAAGGCTGTCATGGAATTGCAGGACCTCTCGACGCAGACTCCAGACGCGATCGTCCAGAGCAACTGGCGAGAGCTGATCAAACCGCGGCGGCTCGAGGTCGACGAGAAGAGCCTCACGCCGACGTACGGGAAGTTCTTCGGGGAGCCGTTCGAGCGCGGCTACGGCATCACCGTCGGCAACGCGCTCCGGCGGGTTCTCCTCTCTTCGCTGCAGGGCGCCGCGATCGTCGCCTTGCGGGTGAAGGGCGTGCTGCACGAGTTCTCGACGATCGGGGGGGTCACGGAGGACGTGACCGACATCGTGCTCAACCTGAAAGAGGTCCGCGTGAAATTGCACGACGGCGCGGTCGAGGAGACGGCGCGCATCCACTTGCGGGGTGAGCGCGAGGTCACCGCGGCCGACGTGCAGGCGGGACCGCGGGTGGAGGTGCTGAATCCGAACCAGCACATCGCGATGCTCGCCAAGGATTCCGAGCTCGACATGGAGATCGTCATCCGCCTGGGACGTGGCTACGTCCCTGCCGAGCGCAACAAGCGTGAGGGCGATCCGGCCGGCACGATCCCGATCGATGCGGTGTTCTCGCCGGTCACCAAGGTCAACTTCACGGTGACGAACGCCCGCGTCGGGCAGCGCACGGACTACGACCGCCTGGTCCTCGAGGTGCACACCGACGGCAGCGTACGTCCCGAGGACGCCGTCGCGTATGCCGCTCGGATCCTCCAGGATCAGCTCTCGATCTTCGTCAACTTCGAGGAAATGGCCACGCCGGCGGGCGGCGACGACCGTCGTGACGCACCCGCCAACGAGAATCTCTATCGCCCCGTCGACGACCTCGAGCTGACCGTCCGCTCCGCCAACTGCCTGCAGAACGCGGACATCAAGTACATCGGCGAGCTCGTCCAGAAGAGCGAGCAGGAGATGCTCAAGACCAAGAACTTCGGGCGCAAGTCGCTCAACGAGATCAAGGAATTCCTGCACGAGATGGGGCTGTCGCTCGGCATGAAGCTCGAGAACTTCCCGCCGCGCGAAGAGCTCGACCGCCGCCGCGCGCAGCGCGAGAAGGAGACGGCCTGAGCGATGCGCCACCGCGTTGCAGGCGTGAAGCTGTCGCGCACGACCGCGCACCGGCGCGCGTTGTTCCGCAACCTCGTCACCGCACTCCTCGAGCACGAGATCATCCGGACGACCGATGCGAAGGCCAAGGAGACGCGGCGGTGGGCGGATCGCATGATCACGCTCGGCAAGCAGGGGACGCTTCATGCGCGGCGCCGTGCCGCGACGGTGCTGCGGCGCGCGAGCATCGTGAAGAAGCTCTTCGACGAGATCGCGCCGCGCTACGCCGAGCGTAACGGTGGTTACACACGCGTGGTGAAGCTCGGCCACCGCCTCGGCGACGCCGCGCACCTGTCTGTCGTCGAACTGGTCGAGCGCAAGGGCGCCGAGACCGAGCAGGCGTCGCCCAAGAAGAAGGCTCCCCGCCGCGATCGCACGAAGGAAAAGGAAGCGCCGCCGGCGCGCCGACGGGCTGCTGGGGGCTGAGCGTTTCGCGGCGGGGTGGCGGGACGGGGCGCCGCCGCGGCTCGCGGTCCTCGCGCCACGCGCACCTCGTAAAAGTAGCGTCCCCCCGAAGCTGCGCGCGTGCGCGGGCGCTGCGGGCTCGCCTCGGCAGCGCCCCGTCCCGCCTTCGCGCGCGGGTGGCTACCTCGGCCGCACGGAGCACGTGTACACGTTCGTGCGATCGCGACGATGTCGCGGTACGTGACAAG